>NZ_JBTLRD010000009.1:0-184174 GCF_054584775.1 Polaribacter litoreus | reverse complement strand
CCTCTCTGTTAAAACAAAAATAATGAAAAATTAACAGAATAAATTAGGAATTAAAGATAGTACCTAAACTAGTTTGCTAGCTTTTAGTAACTTCGGCTACATATACAATTTGAAATAGAAGTGTTAATGCGTATAAAATTTATTGTAGTACGTTCTAGATAATCGGACTATAAAAAAACCTTTCAGATTTTTAAAATCCAAAAGGTGTTTAAATATCAACGCTTATTGCATCAAATATGCCTTCAAATCTTCATAAGAACTTGCTTTAATGGCAACCTTTTTATTATTGATGACTTTTTGAATCTGCTCAGGAATTTCAACTTTTATAGGTAACGTTTCTTCAACAACATCTAAAAACTTAACAGGATGTGCAGTTTCTAAAAACACACCAAACTCATTTTCTTTTAATCCGTGTTTTTTTAATCCTAAGTAACCCACTGCTCCATGAGGATCTGCAACATAGCCAGAATTATTATAGATGCTTTTCATGGTTTCACGAGTTTCATCATCAGTAAAACTATAGGATGAAAAGGCACTTTTTAAAGCATCTAAATCGTTGTTGAACAATTCTCTAATTCTAATAAAATTACTTGGGTTACCCACATCCATAGCATTAGAAATGGTTGCTTTTGATGGTTTTGGCGTGTAAACTCCATCAACCAAATAATTAGGAACAGTATCATTTACGTTTGTAGAGGCAACAAAATGTTTGATAGGTAAACCTAATTTTTGAGCCATTATTCCTGCACAAATATTCCCAAAATTACCACTTGGTACAGAAAAGATAAGGTCTTTATGTTGTTGATGTAATTCTTTATAAGCAAAGAAAAAATAAAACATTTGTGGTAACCAACGTGCAACATTTATAGAGTTTGCAGAAGTTAAAGTTCGCTCTATATCTTCGTCTAAAAATGCTGTTTTTACCATGTCTTGGCAATCGTCGAAAACGCCATCTACTTCTAAAGCTGTAATATTTTGTCCTAAGGTAGTTAGTTGTTTTTCTTGAATATCGCTCACTTTTCCTGAAGGATATAAAATAACCACATTTACACCTTTTGCACCTAAAAATCCGTTGGCAACAGCACCTCCAGTATCACCAGAAGTCGCTACTAAAACAGTAACTTCATCATCATTATCTTTGTTAAAATACTCTAAGCATTTTGCCATAAATTTTGCGCCAACATCTTTAAAAGCCATTGTTGGTCCGTGAAACAATTCTAAAGTTGCAATATTATCATCAACCTTAACCACAGGAAAATCGAAAGAAACAGTTTCTGCAATAATTTCTTTTAAAATATCTGTAGGAATTTCATCACCCACAAATTGTTTTATGGCTTCATAAGCAATTTCATGATTGGAATATTCAGAAATATTGTTGATAAAATCTTTTGATAATGGAGTGATGTTTTCTGGAAAATAAATTCCTCTATCTTTTGCTAAGCCTTCTACAACAGCGTTTTTAAAAGTTGTATTTGACGATTTATGATGTAAACTGTAATAGTTCATTGTGTTTTTTGCTTTAAGCCATTAGCTCTATGCTTTTGGCAAAATGAAACAAAGTGCTTAAAGTTTATGGCTTTAAGCATATTGCAATTATATAATTTTTATTCCTTCTGGATTTACTTTTGATGTATAAAGTTCGAAATCAACTCCTTTGTTTCTGTAGCTTCTTTCAATCGCATTGTAAACCTCTTTTACATTTTCATCGCCTTTACAAAGTGCAAAAATTGTAGGTCCAGAACCAGAAATTCCAGCACCTAAAGCACCTGCTTTTAATGCTGCTTTTTGTACATCATCAAAATAAGGAATTAGTTTTTTACGATGTGGTTCTACAATAATATCTACCAAAGAATTGCTGATTAAATTATAATCGTTTGTATGTAAGCCAGAAATTAGTCCGCCAACATTTGCCCATTGTGTAACAGCATCTTTTAATGCAATTTCTGTTGGTAAAACAGCTCTTGCATCTTTGGTTTTTATTTCTATTTGCGGATGAATTGCCACAAGTCTTAATTCATTTGGTACAGGTAATTTTACAATATCTAAGGGTTCGTAACTTCTAATGAGTACAAAACCGCCATAAATTGCTGCAGCCACATTATCTGCAATTGCGCTTCCGCAAGCAACTTCTTCGCCAAACATGGCAAATTTTGTTAATTCTAATTCAGAGTAGATGTTGCCTAATAATTGATTTGCGCCAAAAGCAGCACCAGCAGCACTTGCAGCAGAACTACCCAATCCACTTCCTGGAGAAAATCCTTTATGAATGGTGAGTTGCACACCAAAATCTGCATTTGCATCCAACAGCATTTTTTTAACTACAGCACTTGCAGCGTTTTTATCTACATCGTAAGTTAAATCTGCACCAGTAATATTGGTAATTTCTACACCTTTGTTTGGAGTTTTGGTAAATGTCATTTCATCACCAATTTCATCAACAGCAAAACCCAAAGAATCGTAACCACAAGAAACATTGGCAACAGTTGCAGGAGAAAATATTTTTAAGTAATCCATTTTTTTAAGTCTTCAGTAAACAGTTCTCAGTTTGCAGTCAGTGTTTTACTGAAAACTGCCTACTGAAAACTGCCCACTTAATTATTAGCAATTCGTATAACATCAGCAAAAATACCAGAAGCAGTTACATCTGCACCAGCACCAGCACCTTTTATAATTAAAGGATTTTCTGGATATCTGTCTGTAAAAAACAATACAATATTATCACTACCATCTAAATTGTAAAAAGGATGATTTGCAGAGATGTGTTGTAAACCAACATTTGCTTTTCCGTCTACAAATTCTGCTACATATTTTAAACGACAATCTTTATCATTGGCTTGTTTAAATATATCTTGAAAATGACTTTCATTTTTAGTTAAGGAAGCATAAAAATCTGTATTATTATCTGTGTTTAAAGTTTCTTTAGGTAAGAATGCATTGTTTTTAATATCCTCTAATTCTAGTTGATGGCCACTTTCTCTAGCTAAAATTAATATTTTACGAGCAACATCTACACCACTTAAATCAATTTTTGGATCTGGTTCTGTATATCCTTCTTTTTGAGCCTGAACAACAACATCATGAAAAGTAGTGTTGTTATCAAAATTATTAAAAACAAAATTTAAGCTACCAGATAAAACTGCTTGAATTTTATGAATTTGATCTCCAGAACTCACTAGATTTTTTAGCGTATCAATAATTGGTAACCCTGCACCTACATTGGTTTCAAACAAGAAAGAAGCATTGTATTTTCGCGAAACTTCTTTTAACGTTTTGTAATTATTAAAACTAGAAGCACAGGCAATTTTATTACAAGTAACAACAGAAATACTGTCTCTTAAATATTTTTCATACACTTCAGAAACTTGTTGATTTGCAGTGTTATCTATAAAAACGCTATTTCTTTGGTTGCTTTCTTTTACTTTTTGGTAAAAATTAGCGATGCTAGTTGGTTCTCCTTTATCTAATAAATCTTTCCAGTTTTTTAGGTTGATACCCGAGTTGTCAAAAATCATTTTTCTAGAATTTGAAATTCCGATAACTCTAATATTTAACTTTAAATTTTCTTTTAAAAACTTTTTTTGCTGATGTATTTGAGCTAAAAAACGTTCGCCAACATTACCAACTCCAGTTACAAATAAGTTGAGTTGTTTTGTTTTTTCTTCAAAAAACTGTTCGTGTAAAGTGTTTAGCGCTTTTTTGGCATCACTTTTATTAATAACAGCAGATATGTTTTTTTCTGATGAACCCTGGGCAATTGCTCTTACATTTACATTGTTTTTACCCAAAGCACTAAACATTTGTCCGCTTAAACCTTGGTAATTTTTCATGCTTTCGCCAACCACAGCAATTATGGCCAAATCACTTTCTACAATAATAGGTTTAATTTTTTTACGCGCTATTTCTACACTAAAAGTATCATCTAAAAGGGTTTTTGCTTTTTTGGCATCATTTTCAAAAATACCCACACAAATAGAGTGTTCTGATGAGGCTTGCGTAATAAAAACTACATTAATTTTTGCGCTAGAAAGCGTTTCAAACAAGCGTTTAGAGAATCCTGGAATTCCAATCATTCCACCACCTTCTAAGGTAATTAAACTAATATCTTCTATATGCGAAATTCCTTTTACTTCATTTCCATTTTCAGGATCATTAGAAATTAGCGTTCCGTAATTTTCAGGGTCAAAAGTATTTTTAATTCTAATAGGAATATTTTTTCTTAAGGCAGGTTGAATTGTTGGCGGATACAACACTTTTGCGCCAAAATGAGACAATTCCATAGCCTCTTCATACGAAATTTCTGAAATAGGAAAAGCTTGTTTTACTACTTTAGGATTTGCAGTGTACATACCAGAAACATCTGTCCAAATTTGCAATTCATCAGCATGTAAAGCTGCTGCATAGATAGCGGCTGTAAAATCAGAACCACCTCTTCCTAAAGTGGTAGTTTCGCCGCTAGTATTCGATGAAATAAACCCGCCTAAAAGTGTTATTTGATAGGAGTTATTTTTAAAAAAATTAGATATATTTTTATTTGTAACCTCAAAATTAACTTGCGCATTCAAGTACTCATCATTAGTAATAATTAAATCTCTGCTTTCTTTGTGGTTTGCATCTAAACTTTCTTTAGCTGCATTTGCAATAATATAAGAAGATAAACGCTCACCAAAACTAGAAACTTTTGCCAACGTTTTGTCAGATAATTCTTGTAATAAAAAAACACCTTCGTATATAGATTGTAATCTGCTAAAAAGTGATGTAAGTTCTTTTAAAACTTCTTCTTTATTTTTGATGATTAAATCTTCAATAACTTGAAAATGAAGTGTGCTAATGTTGTTTAAAATTTCTTTAGCAGCTGTTATATCATCTAGAGCGGTGTTGGCACCTGCTAATAATTTGTCTGTAGTTTTACCAAATGCAGAAACTACTACTGCAATTTTGTTCTCTTTTGCTGCCTTTTCAACAATACGTAATACTTGTGTTATTTTTTCTGAATTTGCTACTGATGAGCCTCCGAACTTTAATACTTTCATCTTTTAAATGATAAATAGTTTGTAATTTTTTTTTTGATGATGTTTCGTTTTATACAAAACAATTCTTAACCTTGGTAATATAAATATCGCAGAACCCCTAAAGGGTAATAGTAGTTGTTGTACGCGTAATTGTGTTCATAGAAAAACAAACTACAAGCGTAGTTTTTGAAGAATTTGTATGTAATTTAAGTAAATCCACATCACAAAAATAGAAGTATTATTTATTTTGATGGGTTTAGATACTAATTATTTTAACAAAAAATCGAATTAATATGAAATTCTTAAAAATAAATTAAATAAATTAAAATAATTTATTGTTTAACTGTATTACTTGATTTTTCTTTAATAATTAAAGCAATTGGCTTGTTTTGTATTTTACTTTCTAACCAAGATAAGATGTCTAGGTATAAAAAAGCTCTTTTTTCATAAGGATGGTCTTCAAACTGCTTTAATTTAGCATGTATTTTTTTGAATTCATTTTTAATTTCATGCGGAAAAACATCACTCAAATCACGAATAGAAGTTAAGAATATTTTTTGAACTTCTTGTAGATTTTCCATCTTTAATAGAAACTTATAGGTGTCTAAAAACTGTCTTTCTAAGTCATAATCTAATCCACATTCGTAATGTGCAATCAAATTTAAAATTCGTGCAAAACATTGTAAATCTTCTGCAGAACTTAGATTTTTAGAGCGAATAATTTTCTGTAAATATGCAATGCATAGCTTATTTTTTCCCATTCCAAAATACAAACAAGCAATTTTGTAGTAGAGCATTACAATGTAGTGGTTATCTAATCTGTTTTTATACTCCTCTATTTTTTGATCAATAATAGCTACCAAATACTCCCCTTCAGAAAAAGTAGCTTTTAAAAAATGTAAATGCAGTTTATTTGCATACAAGTATTCGAAAATTAAGAGTTCTGTATTGGCATTAGAAGGTATTATTTTTTGCTCTATTTCATCTTCAAAAGCAATTAGTTCTTTTTTAAAAGTAGCCGTTTTTTTTACAAAAAAAGAGGCTTCTAATAAGTAGTTAATGCCTTTTAAGTAAAAAACAGGGTGTTGAGTTACGTGTTTTTTATCTTCTTTAAATAAATCTACCCATTTTCTGGCGTATTTGTAACTTTGTAAAAAATCTTGTGTTAAAAAACTATACCATAAGTGCGATTTGTAAAGCCATAATTTTTCTCTAAAACCCAAATCATCAAAATTATATTTGGGTAATCGTTTATGGAAATATTGATTAATAAACTCTAATTCTTCATTGTTTTTTACATAACCATTTTGTAATAAATGGCTGTACAATTGTAATGATAAATTTGATAGTTTACTGGCTATTACATTTTGCTGACTCAAGGTTTTTGCTTGTACCGAAAGTTGATCGGCTCTATTGCTTAAGCTTCTTGTAATGTATTGAGTTTCTATTACTTTTTCAAGTTCTACAATTTCGTAAGCAATATTTTTTTCTTCATTTTCTAAGGCTAAATTTTTGGCTTTATCTAACAATTTTAAACTTTGTTTGTATAAGCCTTTTTGGTAAAGAACTGTAGCAAAATCTAATTGTTCACGTACCTGAATTCTAATATTTTTATGAGCAGGATTTAATCGTAAACTAATCAAAATTTGTTTGTATAAATGTGCTTTTAGGTTAGATAATTGTTGTTTAGAAACAATACCACTATTTATAATTACCTTTTCGTCATAAACTTTTAACTTCTCTAAAAATTTAAAAAGTGAGAAAAATTTGGCATCAATATTACCACCTAGTCTACCAACATATAGGTTAAATTGCCGCTTTTCAGATTTGGTTAAAGATTTAATTAACACAAAAAGAGCATCGTTTTGATTATTGACTGATGTAGCATTTTTACTCATAAATTATTGATAATAAAATACTTATGATTTGATGAGCTGTATTAGAAATCGTACAGGACTGTAAAAATAACCATTTTTTTGTTGCTCTATTACATACATTTGATTAAATATAAAGATAATCTTTACAAATTATGCAAGACAATAAAGTTCAAATTTTTGATACGACTCTAAGAGATGGAGAACAAGTGCCTGGATGTAAGTTGGATACCAAACAAAAATTAGTAATTGCTGAAAGATTAGATTTACTGGGTGTAAATGTTATTGAGGCAGGTTTTCCTGTTTCTAGCCCTGGAGATTTTAACTCAGTTTCAGAAATTGCAAAAATTGTAAAAAATGCAACAGTTTGTGGATTAACAAGAGCTGTTGAAAACGATATAAAAGTTGCTGCAGAAGCATTAAAATTTGCAAAATATCCAAGAATTCATACAGGTATTGGTACTAGTGATTCTCATATTCAGTTCAAATTTAAATCATCTAGAGAAAAGGTTATTGAAAGAGCTGTAAAAGCGGTTTCTTATGCAAAATCTTTTGTAGAAGATGTAGAGTTTTATGCAGAGGATGCAGGTAGAACAGATAACGAATATTTAGCTAGGGTTTGTGAAGAGGTAATAAAAGCAGGAGCCACAGTTTTAAATATTCCAGATACTACAGGATACTGTTTACCAGAAGAGTATGGTGCAAAAATGAAATATTTGCGCGAAAACGTAAAAGGTATCGAAAATGTTATCCTTTCTTGTCATTGTCATAACGATTTAGGAATGGCAACAGCAAATTCGGTTTCAGGAGTGATCAATGGTGCGCGTCAAATAGAATGTACCATAAACGGTATTGGAGAAAGAGCAGGAAATACAGCTTTAGAAGAAGTAGTAATGGTGTTAAAACAGCATCCGTATTTAAATTTAGAGACAAGTATCAACACAAAATTATTATACGATACAAGTTTATTAGTAAGAGAAAGTATGGGTATGCCAGTGCAACCTAACAAAGCTATTGTAGGCGCAAATGCATTTGCACACAGCTCTGGAATTCACCAAGATGGAGTGATAAAAAACAGAGAAACTTACGAAATTATGGATCCTGAAGATGTTGGTGTCACAGAAAGTGCTATTGTTTTAACAGCAAGAAGTGGTAGAGCAGCTTTAGCTTACAGGGCTAAAAAAATAGGTTACGAATTAACAAAGCTACAATTAGATTCGGCTTATACCTCTTTTTTAGCTGCAGCAGACAAACAAAAAGAAATTAAAGATGATGATATTCATGCCATTATGAAAGAGGTAAGTAAAACCTCTAAAATAGCAATGGTATAAAAGCTATAATTAGTTATGAAACACACAATTGCAGTAATATCTGGTGATGGAATTGGTCCTGAAGTAACAGCGCAAGCAAAAAAAGCATTAGATGCTGTTGCAGAAGCTTACGATCATATTTTTTTATATAAAGAAGCCAAAATAGGAGCGTGTGCTATTGATGCAACTGGAGATCCTTTACCAAAAGAAACTTTAGAAATTTGTAAAAATGCAGATGCTATTTTATTTGGTGCTGTTGGTGATATTAAATACGATAACGACCCAAGTGCTAAGGTTAGGCCAGAGCAAGGTTTGTTGCGTTTAAGAAAAGAGTTAGATCTGTACTGTAATGTAAAGCCAGTAAAAGCCTATGATAATTTAATCTACAATTCGCCCTTAAAAAGAGAAGTAGTTAAGGGTACAGATTTTATGATTTTTAGAGAGTTAAGTGGTGGAATTTATTTTGGCAATAAAGAGCTAAGCAAAGATGAAAAACATGCTTTTGATACCTGTGTTTATTCTGTTGAAGAAATTTCTAAAACTACACATTTAGCATTTAAAGCGGCTCAAAATAGAAATAAAAAAGTAACATTAGTCGATAAAGCAAATGTTATGGAAACTTCACGCTTATGGCGAAAAACAGTAGCCAAAATAGCAGAAGAATATCAAGATGTTACTTTAGAATACTTGTTTATAGACAATGCTACTATGCAGTTGATTTTAAATCCAAAACAGTTTGATGTAATTTTAACAGAAAATCTTTTTGGCGATATTATTTCTGATGAGGCAAGTGTAATTTCTGGCTCAATTGGTTTGCTAGCATCATCTTCAATAGGTGATAGAAATGCATTGTTCGAGCCAATTCATGGCACATACTACGAAGCAAAAGGTAAAAATATTGCAAATCCATTAGCATCAATTTTATCAGCAGCAATGTTATTGTATTATTTAGGGCTAAACGAAGAAGCAGATGCAATTGAAAGAGCTGTAGAAAAATCTATTGCGCTAGGTATTACAACTAAAGATATAAAACGTAAAACACAAAAATCAACAACTACCTCAAAAGTAGGCGATTTTATTGCAGATTATATTACAAATCAAGATGACAGTAATATGAATTTTCAAAATATTCATATGGGGCAGAGTACCATCATCTAATTAAATTCAATTTAAAATTAGGATTTTTAAATAAAAATTTTAAATATTTGAATCAACAAAATGAGAACACAAATTTTAAATATCATTACTGTTTTAAACGTCATCGTAATTATTACGAATTGATCAGGAAGTGGTATTTATAACATTAAAATTAAATTTAGCCTTCCTTTAAAAACGGAAGGTTTTTTATTGCATTTATTTTAAAATTTGAGTATCATAATAAAATAAGGTTAAATAATTGAAAGTCAATGGTATTAGTGTTGTTTTAAACAACTGAAATTCAAAAATTCGATTAGATGCAATGCAATAAAAAACGAGAAATAGAATAATTTAGTCAACAAAACAAAGAAATCATTAAATGAAACTAAACAAACACAGTAGCAGATTAACACAAGACGAATCTCAACCAGCATCACAGGCAATGTTGTATGCAGTTGGTTTATCTGATGAAGATATGCAAAAAGCGCAAATAGGAATTGCGAGTACTGGTTACGATGGTAATCCTTGTAATATGCATTTAAATAGACTTAAAGAAGAGGTCAAAATAGAGTGTAAAATTGCAGATTTAGTCGGTTTAGGTTTCAATACAATAGGTGTTTCTGATGGTATTTCTATGGGAACTTCTGGTATGAATTACTCACTGGTTTCTAGAGATATTATTGCAGATTCTATAGAAACTGTAATGAACGCACAAAGTTACGATGGTTTAATTGCTATTGTTGGTTGCGATAAAAATATGCCAGGAGCAGTAATCTCAATGTTACGTTTAAATCGTCCGTCAATTATGATGTATGGAGGAACAATTGCATCTGGAAATTACAAGGGTAGAAAACTAAATATCGTTTCTGCTTTTGAAGCCTTAGGACAAAAAGTTGCTGGAGAAATTGAGGAAGATGAATACAGAGAAATTATAAAAAGAGCAATTCCAGGAGCAGGTGCTTGTGGAGGTATGTATACTGCAAATACAATGGCATCTGCTATTGAGTGTATGGGGTTTGCATTGCCTTACAATTCATCTATTCCTGCAGAAAATCCTAATAAATTATCTGAGTCAGAAAGACACGCAAGAGCAATTAAAAACTTATTAGAATTAGATTTAAAACCTTTAGATATTATTTCTAAAAAATCTTTAGAAAATGCAATTGCTTTGGTAAATGCTTTAGGAGGTTCTACAAATGCAGTATTACACTTTTTAGCAATTGCACATGCTGCTGATATTGAGTTTACTTTAGAAGATTTTCAAAGAGTTTCAGACAGAACTCCGTTAATTGCAGATTTAAAACCATCTGGTAAATACTTAATGGAAGATGTACATGGAGTAGGTGGTACACCAGCCATTATGAAATATTTATTAGAAAATGGATATTTACATGGCGATTGTATGACAGTTACAGGGAAAACTTTAGCTGAAAATTTAGCAGATGTAGAAGCTATGGAATTTGAAGAGCAAGATGTGATTTTTCCAAAAGATAAAGCCTTAAAATCATCTGGAAATTTACAGATTTTATATGGTAATCTTGCAGAAGAAGGAGCTGTAGCAAAAATTTCTGGAAATGAAGGTTTGTTGTTCGAAGGTAAAGCTGTGGTTTATGATGGTGAACAAGCTGCAAATACAGGGATTTCTAATGGTGAAGTAGCAAAAGGAGATGTAGTCGTCATTAGGTATGTTGGTCCAAAAGGAGGTCCAGGAATGCCAGAAATGCTAAAACCAACTTCGTTAATTATGGGAGCAGGTTTAGGGAAATCTGTAGCATTAATTACAGATGGTCGTTTTTCTGGTGGTACTCATGGTTTTGTTGTGGGGCATATTACTCCAGAAGCACAGTCAGGAGGAGCAATAGGATTGATTGAAACTGGTGATAAAATTAGAATTAGTGCAGAAGATAATTCGATTAATGTTTTAATTTCTGATGAAGAATTAGCAGAAAGAAAAGCAAAATGGGTGGCTCCAGAACCAAAACACAAAAAAGGAATTTTATACAAATACGCAAAAACAGTAGCATCAGCATCTAAAGGATGTGTTACTGATGCTTAAAACTCCTGCTAGGTTTCCAAAAACCTTGTAGGTATAAAACATAAAGATAATATGGAAACAAAAACCATAACCAAACCAAAAAAAGCTACCAAAACTACAGAGCGTATTTCTGGTAGTGAGGCAATTGTAAGATGTTTGATTGAAGAAGGAGTAGATATTCTGTACGGATATCCAGGAGGTGCAATTATGCCAGTTTATGATGAGTTATACAAATTTCAAGATAAAATTCATCACGTTTTAACGCGTCACGAACAAGGAGCTACACATTCAGCTCAAGGTTATGCCAGAATTTCTGGTAAAGTAGGTGTAGCAATGGCTACTTCTGGGCCAGGTGCAACCAATTTAATTACAGGTATTGCAGATGCACAGATAGATTCTACACCAATGGTTTGTATTACAGGTCAAGTGCCATCTGGTTTGTTAGGTTCAGATGCATTTCAAGAAACAGATATAGTGGGTATTTCTACACCAGTAACAAAATGGAATTGCCAAGTAACCAAAGCAGAAGATATTCCTGAAGCATTAGCTAAAGCATTTTACATAGCAAGAAGTGGTAGACCAGGTCCTGTTTTGGTTGATATTACCAAAGATGCTCAATTTAACGAATTTGATTTTTCATATACCAAATGTACCCAAGTTCGAAGTTATAAGCCAGTTCCTGATACAGATATTAAAAAAGTAGAAGAAGCTGCAGAAATCATTAACAATGCTAAAAAACCATTAATAGTTTGGGGGCAAGGCGTTATTTTAGGTAAAGCCGAGGACGAATTAAAAGCTGTGGTAGAAAAAGCAGAAATTCCTGCTGCTTGGACAATTTTAGGAGCTTCAGCAATACCAACTTCACATCCTTTTAATGTAGGTATGGTAGGTATGCATGGTAATTATGCGCCTAACATGTTAACCAATGAGTGTGATGTTTTAATTGCAATAGGTATGCGTTTTGATGATCGTGTTACAGGAAGTTTAAATACGTACGCAAAACAAGCCAAAATAATTCATTTCGAAATTGATCCTGCAGAAGTAGATAAAAACGTAAAAACGGATGTTGCTGTTTTGGGTGATGCCAAAGCGAGTTTAAATTTATTGTTGCCTTTAATCAATAAAAATTCTCATAACCAATGGCATCAGAAGTTTAAAGATTTATATCAAATTGAATACGATAAAGTAATCAAAAACGATTTATATCCTACAAAAGAAGGCTTAACCATGGCTGAGGTTTTGAAAGAAATCAATATTCAGAGTAAAGGAGAAGCTGCAATTGTAAGTGATGTTGGTCAGCATCAAATGATTGCTTGTAGATATGCAGAGTTTAACGTATCAAAAAGTAATATTACTTCTGGTGGATTAGGAACAATGGGCTTTGGATTACCTGCAGCTATTGGAGCAAAAATGGCAGCTCCAGAACGTGAAGTGGTTTCTATTTCTGGTGATGGTGGTTACCAAATGACAATTCAAGAATTAGGAACTATTTTTCAGCAAAAAGCAGCTGTAAAAGTGGTGGTTTTAAATAATGATTTTCTTGGGATGGTGAGACAATGGCAACAATTATTTTTCGATAAACGTTATGCATCCACAGAAATGGTAAATCCTAATTTTGTAGCTATTGCAGAAGGATATTACATTAAAGCTAGAAAAGTTACCAAACGAGAAGAGTTAGCGGAAGCTGTTGCAGAAATGATGCAAAGTAAAGAAGCGTATTTCTTAGAAGTTTGTGTAGAAAAAGAAGATAATGTATTTCCAATGATTCCTTCAGGAGCAAGTGTTTCAGATATACGTTTAGAGTAAAGAATATAGAATAAAGAACAAAGAACAAAGATTAAAGGTTTGAGTGAGAACTTTAAAACTTTAATCTTTAAACCTTGAACTTACCAGTATGAGTACAGAAGAAAAACAACTATATACAGTTTCTGTGTATACCGAAAATAATATTGGATTGTTGAACAGAATTTCTGCAATTTTCCAGAGAAGACACATCAATATAGAAAGTTTAAATACTTCTCCTTCAGAAATAGAAGGCGTTTCTAAATTTACAATTGTGGTAAATATGAACGAGGTAGGTATTAAAAAAATTATTGGTCAAATAGAAAAACAAGTAGAGGTCATAAAAGCCTATTATCATAGTTTAGATGATATTATTTATCAAATTGCGGGCTTGTTTAAAATTAAATCAGAATTGTTGTTCGAAGAACGTCAAATTCAGAATATCATTAAAGAAAGTAATGCTAGAATTGTAACTGTTAACAAAGAGTTTTTTGTTCTTGAAAAATCAGGAAAAAAAGAAGAAATAGTAGAGTTATACAATCAATTAGCTCCTTTTGGAATTATGCAATACACAAGATCAGGTTTAATTGCAGTAACAAAAGAAGAAATGAAAATATCAACATTGTTAGAAACATACAACAACTAAATAGTATCAATAGAAAAGAATAAAAACTAGAGAGAAGAGATTATAGTGATGTATAAAACACATCTATTTTTTATCCTCTTTTTTCTATCTTCTTAACAAACAACTAAATAAATAAAAATGTCAAATTATTTTAACACATTAACATTAAGACAAAAATTAGAGCAGTTAGGTAAATGTCGTTTTATGGATCCTTCAGAATTCGAAGACGGAGTAAACGCATTAAAAGGAAAGAAAATTGTTATTGTGGGCTGTGGAGCACAGGGTTTAAATCAAGGTTTAAATATGAGAGATTCTGGTCTAGACATCTCTTATACATTAAGACAAGCAGCAATAGATCAAAAAAGACAGTCTTATATTAATGCTACTTCTAACGATTTTAAAGTAGGTACTTACGAAGAAATGTTACCAAGTGCAGATTTAGTAATTAATTTAACGCCAGACAAACAACACACCAATGTTGTAAATGCAATTATGCCTTTAATGAAAAAAGGTGCTACTTTATCATATTCTCACGGATTTAATATTGTAGAAGAAGGTATGCAAATACGTAAAGACTTAACTGTAATTATGGTGGCACCAAAATCACCTGGTTCAGAAGTTCGTGAAGAATTTAAAAGAGGTTTTGGAGTACCAACATTAACTGCTGTTCATCCAGAAAACGATCCAGAAGGTAAAGGTTGGGCACAAGCAAAAGCATATGCAGTTGCAACAGGTGGTCATACAGCAGGTGTTTTAGAATCTTCTTTTGTTGCTGAAGTTAAGAGTGATTTAATGGGAGAGCAAACTATTTTATGTGGTTTGTTACAAACAGGAGCTATTTTATCTTTCGATAAAATGGTTGAAGAAGGTATAGAGCCAGGTTATGCAGCAAAATTAATTCAATATGGATGGGAAACCACTACAGAAGCGTTAAAGCATGGTGGTATTACAAATATGATGGACAGATTGTCTAATCCTGCTAAAATTGAAGCGTTTCGTTTATCAGAAGAATTAAAAGACATTATGCGTCCATTGTTCCAAAAACATATGGATGATATTATGACTGGTCATTTCTCTAAAACAATGATGGAAGATTGGGCTAATGATGATGTAAACTTATTAACTTGGAGAGCTGCTACAGGAGAAACTGCTTTCGAAAAACAAGAAATTACAGATCAAGAAATCTCAGAACAAGAATATTTCGATCACGGAACGTTATTAGTTGCTTTTGTTAGAGCTGGTGTTGAGTTGGCTTTTGAAGCAATGACAGAATCAGGAATTATAGATGCTTCTGCATACTACGAATCTTTGCACGAAACTCCGTTAATTGCAAATACTATTGCAAGAATGAAATTAGCAGAAATGAATCGTGTAATTTCTGATACAGCAGAATATGGTTGTTATTTATTCGATCATGCTTGTAAACCGTTGTTAGCTGATTTTATGAAAACAGTTTCAACAAACGTTATTGGTAAGCCATTTAGCTCAGAAAATGGGGTAGATAACCAAGAGTTAATTAGAGTAAATAAGATTATTAGAAATCATCCTGTAGAGATTGTAGGAGAGCGTTTAAGAGCTTCTATGACTGCAATGAAAGTGATAAAATCTGCATAAATACTTAGATCCCCCAATTTATGTAATAAACCTGTCAGATTTAAAAAATTTGACAGGTTTTCTTTTTACTTTTGATCCATGCAAACAGAACAAATTTACCTACCTAGTTTACAAAACATAAAAATTGCAGCTAAAAATTTAGATGGAGTTGCCTCTAAAACACCTTTTAGTAAAAACCTTAATCTTTCTAAAAAATTCGATGCCACTATTTTTTTTAAAAGAGAAGATTTACAAGTTGTACGTTCTTACAAAATTAGAGGTGCCTACAATAAAATGTTTTCTTTAAATGCTGATGAAAAACAAAACGGAATTGTTTGTGCAAGTGCAGGAAACCATGCACAAGGTGTAGCCATGTCTTGTAAATTATTGCAGATAAAAGGTACTATTTTTATGCCTTCTCCAACACCAAATCAAAAAATTAATCAGGTAAAAATGTTTGGAGAAGAGTTTATCGAAATTGTAATTGGTGGCGATACTTTTGATGATGCTTTTAATGCAGCAAAATTAGAATGCGATGCTAAAAATAAAACTTTCATTCATCCTTTTAACGACGAAAAAGTTATTGAAGGTCAGGCAACTGTAGGTTTAGAAATTTTAGAACAAACCCATAAAAAGATCGATTATGTTTTTGTGCCAATTGGTGGTGGAGGTTTATCATCAGGGTTGTCTTCAGTGTTTAAATTATTGTCTCCAGAAACCAAAATTATTGGAGTAGAACCAGAAGGTGCACCTGCAATGCTAACATCAATCAATAATAATAAAAATACAGCTTTATTAACCATAGATCCTTTTGTAGATGGTGCTGCTGTTAAAAAAGTTGGCGATTTAAATTTTGAAATCTGTAAACAAAATCTCCATAAAGTGATTACAGTACCAGAAGGTAAAGTTTGCCAAACCATTTTAGACTTGTATAACAAAGATGCAATTGTAGTAGAACCTGCAGGTGCATTAAGTATTGCTGCGTTAGATTTTTTTGCTGATGAAATTAAAGGAAAAAATGTAGTTTGTGTAGTAAGTGGCAGTAATAACGATATTACTAGAACAGAAGAAATTAAAGAACGTGCTTTAGTTTATGCGGATTTAAAACATTATTTTATAGTTAAATTTCCTCAACGAGCAGGAGCTTTAAAAGAGTTTGTTGTAGATATTTTAGGTCCTGATGACGATATTACACATTTTGAATACACCAAAAAAAACAATAGAATAAAAGGAGCTGCAGTTGTGGGTTTGGAGTTAAAATCATCTAAAGATTTGGATCCTTTAATACAAAGAATGAAAGAAAATAACTTCTTTGGAGATTACTTAAATGATAAACCAGACTTGTTTCAATTTTTAGTATAATTTTTAGAGTATTTAAATTAGAAATTCACTTTCTTTCATTGAATAATTTTAAACAATGTTGTAAGTGTTATTTAGTATTTTTACAAGATATAAATGATAAAATAAAAAAAAATGAAGATGATAAAACGTACTTTAGTTATGGTTTTTGCTGCAACATTATTTATAAATTGTGGTAGCGATAAAAAGAAAGAAGAGAAAACTGAAACCGTAACAAAGCAAGAAGTAAAAAAAGAAATTCCGAAAGAAAAAAAACTTGGTATTTCTGGTAATGATTTAATGAAATTCAACAAAAGCAAATTAACTGTTTTTGAAGGACAAAAAGTAATTCTTACTTTAAATCATACTGGTAAAATGGCAGCAAAATCTATGGGACATAATATTGTAATTTTACAAAAAGGTGTTGATGTTTCTGGATTTGCAATGAAAGCTATTGCAGCATCAGAAACTGGCTATGTGCCACAAGATGCATTAGCAGATGTAGTTGCTTATACTAAAGTAATTGGTGGAGGTGAATCTACAACTATAGAGTTTGATGCGCCAGCAGCAGGAACTTACGATTTTATTTGTAGTTTTCCTGGGCATTATGCTTTAATGAAAGGTAAGTTTATCGTTAAGAAAAACTAAGTTTATAAAACCTAAAAAAGGGCGATAACTTTTAAAGTTATCGCCCTTTTTTTTATGAAATGAATATCAATTTATTTTACAATCAATTTGGTTTTCATTGTAAATGAATGACCAGGAAAAGTACAAACTATCCAATATTCTCCAGCTTTGCTAGGTGAGGTAAAATAAATAGTTTCAGAATCTTCAGGACCAACAGTACCAGAATGTGCAATTACTAAATCACTAAATGGAACATAGTTTAAATCTGGACCATCAAGACCTAATTTAAGTGCCATTTCACCAACTTTAAAAGGTGTTTCTTTACCTTGTTTTGTAATCACTATATTATGAATCATATCATCATTATTATTTAATGTTAATTCAATTTTGCTGTTTCTGCTGATAGTAATTTCTTCTACATCATATTTTAATCCAGGAATTGTACCTATTGATATTTTTTCATCTGCACCAGCTTCACCCCATTCATGAGGCATAGAAGTAATTCGTTTTGGTTGCTCGATTTTTTTGTCAGATTTTTTCATTTCCATTTGCATCGATTTTAACTCGCCACCAGGAACTTCATTTAATGTGTAATACGCTTTTTTATGTAGTAATTTTTCACCTGAATTAGCCGTTAATTTCGGAATTTCTAATTGATGAATAAATCCTAAACGCATTCCGTGAACAGTTAATTTTACAGTTAAACCATCTTCAGAAACTTCAGCTTTATGAATCATAGCTTTTTGTTGGTCAATTATAGGGCTACCATATTTTTTATGATAACTATAATTAAAAGTTGCCATACTGTAATTGGAGAGATCTTCTGCTTCTTCTTTGTTGATAGGTTTTGTGAATTCTAATTCAAAACCATCATTCTGAGCTTTCATCGTTTTAATTTCGAAAGGCGTTTTACCTGTCCATTCTAAACGTTGTAAACCATATTCTTTTTTTCCAGTTGATGCCCAACCTCTACTTGTCATTCCAACAAACATGCTGTTATCACTTCCCCAAATCATTCTTAAAATTCCAGAAGAAAACCCTTCTCTAAAAGGAAAAGCAGCACCTTGATAAACCCCATTTACTTTTTCCATATACACACGCATAATTTTACTGTGCCCTTGGTCTCCAACAAATTGTTGACCTTCAAATGGACCAAACTTCCCTTCAGTTGTGTCATATAAAATATCAGAAGTAGAAATGCCCAAAATAGTATGAGGGAACCAAATAGCTGGAGCTTTTACAGCCTTTTCTTTTTTAGAATATTCGTATAAAGTTAATCCAGAATTGTCTACAATGTCTTCAGGTTTTAAAGTTAAAGGAGATAATGGATCACTGCTCCACTTTAAACCTTCAGGATGTCCTGCAAAATCACCAACCTCTAAATGCGTCATTCTTCCAGAACCTACCCAATCTCCTTGATTTTCGGTATAGAAATAATCACCTTCAGCGTTAATTCCAAATCCAGCAGGAGAACGTAAGCCAGTGGCAATTGGTGTCATTTTACCTTCTGGAGTTATTTTTAACATCCAACCACGCCATCTAACAGGGCTTTTTCCACCACCCATCCAAGCCAAATTTAAGGTGACAATCATATCTCCGTTTTTCGTAAATTTTGGACCATAAGAATAACCGTGATAATTTCCAGACAAAGGCCAAGAAAAAATCGTTTTGTAGACATCTGCTTCGTCATCACCATTTTTATCTATCAATCTTGTTAATTCACCACGTTGAGATAAATAAAAACCTCCATCTTTATAGGCTAAACCTAAGGCTTCGTGTAAACCTTGAGCATATAGTTTGTAATTTGGAGTTTTACCATAAGGGTTTTCAATCAACCAAACCTCTCCACGTCTTGTGGAAACACCTAATTTATCATTATCAGTCAAAGCTAAACCACCAACTTCTAATTTTATTTCTTTAGGGATAGGAACATCAACTATTTTATAAAATTCTGCTTCTTTTTCTTTAATAGATTTAGATTGACCAAAAGCAATTTGACCAATACATAAAATTAGTGTTACTACTAAAATTGTTTTAAATTTTTGCATCGTTAATTGTTTTGTTTACCAGATTATACTGTAATTAATTGTATGATTTCCATTTGGTATTTCAATCAATAATTCATCTTTACCATCAATGTTTCTGATGATTGGTTTTAAATCATTTCCAGAAAAATCAATATAAAAACCTTCATTATTAATCAAATAAATATCGTTTGGTAGTGTTTTAATACTTTCTCCATCAGCAATTTTATGCCATAGATTTTTTGCTTTTGTTATTTGAATCGATTTATGCAATTGACGACTTCCTTTAGGGATAGTAAATTTGTTTGTGATTTTAGTACTACCCAATTGATATGAGAAGGCAGGCATTCTAGTATCATCTAATTCGTAACCTAATTGTCTAAAACCTTTATTTTCTGGCAATGGATCTGGCCAAAGTGTATTGATGTCTGTAAGAGTTGCAAATTCTAAATTTCGGTGCATTGAAATTTTAAAACCAACAGGTTCTCCTGCTTGTTTAAATCCTCTAGACAACCACATATGAGTGGTGTTTAAAAAGGAACCACTCCAAACTTTTAAAAGTGAGCCAGTTGCCAAGTTGTAAGAATAGTGAACACCTTGAGGAGTTCCCACAGAAATACAATGTGTAAATTTTTCGCCTTTGTGATCCACAAAACTGCGTTGTAATCTGGGTTTATCTATAGGTTCAATAATAATTCCTTTTAAAGGGTCAAATTCTCCATCACCTTTTTTTACACCTTCTAGCAAAGAATATCGCTGCATATCTGGTCCCTCCACATGTAAATTACATCCTCTAGCCCAAGGCGCATGTTGATTGTAAATAAATTTAAAGGCAACTTTTCCCTTCTTAAGCGTAAGGAATTTAAAATGTCCTTTATCCATTCCACCCGCAATTCTCATCACCTTTTTATTATCAATATATACTTCTGATGGAGCACTACTGTGACCTTCAAAAAGATATTTTCCAGTTTTTGGGATTGATAATGTTCCTTGATAAACAACTAATTTTCGATCTCTTTTGCTTGATACATCAATAATAGAGAACGTTTTTGTTTTTGATTCTTTAACCTTAGTAAGGTCAGCTAAATTATCTACTTTATTACCAGGGCTTTTATATTCTGTTCTTTTTAAATTGGTTAAAGTAAATTTATTTCCCTCGTACAATTTATACTTGATGTTTTTAAAAGCGACAGGGCCATGATCTCCTTGAATCATTAATGGTCCTCTAGGTTTTTCATTTGCATTGGTACCTCCTCCACGAGTTGGGCCACTTAATTCTATATTTTCTTGAACCAAAACACCATTTAACCAAACTTCTTCGAACCAAGCATTTTTTATTTTTTTACCTGACTTGTTGAATTTTGCAGCGTGAAAAATAACTTTTAAATGTTGCCAAAGTCCTGGAGCTTTTGCTGCATTTACTCTTGGAGGATAACCTTCATATCCTTCTTTTCCTTTTGGTGCTATTTTATCCCATCTTTGATAAATAGCGCCCATATCTTTATATTTAGGCTCTTTTACATTCCAACTATCAAATATTTGAACTTCATAACGACTTTGAAAATAAAGCCCAGAGTTTGATCCTTTAGGAACCATAACATCCAATTCTAACTCTATATCTCCATGTTCAAAAGGAGTAAAAAGATTTTTGTTTTTTTCGGCATCATTTGTATTAAGTAGAATACCTGAGCCTTTTGTAGAAGTTATTGTTTTTCTTTTTGTACGATCTGCAATTACATCTCCAACTATTTTCCAATTTTCGCCAGTCGGCTTAAAGCCAGATAAATCATTTAATTCGATATGAGTAAATGGTAAATAGGTTTTTGCTTCTTTTTTCTTTTCTTTTTTTACTGCAGCTTGAGTAAAATTTGCAGGTATTTCTTCCTTACAAGAAGTAATTAGCAAAACGATACTACATAAAAGCATTAATTTTCTCATAATTGTTTTGTCTTAAAAATTATTTTATGAATCGGAATTAAAATTATAGAATAAATGTCTTATCGACTTAAACAAATGATCTAATATTAGGTACGTATCGTTAATTAAAAAGTGTAATTCAATTTTAGTAGAAACCGTCTTCTCAAAATTGGAAAAACTACAAAACTAGCATCAGGATTAGCAGCAACAAATTCTGGAGTTGCACCATTTGCATTAGCGCCAAAACTATTATCACCAAAAAAGTTTGCTAAACCATCAGAATTAAAAAGATTGGTAACTACCAAATTTGCTGATAAGTTTTTGTTGATTTTATAACCTGTACCAAAATTAAAAACGCTGTAACTTGCTAATTCAAAACCATTAGCAACATTACCTTGTCTTTTGCCTAAATATTGCCATTTTAAGAATGCTGAAACTTTATTTTTTTGAAAATCAGTTCCTAGATTGAACATTAACTTTGGATTAAAAGGAAGGATATTTCCAGAATAGTCGATTACTGTATCATCAGCAGTATCTACACTGCCAGCAGCATCGTAAATTTTCCAATCTGTAGCCTTCGGATTTTGAAGAACTCCGTTAAAACTAAACTTCCAAAAATTAAAAGGTGTATACACACTTTCCCACTCAAAGCCATAAGTATCAGAAGAATTAAAAAGAATTGGAGTGTAAAAAATGCTATTATTTGAATCGTCAAATTCAAAATTTGCAATAGCTACATCTTTTAATTTACTCCAAAAAGCTGTACCTGTAAAAGCAAATTGTTTGGCATTTAGTTTAAGGCCAATTTCTGTTTGAATTACTTTTTGAATTGTTCCTTTTTGGTTAATAGGTACGTTAGAAAAATTGTTGAAATAATAGTTTAATTCAGGTGCTTTGTTACCTTTAGAAAATCTTCCGAAAATGGCGGTATTTTCATCAACTTTATAATTGATAGCAGCAGAATAAGATAAGTATTTATAGTTGTAATCAAAATTATCTTGCTCTCCTGTAGATGTTAAAACACCATTATCATAATCTGTAGCAGCATTACCATCTATACCTCCATTTTGCGAAAAAGGCGCAAAACGATCTTTACTGCCTTTATGATTTATAGTTTCGTAACGTACACCTAAATCTAGATGAATTTTATCAGAAATAGACCAACGATCATTTGCAAAACCTGCCAATTGTAATACTTTTGCCTCTGCATTTACAAAGAACAGTCCACCGTAATTACTTAATCCATTACTGTCTGAAAGTGCTAAATTTGGTTGCCCTGGATTTTCTAATGTAACTGCCAACATTCTTGGATTGGGCTCATAAGTAACAAAGCCAAAAGTACCAGATGTAAAATGTGTTGTATTTGCATATCCTAAAGAAGAACCCAAATTAATGTCGTGGTTCTTTGTCTTTTTTCTAAGGATAAATTGATTCATAAACTCATCAGAATTATTGTCTTTGTACCAAGCAGAAGTACCCATAATTGCATCATTTGGTAAAGAACCGCTAATGTATTGAAAAGTTTGGCCAGCAAGAATTCCAGAGTTATCTACTCTTGCAACTTCTGCACCAGATTGCGCATCATTAAAAACAATTTGTCCAACAGGAAACTGTGCTCCAGTTATAAAATAAGCCAATGGATTGCTTAAAGAAACAAATGCGTTACTAATAGAAGTTTGCCAATTTGCTTTTTTTGATGAAAATTTTAAGTTGTTTTTTAAAGACCAATCATTATCAAGTTCTGTTGAAAAATCAAAACCAAAAGCAATGTCTTTTGTGTGAACTCCTTGGGATGGATTAAAATTAATTTTACCATTATTAGCAAGGTTTCTTCCATCAGGAATACTGCCATCAAAATCGGGCATTAATAAGGAAGTGTTTCTAAAATCTTGACCAAAAGCAGCTGTAGGATTGTTCCAGTTTGTAGCTGCAACACCAGTATAACGATTGGTGTAATCATCTAAAAATTTACCATAAAATTTAAAGCTTCCTTTGTCTGTTTTTTTTATGATATTAAATTTTAATTGCCCTCCTTTACTAAATTTAAAATCAGTATCTCTTGCTCCATCATCTCTTCTGTAATGACCACCAATGTTAAAAAACCAATCGTTTCCAAAAGAGCCACTTAACTCAGCATCAATTCTTTCCATTGCATTATTATCACCTTGAAAACCTCTAGAAACTTGTATTTGACCACCAAATTCTTGCTAAATTCCTCTCGATTTAAAATTGTAAATTCCACCAGGCGCATTCATTGCTGTAATTGCAGAGCTTCCACCACGAATCGCTTCTACTCTTTCTGTCATTAAATCTGCTCTCTGAAATAAATCTGGACTATAATAAGAGTGCTGAATTAAACTTACAGGTAAACCATCTTCTTGTAAAGAAACATAATACCAACCCATATCGTCTTCTGCAGAAGCAGAAATTCCTCTTGTATATACTTTGGTGTAAACTTCACCTGCAGAAGTATCAATAAAGGTTCCAGAGATATTTTGTAATAAACTTGCAGTACCTTGTGGATAATTCTGTTGAATATCTTTTTGATTTAAAACACTTATAGATGTACTAGATTCTAAACTTAATCTTGGGTCAAAAGTACCTGTTATTACTACAGATTCTAAATTTAAAACATCAATTTCAATAGTAAAGTTTAAATTTAAATCTACGTTTTTAACTTCTATTTCTTGTACTAGTTTTTTATAACCTAAAACTAAGATAGAAACTTTATAGTTGCCAGATGTAATATTATTAAAGGTAAATTCTCCTGAAGCATCAGATGTTGTAGCTTTATCTGAAGGATTGAGCAGAATAGCAGCGTTTTCTATAGGTTCTTGATTGTTGTTTACAATTTTTCCAGAAATTTTTACTTGTGCATAGGACAAGAAACTAAGGAATGAAAAGAATAAAAAAGCAAATTGAATTTTTGGGTTACTCATTTACGGTGTTTTTAGAGAAAAGTACAAATATGATATTTTAGAACCAATATAATGTGTGTATTTATTCATTGAAAAATTTTGAACATTATATTTTGTTTGATTCTAATTTTGTAATTTTATAAGCATTAATAATTTATCGGTTTTTTTGATTGATTTTTGGGCTTGAAATTTCATCAAAAAAAATGGATAAATGGTGGTAAAATAATACAAAGAAAGAAGCTAATTTTTTTGAGGTGTATTTTTTTTGATTCAAATAAAATTAAGACGAATTATGGAAGTGTTAGAACATTTTAAAATAGAACCTTATAAAGCGGACGGAATTGTATATCATGCAGATACTTGTTTGCCACTTATTGATGCTTTTGAACGAAAAAAGTTAAAATTTAAAGCTTTGGCTAGGCATTCTTATCCTGGAGATCGTTTAGATGATAATACACTTGGTTTAAATAGTATGGGATATTGGGATGCTAACGAACCTCAAGATTGGGGTTTAGATTGGCATAGAAATGAAGGCATAGAATTTCATTTTTTAGAGTCAGGTTCTATGCCTTATTCGCAAGAAGGTAAAGAGGTTTTGTTAACACCAAATTACTTAACAATTACACGTCCTTGGGAAGCTCATAAAGTTGGGAATCCAAATATTGGAATGGGAAAATTTTATTGGGTTATTTTAGATTTAGGCGTTCGTAGGCCTCATCAAGACTGGGTTTGGCCAGATTGGATAACTTTAACAGATGCAGATTTGGCTGAGTTAACAATGATTTTAAGGCACAATGAAAAGTCAATTTTAAAAGCAGATCAAAGAGTTAGAGCTTGTTTTAAAAGAATAAATACAGCCATTAATACAGATGACAATGGTAGCAATGCTTCTCGAATTCGTTTGTTAATTAATTACTTGTTAATCTTAATTTTAGATTTATTAAAAACAGAAGATATTGTTTTAAATGAGGCTTTAACAGATAGCTCTAGAAGTGTGGAATTCTTTTTAAAAGAATTAGATAAAAATGTGTCAGAAAATTGGACAATAGAAAAAATGGCACAATCTGCAGGAGTTGGTCTTACAAGATTTACACATCATTGTAAGCAACTTACAAATTTAACACCTATGAGGTATCTTAGTATTAAGCGATTAGAAATGGCAAAAAAAATACTAGAAAAACAGCCAGAATTAACGGTTACAGAAATTGCATATATGTGTGGTTTTGCAACAAGTCAGTACTTTTCTACAGTGTTTAAAAAGCACGAAAAATGTTCACCAAATCAATATAAAGCTAGATTTTTAAAATCTTAAAAACACTGCATTTTAACCTTATTTTTATTTGTTTAATTTTTTTCACTGAATAAAAATAAACAGCTAATTTGTTTTTATTATTTAATTTTCCAAAAGGATAATTTTTTTATTCCTAATTGTTTTGATAGAGAAAATAATCACTTTTAAAAAGAAGTGGTTGCTGTTTCTTTATTGGTGTTATATGGATGAAAAATAAAAAAATAAAGACTTAGAAAATGAGTAGAAAATTGAGAATGGGAATGATTGGTGGAGGTATTGGTTCTTTTATAGGTGATGTACACAGAAAAGCGGCAGCTATAGATGGAATGATCGATTTAGTTTGTGGTGCTTTTAGTAGTAATGCTGATAAATCAATTCAATCTGGTAAAGATTTGTTTTTAGCAGAAAATAGATGTTATGCTAGTTTTAAAGAGATGATTTTAACAGAAAAACAACTTCCTGAAGATGTTAAAATGGATTTTGTGGCTATTGTTACTCCAAATCATATGCATTTTGAGCCTGCAAAAATGGCTTTAGAAAATGGATTTCACGTGGTTTGCGATAAACCAATGACCTTAACTATAGAGCAAGCTTTAGAGTTAGAAGAAGTTCAAAAAAAATCGGGTAAGCTTTTTGCATTAACGCATAATTACACAGGTCATCCAATGGTAAAACAAGCAAAAGCGATGATTGCCAATGGAGATTTAGGCGAAATTAGAAAAATTCAAGTGCAGTATTTACAAGGTTGGTTATCAACATCCGTAGAAAAAAAAGGGCAAAAACAGGCTTCTTGGAGAACAGATCCTAAAAAATCTGGAATTGGAGGTGCTTTAGGTGATATTGGTACACACGCAGAAAATCTAGTAGAATATATAACAGGTTTAAAGATTGATGAAATTGCTGCAGATTTAGGTGTTTTTGGTGATGATAGAGTTTTAGATGATGATGGAAACCTATTATTAAGAATGGAAAATGGCGCAAAAGGAACGATGTCTATTTCTCAAATTGCTTTGGGCGAAGAAAATAATTTAGCGATTAAAGTGTATGGTAAAAAAGGAAGTTTGGAGTGGCATCAAGAAAATCCGAATAAATTAATAACACATTGGTTAGAAGAACCTGTAAAAATATTTACGCCAAATGGAAATGATTTATATCCAGAAGCTTTAAATGTTTCTAGAATTCCTGCTGGTCATCCTGAAGGATATTTAGAAGCTTTTGCAACCATATACAAAAATTTCGCAACGCATCTAATGGCAGTAAATAATAATGAGATTATCGAAAAACCAGATTATCCAACAATAAAAGATGGTGTTAGAGGTATGCAGTTTATTTATGCTGCTGTTTCTAGTGATAAAAATAATTCAAACTGGACCAAAATTAAATAAGTTTAACTAATAAATTCCTTCCCTTTGGGAAGGTAAGGATGGGAATGAAAAAAATTAAAGGACCTGCAGTATTTTTAGCGCAATTTGCTGGTGATGAAGCACCATTTAATACTTTAGATGCATTGTGTAAATGGTTTGCAGATTTAGGATATAAAGGTGTTCAACTTCCTGCTTGGGATAAAAGAGTAATCGATATTGATAAAGCTGCAGAAAGTAAAACGTATTGTGATGAAATTAAGGGAATTGTAAATGCTCACGGATTAGAAATTACAGAAATAGCATCGCATTTACAAGGGCAATTAGTAGCAGTAAATCCTGCTTACGATAGTATGTTCGATGGTTTTGCTCCAGAAGAATGTAGAAATAATCCTAAAAAAAGAACAGAATGGGCAGTACAACAATTAAAAAATTGTGCCATTGCTAGTAAGAATTTTGGTTTAAATGCTCACGGAACTTTTTCGGGTTCGTTAATGTGGCACACAATGTATCCTTGGCCACAAGCTCCTGCTGGTTTGGTAGATATGGGTTTTAAAGAATTGGCCAAACGTTGGGCACCTATTTTAAATACTTTTGATGAAAATGGAGTGGATGTTTGTTATGAAATTCATCCAGGAGAAGATTTGCACGATGGTGTTACTTTCGAGCGTTTTTTAGAAGCAACAGGCAATCATAAAAGAGTAAACATTTTATACGATCCAAGTCATTTTGTTTTACAACAACTCGATTATTTAAAATACATCGATTATTATCACGAACACATAAAAATGTTTCACGTAAAAGATGCAGAATTTAATCCTTCAGGTAAAAGTGGCGTTTATGGTGGTTATCAAGATTGGCAAGATAGGCCAGGTAGATTTAGATCTTTAGGCGATGGCCAAGTAGATTTTAAAAGTATCTTCTCTAAACTCACAAAATACAATTGCGATGTTTGGGCTGTAATGGAATGGGAATGTTGTATTAAATCACCAGAACAAGGTGCAAAAGAAGGCGCGCCTTTTATCAAAAATAATATGATAGATATTACAGAAAAGTCTTTTGATGATTTTGCTGGTGGTGCAATTGATGAGCAACAGTTAAAGAATATTTTAGGTATTTAATTATGAGAAAAATTCTTTTCTTTTTTTTGATTTCATCTATAGGCTTTGCTCAAAATAGTAAAGTAGATCCAAAACTTACCGAAATTTGGGAACCAAAACCTCCTGTCGTAAAAACTACGGATAACAATGAAGCTCCAAGTGATGCTATTGTACTTTTTGATGGTTCTAATTTTGATGAATGGACCAACGCAAATCCTGAGAAATCTGATGAACTTTGGATTTTAAATGCTGATGGAAGTATGACTGTGAAAAATAAAGCAGGTAATATTAAAACGAAAAAGTCTTTTGGTAGTATTCAATTGCATATCGAATGGAAATCGCCCTCAGAAATTAAAGGAAAAGGTCAGAGTAGAGCTAATAGTGGAATATTTTTACAAAGCCGTTATGAAATTCAAGTATTAGATAATAACAATAATGATACTTATGTAAATGGCCAAGTTGGGGCTTTATATAAAAGAGCAATTCCTTTGGCTTTGGCTTCTGTTAAAAGTGGAGAATGGAATACTTACGATATTATTTATATGGAGCCTAAATTTGATAAAGATGGAAATGTAGTTAAAAAAGCAACATTTACTGTTTTACATAATGGTGTTTTAATTCACAACAATGTAGTTTTAGAAGGACCAACTGTTTACAGAGGAACTCCTCCCTACAAATCACATGGAAAAGCACCTTTATTACTGCAAGATCATAAAGATAACAGTAGAGTAAGTTATCGAAATATTTGGGTAAGAGAATTAGAAAATTAAGTTTATACATTAAAAAGATTGTTATGAAAAAGAAAACTTTTAAATTATTTTTCACATTAAGTATTATTGCCTTAACATCTTGTTTTGGTCAGAATAATAAGTTAAAGGTTTTAATAATTGATGGTCAGAATAACCATGCTATCTGGCCAAAATCTACCATAATGATGAAGCAATATTTAGAAGAAACAAAACTTTTTACTGTTGATATTGCACGTACAAAATTCTTGTTTAAAAGCACTCAAAAAACAGATTGGCTTTCTTATGCAAATGTATCTGAAGGTGTTGAAGGGAAACCTAAAACCGATCCAGATTTTAGTCCAAATTTTGCTAAATATGATGTAGTTATTTCAAATTTTGGCTTTAAAGCAGCTCCTTGGCCAGAAGAAACTCAAGCAAATTTTGAGAAATTTGTTAGAAAAGGTGGTGGTTTTGTAAGTGTTCATGCCGCTGATAACTGTTTCCCAAATTGGTTGGCCTATAATAAAATGATTGGAATTGGTGGTTGGGGAGGTAGAACCGAAAAACACGGTCCGTATTTATATGTGGATAAAAATAATAAAGTAATTAAAGACTTTACCAAAGGAAGTGGAGGTGCACATGGCAAAAAAGAAGAGTTTTTAATAACAACGTACAATCCTAAACATCCTATAACAAAAGGTTTCCCAAAACATTGGATGCACGCTTCAGATGAATGTTATGCTTATTTAAGAGGGCCAGCTGAAAATGTAAAAATTTTAGCAACTGCAGTATCAACTAAAAAGCCTGCAAATTCTGGTCAAAAAGAACCTGTAGTAATGACGATTAAATATAAAAAAGGAAGAATCTTTCATACTACTTTAGGTCATGATGAAATCGGTTTTTCATCTGTAGATTTAATTACTTTATTGCAAAGAGGTACAGAATGGGCTGCTACAGGAAAAGTTACTCAAGACTTGCCTAAAGATTTTCCAGAAACAGATAAGAGTTCTTCTAGAAAGTTCGTTTTAAAAAAATAAGTCTAGTTTTTAGAGTGATGGAATTTTGGTGTAAAGTACAGGTTTATAGTTTTTTAAAATCTTTTTTTAGTGCTATTTAATAGCTCGTTTTTTTTATTTTGATGTTGATTTTTGATGTAATTGAAGACTTTTTTTCGCAAAGGTTTTCGTGAATTTAGAGTGTATAAGGGTTTTCTTAAATTCTTTTTCGCTAATTTCGTTACATAAAATTATTTTAAATTTTATTAAGACAGTTTTAAATATTCTACATGAAAAAAAACTTTACAAAAATTCCTGATGCATATAAAATTTCGGAATTAAAACATCAAAAAACATATTTAGTAAGTGGCGAATTAAAAGAATGGAAAGGAGAATTTTCAGAAGTTTATTCCTCTATTTCATCAACAGAAAAATATGAACCAACTTTATTAGGTACAGTGCCTAATTTAACAGCTTATGAAGCTATTGAAGCGTTAAATTCTGCTTACAGAGCTTATGATAAAGGGCAAGGTTTATGGCCTACAATGCGAGTTGCAGACAGAATTGAATGTATGGAAGAGTTTGCAGAGCAAATGAAAACCAAAAGAGATGAAGTGGTTAAATTGCTAATGTGGGAAATAGGAAAATCTTTACCAGATTCCGAAAAAGAGTTTGATAGAACTGTAGAATACATTTACGATACGATTGAAAATTACAAGCAGATGGATAGAGATTCTGCGAAATTTCAAAAAAATAGTGGGGTATATGCGCATGTAAGACGTGGCCCTTTAGGAGTTGTTTTGTGTTTAGGGCCTTACAATTACCCGTTAAATGAAACGTTTGCCTTGTTAATTCCGGCTTTAATTATGGGGAATACAACCGTATTTAAACCAGCAAAACATGGAGTTTTATTATTATCTCCATTAATGGAAGCTTTTCAAAATAGCTTTCCAGAAGGTGTTGTAAACATCATTTATGGTAGAGGTCGTGTTTTGGCAACTCCTATTATGAAAACTGGTAAAGTTGATGTTTTAGCATTAATAGGTAATAGTAAATCTGCCAATGCAATTCAGGCAAATCATCCTTATAAAAATAGATTGCGTTTGGTTTTAGGTTTAGAGGCTAAAAACCCTGGTATTGTTTTACCTGATGCAGATTTAGATTTGGCAATTAATGAGTGTATCACAGGTTCAACTTCTTTTAACGGACAACGTTGTACAGCGTTAAAAGTATTGTATGTGCATGAGCATATTGTAGATAAATTTAACAAACGATTTGCAGAAAGAGTAGATGCTTTAAAATTTGGAAATCCTTGGGAAGATGGCGTAAAATTAACACCTTTACCAGAACCAGGAAAACCAGCTTACATTCAAGAATTAATAGATGATGCTACAGCAAAAGGTGCAAAAGTAATTAATAAAAAAGGAGGCGAAACAACTGAAAACTATATTTATCCAGCAGTTTTATATCCGGTTTCTAAAGACATGAGAGTGTATCAAGAAGAGCAATTTGGCCCTGTAATTCCTGTAGTTTCTTTTAAAAATATTCAAGAACCTTTAGATGATATGGCTGAGTCGAATTACGGTCAACAAGTAAGTGTTTTTGGTAGCGAAATAAAAACATTAGCACCTTTAATTGATACGCTTGTAAATTTGGTGTGTAGAGTAAACTTAAATAGTGCAGCACAAAGAGGACCAGATGTGTATCCTTTTACGGGTAGAAAAGATTCTGCAGTTGGTACTTTAAGTGTGCATGATGCCTTGCGTTCTTTCTCAATTAGAACATTTGTAGCATCAAAAGACACAGAATACAACAATGCTATTTTAGAAGAATTGTTAGATAAAAAAGCATCTAATTTTATTAGTACAGATTATTTATTGTAGTATCACTTACAAATATCATATACCTAGTTTTCAATTATTTTGAAGCTATATTAAAAAAGCTATGTTTCTTAAAACATAGCTTTTTTAATGGGTTATTTTTAAAATTAATTTGAATTGGATTTGGTTTTTTTATCTGAAAACAAAGGATTATCCTTTCTCTATTTTTGTTGAAATGACATTCGCCGAAAAAACATATACGTAATATTTTTATAATTTTTTTTAAATGGAATTCGCGTTAAATTATAGTAGTAAAATCATACATTAAATGTTGAGTAGCATTCTCCATATTTTTCATTAAAAATAATATTTTATAAGACTAAATTTTTTTCTAAAAAACCTTTTTGTCATTTCATTATCCATAAAATTTTTATCTTTTTAAGTGTAGAATAAAAAAAATAATGGTTTTTTTTGTTATATCTATAATAATAAGTATTTATCATTAAAATAAGTATTAAAACGAGACAAAAAATAAGTAATAATACTTAGTTTTGTATTAAAATACGTAATTATGAAAACAATTATAGTTGTAGGTAATGGAATGGTGGGGTATAAATTTTGCGAAAAATTTGTAGCAAATTCTAATCATAAAGGTTTTAAAATTATTGTTTTTGGAGAAGAGCCTAGGCCTGCCTATGATAGAGTTCATTTAAGTGAGTTTTTTGAAAATCAAGATGCAAAAGCTTTAGAAATGGCGCCTGCTGAATGGTATTCAGAAAACGGAATAGATTTAGTTGTAGACGAAAGAGTTACAGACATTCAAAGGGGTTCAAAAACCATTATTACCGCTAAAAACAGAACTTTTAATTACGATTATTTAGTGTTAGCTACAGGTTCTTCTGCATTTGTACCTCCAATTAAAGGTGTAGAAAAAGAAGGTGTTTTTGTGTATAGAACAATCGAAGATTTAGAAGGGATGTTGGCTTATGCAGATAAGTTAAGAAAAGAAAATCCAAATGCAAAAGCTGCTGTCTTGGGTGGAGGATTGTTGGGTTTAGAAGCTGGTAAAGCTGTTATGGATATGGGTTTAGAGCCAAATATTGTAGAGTTTGCACCTAAATTAATGCCAAGACAATTAGATGCAAGAAGCAGTAAAGTGTTGCAGCTAAAACTAGAATCTATTGGTTTAAATATTCACTTAAGTAAAGCAACCAATCAAATTTTAGGAGAAGACAAAATTGTAGGAATGGAGTTTGGAGAAGATGATGTTTTAAATGTAGACATGTTAGTGGTTTCTGCAGGAATTCGTCCAAGAGACGAATTAGGAAAAACCTGTGATTTAGAAATGGGAGTTCGTGGTGGAATTGTGGTAAACAATAAAATGCAAACTTCAGATGAAAATATTTATGCAATTGGAGAAGTTGCTCTGTACAATCAAATGATTTATGGTTTAGTGGCTCCTGGTTATGATATGGCTGGTGTTGCAGTAGATCAAATTCTAGGAAATAAAGAAAGTCTAATGCCTTCGGATATTGATATGTCTACCAAATTAAAATTAATTGGAGTTGATGTGGCTAGTTTTGGAGAACCATTTATGCCAGCTTCAAAAGGCCATTCTATCATTTTCGAAAATAAAACACAACATTTATATAAAAGAATTAACGTTAGTCTTGATGGTAAATCTTTATTAGGCGGAATTTTAGTTGGTGATGCATCAGACTATAATATGTTGCATCAAATTTATTTAAACGGAATGAAAATTCCTGAAGATCCAGCACAATTAATTTTACCTGCAACAGAGGGTGGTTCTTCTTTTGGAGATGTTATGGATTTGCCAGATGATGCTCAAGTGTGTTCTTGCGAAAACGTTACAAAAGGTCAGATTTGTGGAGTTATAGAAAGTGGTGAAGCTAAAGATTTAGCTGATGTAGTTTCTTGTACAAAAGCAGGTACAGGTTGTGGTGGTTGTAAGCCAATGGTAAAAGATATTACTACAGCAACATTAAAATCTTTGGGTATAGAAGTTAAAGATTCTGTTTGCGAACATTTCGATTATAATAGACAAGATTTATATAAAATTATAGAAGTTAAGGGGTATACAACTTTTAACGAAGTTTTAGATAGTCACGGAAATGGAGGTCATGGGTGTGAGTTGTGTAAACCTTTAGTGGCATCATTAATGGCAACAATTCACGCAGATACAGCTAATAAAGAATATGCAATTCAAGATTCTAATGATCGTTTCTTGGCAAACATCCAAAGAAATGGAACCTATTCTGTAGTGCCAAGAGTTCCTGGTGGAGAAATTACGCCAGATAAATTAATTGCACTTGGGCAAATTGCAAAAAAATACGATTTATACACTAAAGTTACAGGTGGTGTTAGAATCGATTTGTTTGGAGCAACTTTAAATCAATTGCCATTAATTTGGAAAGAATTAATTGCTCACGGATTCGAAAGTGGTCATGCTTATGGTAAATCTTTAAGAACGGTAAAAACCTGTGTGGGTTCTACTTGGTGCAGATATGGAATGGACGAAAGTGTGAGTTTTGGTATCGAATTAGAAAATAGATACAGAGGTATTCGTGCACCACATAAAATTAAAGGTGGCGTTTCTGGTTGTATTCGAGAATGTGCAGAAGCACGTGGAAAAGATTTTGGTTTAATTGCTGTAGAAGGAGGTTGGAATCTCTATTTAGGAGGAAATGGAGGTGCAAATCCAAGACATGCAGAGTTATTTGCAGAACAAATAGATAATGAAACTGTCATAAAATACTTAGACAGATACTTAATGTTTTATATGCGAACCGCAAAACCTTTACAAAGAACTGCTGCTTGGCAAGAGCGTTTAGAAGGTGGTTTAGCCTATTTAAAACAAGTAATTATTGATGATAAATTGGGTATTGTAGAAGATCTAGAAAAAGAAATGCAAACTTTAGTGAATAAGTTCGAGTGCGAATGGACGCAGGCTGTAAACGATCCAGAAGTTATGAAACGATTCAATCACTTTGTAAATTCTGATGAAGAAGATGATAATATTGTTTTTGTACCAATGAGAGATCAAAAAATGCCAGAACAATGGGTGTAATATAGTTGGCAATATTCAGATTAATAATAATCCTGCAAGGTTTCAAGAACCTTGTAGGTATATAAGAGGTAAATTAATTTGGGCGTTTTAACGGGCTTTACGCACTCGCTTTTTTCTAAAAAAAGAAAAAAGAGCTCAAACAAATGCTTCAATCCCTAACGCAAAAGCCAGCGAATACAATTGGTAAAAACGAATGTAATAGAAGCAATTTTAAGACTAAATAAAAAAAAAGATCTTTCAGGTTTTTAAAACCTGAAAGGTCTAAACAGAATAAAAATAATACTATTTCTCTAATAATTATTTCTTGTATTCAGAGATACTAAGGAGGTTTTTAATTACATAACTATGGAACAAATTTTAGAACAATACACATCAACAAAACTAGAAGATGTAAAAGTCTGGTTTAAAGCTGCAACTGTACAAGATTTTCCTTTAGATGGTGGTGCTTGTGTAAAATACAAAAACAAACAAATTGCTGTTTTTAATTTTGCAAGATTAAATAAATGGTATGCTTGCCAAAATGTTTGTCCGCATAAAATAGAAATGGTGTTAAGTAGAGGTATGATTGGTGATGACAAAGGAATACCAAAGGTTGCTTGTCCTTTGCATAAAAAAACATTTTCTTTAGAAGATGGTTCTAATTTATCTGGCGAAGATTTTAAAATTGCAACTTATCCTGTTAAAATAGAAGATGAAATTGTGTATATTGGCTTTTCTGAATAAAGCTACCTATGAAACCTACAAGATTTGAAACTGCAATCGCGTTAATAGACAAAAAAAATGCCGAAGATCCAAATACGTATCAAGTTGCTGGTTTAGCATATCCTAAAGAATTGTTGTACTCGCAAAGAATGACGAGAAAATTACTTCAATTTGAGCCAAATGCCTCTAAAGCATTGCAAATTGCAGCAAGAGCACAGCATATTTGCAGGTGGAAAATTGCCAGAAACGAATACCCTATGGATAGAGTTGGCTATCTAAAATGGCGTGAAACCCTTAAAAAAATGCATGCAGATTTAACTGTAGAAATTTTGCAACAAGTAGGTTTTGATGAGCAATTTCAAGAAAGAGTTAAAAAAATAATCCTAAAGAAATTAATAAAGAAAAACGAAGAATCTCAAATTTTAGAAGATACCATTTGTTTGGTTTTTTTAGATTATTATTTCGATGAATTTGCTGCCAAACACACAGATGAAAAAGTAATTGATATCTTAAAAAAAACTTGGGTTAAAATGTCAGACAAAGGGCATGCTGCAGCACTAACCATTCCTTTTTCTGATAAAAGCTTGGCTTTGGTAAAACAAGCTATTTCATAATCAAAAAATAGGAGTATAAATGACAAAAAACGGTAATTCTTTAGATCAACGTACGTTTTCTAAATTAAGCCGTTTGTATATTCTTGCGCTAAGTGCAATTGCACTTTCTGTAATTGTAAGTCAAGTTTTGGTACGTAATCACTTGGCAAATCAAGAAAGTGATTCTACCGTAATTAATGTTGCTGGTAGGCAGCGAATGTTAAGTCAAAAGTTAACAAAAGATATTCTCTCTTTGTCTATTTCAGATAAAGAACTCATTAGAAATCAGTTAAAAAACAGAATTAAAAACACACTTGCTTTGTGGGAGTTGTCTCATAATGCACTGCAAAATGGTAATGATTCTTTAGGATTGCCTGCAGAAAATAGTTACGAAATAAAAAGGCGATTTAAAGAAATAAATCCAGTTTTTAAAACGATAAATGTTGCTTCTAAATCCATAGTAAAAAAGTTAGAAGAAAATCCGGTTATTGCTATAGATCAATTGGCTTTAGATGTAAAAAAAGTAACCGAAAATGAAGGTTCTTTTTTATTGATGATGGATGATATTGTAAATCAATATGATCTAGAAGCGAACGAAAAAGTAGATTGGTTAAGAAAGTTAGAGTTTTTTTTAATGGCATTAACTTTAGTAATTCTTTTAGGCGAATTTCTCTTTATTTTTTGGCCAACAGCAAAATCGGTAAAAGCAACATTATCAGAATTGTTATTGGCAGAAAAAAGAGCTAAAAAAATGGCTTTCGATGCAGATCGATTAAGTATTGCAAAAGAAGAATCAGTAAAAGAATTGCGTGCATTAAGTCATGCCATGGATGAAACCTTGTTGTTTGCCAGAATTTCGCCAAGTGGAAACTTAATTCATATGGGAAATAAGTTTTCGCGCTTATTTCGCTTATCAAACTTTAACAAAGAAATTTTATTTTGGGACCTCTTGTCTATCAAAGAAAATGAAAGAGAATTCATAGAAAATTTAATACATAATTATAAAAAAACTGGTTGGCAAGGAGAGGTAAAAGCAACTGCCAAAAACAATGTGGCTGTGTGGTTAGAAATGTCTATAATTCCTTATAGACCTACAGAAGATAAATCAGAATTGTTAATTATTGCATCAGAAATTACAGACAGAAAGGAAGCGCAAATCGAAATTGAAAGACTCACAAAAATTAGTTTCGAAGAAAAAATGAGTCAGCAAAAATTAATCTCTAGCAAAATTATTGAGAATCAAGAAAAAGAACAAAATAGAATTGCCAAAGATGTACATGATGGAATTGGACAAATGCTAACGGGTTTAAAATTTAACCTAGAAAGTATCAATCTAAATGATTTAGAAAAGTCTAAAACCAAAATAGAACACTTAAAAGAATTAACCACCAATATTATAAAAGGAGTTAGAACAGCTACTTTTAATTTAACGCCACCAGAATTATCCGACCATGGAATTGTACCTGCAATTACAAAATTAACACAAGAACTAACAAAGTTAACAGGTAAAGAAATATTTCTTATTAATAAAACCAATTTCAACCAGCGATTAGAGTCTTTAACCGAAATAAATTTATACAGAATTACGCAAGAAGCGATAAATAATGCCATTAAATATGCAGATTCCTCACATATTTTAGTGTCGCTTTCTCACAGTAAAACCATGCTTAGTATTGTTATTGATGATGATGGAAAAGGTTTTGAGCCTGCTAAAGTGAAAAAAGTAAAAAATGGAGATGGTGGAATGGGCATGACGTTTATGAAAGAACGCATTAAGTATATTGATGGACGCTTGTTCTTAAATTCTGAATTAGGAAAAGGTACAAGAGTAACGCTAAACATCCCTATTTAAAAATACGTAGTTTTACTTAAAATTCTTATTTTTGTAAGTGTAAAATCTATAATTAGTTATGGTAAATGTAGTGTTGGTAGACGATCATGTTTTGGTAAGAAATGGAATTAAAGCGCTTTTAGAAGATCAAACAGGAATTACTGTAGTTGATGAAGCTTCTAATGGAAAAGAAGCGCTAGAAGTTGTCGCTAAAAATAAACCTCAAGTTTTAATTATAGATATTCGAATGCCAGAAATGAATGGTATAGAAGCTGTTGCAGAAGTAAAAAAACGTTTTCCTGATGTAAAAACGTTAATGCTTTCTATGCACGATTCAGAAGGCTATGTAGTAAAATCCATACAAGCTGGTGCTGATGGTTATTTGTTAAAAGGTGCTAGCAGAGAAGAATTTTTAAAGGCAGTTATAAAAGTTGCTTCTGGTGGCAAATACTTTACAGGCGATGTTTCTTCAATTATTATGAATAATTTTGTGAACGGTAATTCTGCAAATACTGCATCTCCAAAAAAAGAAATCGTAGATCTTCCGTTTAAACTTACAAAAAGAGAAAGACAAATCTTAGGGCTGGTTTTAGAATTAAAAAACAATAAAGATATTGCAGACGAACTCAAAATAAGCAAGAGAACTGCAGAGGTGCATCGTTTTAATTTGATGAAAAAATTAGAAGCAAAAAACCTTCACGAACTTACAAATAAAGCCAAAGAATATCAGTTGATGTAAAATTTAGTGGCTAATATTTTTATTTTCATTGTTTTAAGCATCTATTTTTAATGAATTCATAAAATCGTTATTACTTAATTATTGAATTTTTAATAATTAAAAAATACGTATTTTTAATGTAAAAATTAAGTATTTATACTTAGTTTTGTAATATGTTTTTTTGTAAACAAAGAGCATGCAAACAGTATTCAATTAAAACCATGGTCTAAAAATGATAAAGAAAGAAGTAAAAACAACATGTTCTTATTGTGGAGTAGGTTGTGGTATTATCGTAAAAAAAGACATTAACAACAAGGTTTTTGTTGAGGGTGATAAAGATCATCCTGTAAATAAAGGGATGTTATGTTCTAAAGGAATGAACTTACATTATGTAGCAAACGATGTTTCTGATCGAATTTTATATCCAGAAATGCGTTGGTCTCGCTCGCATCCTAGAGAAAGGGTTTCTTGGGATACTGCTTTGGATAGAGCTGCAAACGTATTTAAATCTATCATAAAAAAACATGGGCCAGATTCAGTGGCTTTCTACGTTTCAGGACAAAGTTTAACAGAAGAATATTACATCGCAAATAAATTAACAAAAGGTTTTTTAGGTACAAATAATATAGATACAAACTCTCGTTTATGCATGAGTTCTGCTGTTGTGGGCTACAAAAAAACTTTTGGAGAAGATAGTGTGCCAGTTTCTTACGAAGATATAGAATTGGCAGATTGTTTTTTAATAACAGGGGCAAATCCTGCTTGGTGTCATCCAATATTATTTAGAAGAATAGAAAAGCGAAAAGAAGAAAATCCGAATGTAAAAATTATTGTAATTGATCCTCGTAGAACAGATTCTGCAAACTTTGCAGATTTACATTTACAATTAATTCCAGGTACAGATGTGGTTTTGTATAATGCAATTGCCAGACGTTTGTATAAAAGAGGTTTAATTGATGAAGATTTTATCAAAAAACATACTCAAGGTTTTGAAGATTATAGAAAAATAATTTTAGATACAAATCTTAAAAAAGCTTCAAAAATATGTGGGGTACCTGAAGATGATATAGAAAAAGCTGCAGAAATAATTGGGCTATCAAAAGGTTTTATTAGTATGTGGGCAATGGGTTTAAACCAAAGTGTGGTGGGTACAGATAAAAATACATCTCTTTTAAATTTATCGTTAATTACGGGTCAAGTTGGTAAGCCTGGTTCAGGTCCATTTTCGTTAACAGGTCAGCCAAATGCAATGGGTGGTCGTGAAGTTGGTGGAATGGCCAATCTTTTGGCGGTTCATAAAGATTTAGGAAACGAAGAGCATAGAAGAGAAGTTGCGCAGTTTTGGGGAGTAGATAAAATATCCCCAAAACCAGGCTTTACAGCAACAGAAATGTTTGATGCTTTAGAAAGTGGAAAGCTAAAAGCAGTTTGGATTGCTTGTACAAATCCGTTAGTGAGTTTGCCAAATTCGCATCAAATAGAAAAAGCGATGGCAAATTCTAAGTTTGTTGTTGTGCAAGAAATTTCTCATAAATCAGATACTGTAAAATATGCAGATTTGGTTTTGCCAGCTGCAGCTTGGTTAGAGAAAGAAGGTACAATGACAAATTCTGAACGTAGAATTTCTTACCTACCAAAAGAAATAGAAGCGCCAGGAGAAGCAAGGCCAGATGTAGAAATTTTCTGCGATTTTGCGCAAAGAATGGGTTTTAGAGGTTTTAGTTACAACAGTGCAGAAGAAATTTACGATGAATATGCGTCAATGACAAAAGGTACTAATATTGATGTTTCTTTTTTAAACTACGATCGTTTAAAAAACGAAGGTACTTTTCAATGGCCAGTAAATGAATATCGTCATTCTGGTACGCCTCGTCTTTTCGAAGATAAAAAATTCTATACACCATCTCAAAAAGCAATTTTTAATGTTCCATCAACCATAGAAAATACATCAGTAAAAACGAATCAAGATTATCCATTAATACTTACCACTGGTCGTATTCGAGATCAATGGCACACCATGACAAAAACAGGTAAAGTATCGCGTTTAAAAACGCATTACCCAAAACCTGTTCTAGAAATTAATCCTGTTGATGCTTATTTAAATGGTATAAAAGATGGCGATATTACAGAAATTAAAAGCGCAAATGGAGTAGTTAGAGTGCGTGCAAAAATTACAGATGCCATAAAAGAAGGTGTCGTTTTTTTACCTATGCATTGGGGTAAAGTGCTAAAAAGTAACCTAAATAGAGCAAACAATTTAACAAATACACATATAGATCCTGTTTCTAAAGAACCCGATTTTAAGTTTACTTCGGTTTCAGTTTCTAAATACAAAAAAGCCAAAGAAAAAATAATTGTTGCTGGTGCAGGTGCTGCTGCTTTTCGATTTTTACAGAATTATAGAGATTATAATCAAGTGGATGAAATTCACGTGTTTTCTAAAGAATCGAACTTATTTTATAATCGTGTTTTGTTGCCAGAATATATTACAGAAGAGTTGACCTGGCAACAATTATTAAAGATTAAAAATGCTGAATTAAGTAATTTAGACATTCATATTCATCCAGAAACGTTAATTGATAAGATAGATAAAGAAGCTAAAATTGTTACAGATTCAAATGGTGAAACGCATACTTTTGATAAGTTAATTTTAGCCACTGGTAGTAGAGCGTTTATTCCTAAAGATGTTCAAATCGATTTACCTGGTCGTTTTACAATGCGTAATAAAAGTGATGCTGATGAATTTAAAAAATACTTAGAAAATACAGGTTTGCCTCCAGAAGAGCAACATGTAGTTATTGTTGGTGGAGGTTTATTAGGTTTAGAATTGGCTGCAGCAATGAAGCACAAGAATGTAAAAATTACAATTGTGCAAAGAGCATCAAGATTAATGGAGCGTCAATTAGATAAAATTTCAAGTAAATTATTGTCTTTGGATGTACAAGAAAGAGGAATTCAAATTTATTTTGATAATGAGGTAAGTACTGTTTTTGATGATGATGAAACAGGTGAATTAACCATCAATCTAAAATCAGGAAAATACATAACAGCAAACGCGATTGTATATGCTATTGGTACCAGACCAAATATAGGAATTGCAAAAAACAACGGAATTGTTTGTGGTAGAGGTGTAAAAGTGAATCAACATTTGCAATCTTCACATCCAGATATTTTTGCTATTGGAGAAATTGCAGAATTTAACAATCAATTATTTGGTATTACATCTGCAGCAGAAGAACAAGCGGGAATTTTAGCCAACTTTATTGCAGGTGATATTAGCGAATCTTATAAAGGTTCTGTTTTAATGAACATCTTAAAATTCAAAGATTTAAACCTCTGTTCAATAGGTGAAATTAAAGTGCCAGAAAACGATAATAGTTACGAGGAAATCATTTTTACAGACATGTCTAAACGATACTATAAAAAGTGTATTGTTAAAGATGATTTGTTAATTGGAGCAGTTTTAATGGGCGATAAAAACGAGTTTGCAGAATTCAAAACAATGATAGAAAGCAAAATCGAAATGTCTGATAAAAGAGATACATTGCTTAGAGGTTCTTCTAATGATGTGCTAATGTTAGGTGAATTGGTTTGTTCTTGTAGCCAAGTTGGGGCTGGTAATATAGAAGAGGCAATTGCTGGTGGCTGCACAAATTTTACAGAATTATGTAATAAAACTGGTGCAGGTTTAGGTTGTGGAAGTTGTAAAACTGAGGTTAGAGAAATTTTAAATAACGCTAAAGTAAAAAGATGAGCAGGCAATTAAATAGAGTTATTGTGAAAGGCGGAGTCTTGTCTCCAGGAGAACTAAAATACATTTGCGAATCTGTAGAAAGTTTAGGTCAAAAAACGATTTCTTTTGGTTCTAGACAAGATATTTTATTGCCTAAAAAAGTTAAGAAAGAAGATTTATCTCAATTTAATAAATTACAAGTTGCAGAAGTAGATGAATTTGGTATAGAAAATATTGTATCGTCTTATGTTTGTGCAGATATCTTTCCAAGTACTTCTTGGTTAACAGGAGATCGATATTTGTATATTTTAGAACAATTCCGATCAAAATCTACCTTAAAAATAAATATTACAGATCCAAAACAACGTTTAGTGCCTTTATTTACAGGGCATATTAATTTTATTGCTTCAGAACACGAAGATTATTGGTATTTGTACATCAGACTTCCTGGTTGGGATGAAATAAAAATGTATCCTGCTTTAATTTATTCTTGGGATTTAGATAAAATTGAAACTACGATAGAAAACATTTTAAAAGAAGAACCAGAAACTATTAAAACCATTTTTGAGTTGGTAAACGATGCGATTGATACCAACAATAGAACTGTAGACAAACCATTAGAAGTGCCTTTTTATCCTTTTCCATATTTTGAAGGGATGAATAAAATAGGAACAGATAAATATTGGTTGGGTTTGTATTGGAGGAATAATAAATATGACATTTCTTTTTTAAAAGAAATGTGCGAATTATGTTCTGAAAATAAGATAGGTAAAATTTCAATAACTCCTTGGAAATCGTTTATTGTTAAAGGAATTCCAAGAGAATCTAAATTAGTTTGGGAAAAATTTTTGGGTAAAAGAGGTATCAATGTTCGTCACTCAATGTTAGAGTTAAATTGGCATTTACCAGTGGCAAATAAAGAAGCATTAAATTTAAAAAAATACTTAGTTGCTAATTTCGATCAGAATGATATTAGTACTTATGGTTTAACATTTGCTATTACAGATTATAGCAAGACTTCTTATTATTTTACATCGATTGTAGTTCAGAAAAATAAACAGCCAGAAATGATTGGTAATTTTCAAACTAGAGATACTTACAATTTGTTGTATGCTAAAAATTTTGATCCGAATACAAGGCAATATATCATGCATGTGCAAGATGTAGATAAAGTAGAATTACCAGGTTTATTAATGGAGTTAAGTCAGTTGTATTTTGATGATTTAGGTAATGAAAAACAGCAAGAAAAAGAAACAGAAGTTAAAGAAGAACAAGTAGAATTAGAAGTGTATCAATGCCAAGATTGTTTTACTATTTATGATGAATCTTATGGAGATATAACTCAGAATATAGCTTCAAAAACACTATTTACAGATTTGCCATCCGATTATCAATGTTCACTTTGCGAAGCTCCAAAAAGCAATTTCAAAAAAGTGGTTTTAGTAAAATAAACAAGAAAAATAAATTGACAATCAATCAAAACATAGGGTTAAAAATTTCAAGAAAAATAAATAATTTTTCTTGTGCTTCTTGTAGTAACTCAAATTGTTTGATTCAGAGAAACTTAGGTAATTTAACTAATCCTGTTTTTGTTGATAATAAAAAATCACTTAGATGTAAAAAAGGGCAACAGTTCATTATTGAAGGTGCTCCTGTAAATGGATTATTTTTTATTTTAAAGGGCACTGTAAAAGTTTTTAGAACGGGTATTAATGGTCGTGAGCAAATTGTACGCTTTGCAAAAGAAGGCGAAATAATTGGTCACAGAGGTTTTGGTACAGAAGAGTATTATTCTATTGGTGCAATAGCATTACAAGACACTATTTTGTGCTATTTTTCTAAAGCAGATTTGCAAGAAGCTTTGTTGGCAAATCCGAAATTTGCTTATGATATGATGTTGTTTTACGCAAACGAACTCAATAGAAGTGAGTCTAAAGTAAAATCAATTTCACAAATGACGGTTCGTGAACGTGTAATAGATACTTTACTGTATATCAATAGAAAATTTGGAGATTTAAGAGGTTTTTTAAACTTGCCTTTAAGTAGAAAAGAGTATGCAGATTATGCAGGTACTACAGAAGAGCAAGTAATTCGCGTTTTTTCTTTGTTAAAAAAAGAAGGATTGATAACTGCTAAAGGAAAGAAAATAGCAATCAACAATATAAAATCTTTAAAAAACGAAATTAGTGAACATAATTATTTTTTAGATGCTTAGATTATTCTGATAAATTTTTTATTTCAGACCCTTCAGGTTTTTAAAACCTGAAGGGTCTTTTGATAAAGTCCTTAATAATATTTAGACCACCAAAATAACTTTTCGATCAATATTCTAAATATCCTATTGAGCTTTTTAAGTATTTCCTGAAATTTAAAGCTAATCCTTAGACTCTTATAAGTTTGATAGATTTTTTACGAATAAAATGATTATTAAAAATAACTACGTATAAAAAATAAGTATATTCTTGTCATAATAACTAATTGGAAATAATCATTATATAAAATAAACCTGTTTTATAGCAGGTTTTTTTATGTTTTAAAAAGAGGTTTTAATGTGTGTAATTACATGAGTTAAAAGTAAAACTAGGTATATATTTGTTTAAAAATAAGTATAAATACGTAGATTACTAAAACTTACAAACAATGAAATCTCTATTAAAAAAAACAATTTACCTTTTACCTGTAGCAATGTTATTATTTGCTTGTGGTGGTAAAGGAACAAAAAAAGAAACAACTACAGAAGTTGTAAATACTTCTAAAACAAAACAATTAGATATAGAAAAACCACAATTAACGTTTGGCTTTATCAAACTAACAGATATGGCTCCTTTGGCAATTGCTAAAGAAAAAGGATTTTTCGAAGACGAAGGTTTGTTTGTTTCTGTAGAAGCACAATCGAACTGGAAAAATGTTTTAGACAGAGTTATCGATGGTCAATTAGATGGTTCTCATATGTTAGCAGGTCAGCCAATTGCTGCTGGTGCAGGTTTTGGTCGTCAAGCAAAATTAGTAACTCCATTTTCTATGGATTTAAACGGAAATGGAATTACAGTTTCTAATGATGTTTGGTCTAAAATGAAACCAAATGTACCTGTGGATAGTGATGGAAAACCAATTCATCCTATTAAAGCAGATGCTTTAAAACCTGTAATTACAGAATACAAAAACTCAGGAAAAGCATTTAAAATGGGAATGGTTTTTCCAGTATCAACACACAATTACGAAATTAGATATTGGTTAGCTGCAGCCGGAATTCATCCAGGTATGTACATAAAAGAAAATGTACAAGGGCAAATTGATGCAGAGGTTTTATTATCTGTAACTCCACCACCACAAATGCCAGCAACTTTAGAGGCAGGTACCATTTTTGGATATTGTGTAGGTGAGCCTTGGAATCAGCAAGCGGTATTTAAAGGAATTGGAGTTCCAGTAGTAACAAACTACGACATCTGGAAAAATAATCCTGAGAAAGTATTTGTTATGACAGAGAAATTTGTGAAAGAAAATCCGAATACAGCAATTGCAGTTACTAAAGCTTTAATTAGAGCTGGTAAATGGTTAGACAAGCCAGAAAACAGAAAAGAAGCTGTACAAATCTTATCAATGTCTCAATATGTTGGAGCGCCAGTAGAAGTTTTAGCAAATTCAATGACAGGTACTTTCGAGTTTGAAAAAGGTGATAAAAGAGATATGGAAGATTTTAATGTATTCTATAAATACAATGCAACCTATCCTTTTTATTCTGATGGAATTTGGTTTTTAACACAAATGAGAAGATGGGGTCAAATTCCTGATGCTAAATCAGCAGATTGGTATTCATCAACCATAAAAGATATTTATAGACCAGATATCTGGAAAAAAGCAGCAGCTCTTTTAGTAGAAGAAGGTAATATCCCAGCAACAGATATCCCAGCAACAGATGGTTACAAACCAGCAACTGCAGATTTTATAGACGGAACAACGTATGATGCTAAAGATCCAATAGGATACATCAACAGTTTTAAAATAGGAAACAAAGACAAAAAGTAACATTAAATCTCGATACGATTCTGATGATAATTAGAGTCACTTTAAAACAAAAGATGCAATGTCAATTCGTGTGATTTTTAAAACATGAGAAATTGTATCGAGAACTATTAAAATTTAACATTTAATCAATAGTAATATTATGAAAGCAAGTTTAACACTAGGAAAAGTAACTAACTTTTTAGGTTTAGGATTTTTCTCAACGCTTAAAGATCTATTTACAGGAAAACTGGAAAAGGAAGATTTAATGAACTTCTTACGCAAGGTAATAGTGCCACTTGCTTCCATAATTTTATTTATTGCAATTTGGCATTTGGGTGCAAAAACATTGTACAATATCGAGGCTGAATTTAAAATTCAAAAAGCATTAGAAGATCAAGGTCAAGCAGCTGCAGATGCTTTAACAGCTTGTATTGCTTCTGGCGAATCTAGTTGCCAACCAAATACCTTGCCATCTCCAATTCAGGTTTGGGATTCTTTCCAGTCTTTATTAAGAGATCATAACATTATCAGTTCAGATAAAGCGGCTTTTATAGAAAAAACAGCAGCATTAAATGAAAAACGAATTGCAGCAGGTAAAGAGCCAATTGTGTATACAGGAAGACCATCTTTTGTAGATCAAATCTTTAGAAGTTTAAAAACAGTATTTGCAGGTTTTTTCTTGGCCTTATTTATTGCAGTTCCTTTAGGTATTTTTATAGGATTAAGTTCAACATTAAAGAGCGCCTTTAACTGGTTTATTCAAATATTTAAACCAGTATCTCCAGTAGTTTGGTACTTATTAGTTTTTATGATTGTAAAAACAGTGTTAATTGGTTCTACAGAAGATAGCTCATTTACCATTTCATTTATTAGTGTTGGTTTGTGTTCTATGTGGGCAACTTTAGTAAATACAGCAATGGGGGTTTCTACGGTTGATAAAGATTTTATCAATGTTGCTAAAGTTTTAAAGTTAGGTACTTTTCAAAAAATATTCAAAGTAGTATTACCATCATCTTTACCATTAATTTTTACAGGATTAAAAATTACATTATCAGTTGCTTGGATGGTTTTAATTGCCATTGAACTTTTGGCACAAAGTCCAGGTTTAGGCTTGTTTGTTTGGGAAGAATTCCAAAATGGAGCTAATGATTCTAACGCAAAAATAATTGTTGCCATGTTTGCAATTGGTACCATTGGTTTCTTGTTAGATAGATTGATGTTGGCAATACAGAATTGGGTTTCTTTTGATAAACAAGACGCAATATAAATATGTGTAAATGTGTAATTGTTAAATCGTGTAAGCGTAAACAATTACTCAATTAAACAATTAAACAATTCAACATACAAAAAATGGCATATTTAGAGCTAAACAACATTTATAAAACCTATGGTCAAGGAGATAATGAAACAGAAGTGTTATCTAACATCAACTTAAAAATAGAAGAAGGAGAATTTGTTGCCATTGTTGGTTTTACAGGAAGTGGAAAAACAACATTAGTAAATTTAATAAATGGTTTGTTAGAACCAACAAGTGGATCTGTTTTATTTAAAGGAGAACCCGTAAAAGGCACAAGTCACGAAAGAGGTGTAATCTTCCAAAATTATTCATTATTGCCTTGGTTAACAGTAGAGCAAAACGTAATAATGGCTGTAAAAGCTGCGTTCCCTAAACGCGAAAAATCAGTCTGGAAACGTAAAGCTGCTCATTATATAGATATGGTAAGTTTAACGCCAGCTATTAACAAATTACCAAAAGAATTATCGGGAGGAATGCGTCAAAGAGTAGCTGTAGCAAGAGCTTTAGCCATGAAACCAGATATGATTATTATGGATGAACCTCTTGGAGCTTTAGATGCTTTAACCCGTGGAAATTTACAAGATCAAATCTTAAACATTTGGGGAAAAGACAAACGTACAGCCTTGTTAATTACCAATGATGTTGATGAAGGAATTTATATGGCAGACAGAATTATTCCTTTACGTCCAGGACCAAATGCCACTTTAGGACCAGAATTTAAGATTGATTTAGATCGTCCAAGAGATAAAACTGAAATGAATGATAGCGAAAGTTTTAAAAAGACAAGAAACGCAATTATTGAATATCTGATGGACATTGGTGATGCTCGAAAAGCAGAAGCAAAAGAACAAATTGTATTACCAGAATTAGAGCCAAAAAGTTTTGTATCCTATTCTTAAAAACCCAAAAGATGAGCACAGAAACAATTTTACAAGCGGATAAAAAAATTAGTTCAGATACTTCTAATGTGATGTTAGATTTAAAAGACTTAAAAAAAGTATATCCAACACCAAAAGGAGATTACGTGGTTTTAGAGCATTTAAATCTTCAGATTATGAAAGAAGAATTTGTGACTATCATTGGGCATTCTGGCTGTGGAAAAACAACAATGTTGTCTATGATTGCTGGTTTAAATCCGATTTCTGGAGGTGATATTGCAGTGTTAGGAAAACCAATTAAAGGGCCAGGTCCAGACAGGGGTGTTATTTTTCAAGCACCAAGTTTAATGCCTTGGATGACTTCTTTACAAAACGTACTATTGGGTGTAAATCAAGTTTTTCCTCATGGAACCAAAGCACAAAGAACAGATATTGCCAAATATTATTTACAAAAAGTAGGTTTAGAAGATGCGTTTCATAAAAAAGCTTCAGAATTATCTCAAGGGATGCAACAACGTGTGGGAATTGCAAGAGCTTTTGCCATAAAACCAAAAGTATTATTGCTAGATGAGCCTTTTGGAATGTTAGATTCTTTAACAAGAGGAGAATTGCAAGATATCTTAATCGAAATCTGGAACAAAGAAAAAATTACAGCAGTTATGATTACTCATGATGTTGATGAGGCTATCTTTTTAGCAGACAGAGTAGTAATGATGACAAGTGGGCCAAGAGCAAAAATTGGAGATGTTTTAGATATCGATTTTAAAAGGCCAAGAACAAGAAAATCAGTTTTAGAACACGACGATTATTATAAATATCGAAAACACTTAATCGACTTTTTAGAGCATTAAAAAAGCATAACAAACAAACATAAATTTTAAAATTAAATCGGTTTTTGAAGAGCAAAACTTCATGACCTTGGGGGTTAACAGCTAAAACTTAACAAATTAAATAACAAACAACACTAATTAAAAAGTAGAAAAAATGAAAAAACAATACACAATTTTAGCGATATTGTTAGTAAGCTTTCAATTCGTAAATGCACAGTTTACACTAGATGGAGAATTTAGACCACGTACAGAATATAGAAACGGATTTGGTAATTTAATTCCTGATGCATCAGATGCTGGATTTGGAATATCTACAAGAGCAAGATTAAATGCAGGTTTTAAAACAGATTCGTATAACGTTTTTATTAGTTTGCAAGATGTAATGGTTTGGGGAGAAAATAGACAAATTTTACCTTACGATGCTAATAATTCCTTTGCTGTTTTTCAAGCTTGGGCTTCTCTTAAATTAGGCGAAAATACAACTACAAAAATTGGACGTCAAGTACTTTCTTACGATGATCAAAGAATTTTAGGAGGATTAGATTGGGCGCAACAAGGTCGTAATCACGATGCAGCTTTAATCAAATATAAAAAGGATAAATTTATGTTAGATTTTGCACTTGCTTTTAATCAAGATTACTCTAATCCAACTGGATTTATTTCTTCAGGAACTGCTTACAATACCACAGGATTTTTCTCTTATAAAACAATGCAAATGTTATATATGAAACAAAGTTGGGAAAAATTTACAGGTAGTTTATTGCTTTTAAATAATGGTTTTCAAGAGTTTGATGCAGCAAGTGCAGCAGATGGAGTGAGTAATTTACAAACTATAGGTACACATTTAAACTACAAGTCTGGTAGTTTTGGTTTGGCTGCAAATGCTTTTTTACAAACAGGTAAAAGACAAGGAGCTGTAGATGTAAAAGGAGCATATTTATTTAGTTTAGACGCGTCACTTAAAACATCTGATAAAGTGACTTTAGGGGCAGGTTTAGAATCTATAAGTGGTAATGATGGTGCAGCAGGAGAAACAGGAGCATTCTTCCCTTTATATGGTACAAATCATAAATTTAATGGTTTTATGGATTATTTTTATGTGGGTAATCACGCTAACTCTATTGGTTTAGTAGATTTTCATGTAAGCGCTAATTTTAATTTAGGTAAAGGTTCTAGTTTGTTGGTAAAAGCATTAAATTTTAGTGGAGAACAAGCTTTAGCTAGTGGAGAAAAATCTTTAGGTACAGAGGTGGATCTAGTGTACAAAAAGAAATTTAAAGGATATGCTTTAGTAGCGGGTTACTCTCAAATGTTTGCTTCTGATGGTATGTATGAATTAAAAGGAGTTACTGAAGCTGCAGCTGCAGGAACTCAAAATTGGGCTTGGGTAATGTTAGTAATTAAACCGAAGTTTTTAGGGAAATAAATAAACTTTTTATTATTTGAATTTGATAATTAGCCATAGGCTGTTCTAAATAGAGCGGCCTTTTTGCTTATGTGCTTTTAAGTAAAGTCAAGAATAGCTTATAATTGATTTAAAAGATTTTATAAAAATTGCAGTAAATGGTTGGTAAGATTGCTTTATAAAAACCAAAAAACCGTTGAAAATCAAAAGATTAACAACGGTTCTTGTACTGAAGATGGGACTTGAACCTATACGAGCATTACTGCTCACTGGATTTTAAGTCTAGCGCATTTTGAATGAAAATGATCTGAAATGGTTTGATTTACTTATAGAATACAAGGTAAAAGTAACATACAAATTCACAACAAACCATTCAAAACATCAGACCAATTTTAAATGAATAACTTCTATATGATTTGATAAATTTCTTTTTCTTCTGTTGTAAATACTTCGTTCTATTTTATTAGAAATTGACTTAGGAGCTTTGTTAAAAGATCAATTTCACTATCAACTCCCATAAATTCATCAGTTAATTTTAGACTTATGCCTACGATAGCTTAACAGTTGTTTTTATTTGATATTTATCCTTAAAATTTCCAATATTCTTTTTTAACTTGCATATAAGTTGTTCATTGTAAATGTTTTGATGTTAAAACATATTTTTGATTATCAGTAAGTTGAATAGCTTTTTTTAAGTTAAATCATAATGAACAACGTGTTATAAATAGTATTCAAATAAGTTAAATTTTAAAAGGGAATGAATATTAATGCAGATAGGATATAAATGTAAAATGAAGTTTAGTTGTATGGGTAAAATTAGGACTATAAAAAATACTTCATCTTAAAAAATTTAACCAAATAAATGATTTCTATAATTTGTAGGTGTTGTTTTTTTTAATTTTTTAAACTGTCTGTTAAAGTTGGATATATTTGAAAAGCCAACATTAAAAGCTATTTCATTTATAGAGATTTCTTTAGATTTCTGTAAAATTTTACATGCATTTTCTATGCGTAATTCTGTTAAAAAATTAATGTATGTTTTATTTGTTCGCTTTTTAAAATACTTGCAAAAAGCATTTTTTGTCATATTCGCTACTTCCGAAATTTCTAATAATGTTATAGGTAAGTGAGCGTTTTCAATAGTGTATTCAAAAACAGAACGCATTCTATTTCCTTCTCTATCAGTGTATTTTTTAGAATAATTAAAACTAGATAAGTATTCAAATTCAGAGGAAGATATCAACTTCATTAATTTTAGGAAAATTATAAATCGTTCCATTTTCGTGGCTTTTTTTAATTCTAAAAACAAGTGTTTAATTTCTATTTGATTTGATGTAATTCTAAACCCTTTTTCAGATTTTTCAAAAAAACTAGTAATTTCTTTAAATTCATTTAAGCTAAAAAAAACATTTCCAAAAGAATCTTTTATAAAAAAAAGACTCAACATTTTCGATTTTTCTGGTGTATTTTCTTCACTTTTAAAAGCATGAGGTAAATTACTCCCAATAATAAAAATATCATTTGTAGTATAGCTAGAAATACTATCGCCAACCAATAAGGTTCCTTTCCCTTGTTCTATAAAACTTATTTGAATTTCATCATGCTGATGTAGTTTGTCATAAAAAACAAGCTCAATGTCTTCTTGATAAATCAATGCGTTATTTTCTGGTTTTGGTATTTTAAAAGGATAAACTTTCATTTGTTTTTTGTTAAAATGTCGGTTTGTATGATGTCAATTTTTCATCAAAATTGTGTCGCAAACTAATTTAGAAACTATAATTAATTATGATTAGCTCAACTTATCAAGCTTTAATATTTAATACAAAACTATTCATAATTAATTATATAAACACAATAATGAATAATATAATATAAATAATGAATAATTTAATCTTATTTTTTAAGCGAGACTATTCATAATTTTATATCGATCAAATTATAACAAAATGAAATCTAATTGGGAAGGTGTAATGCCTGCAGTGTTTACATGGCTGAAAGAGTCAAAATTCGGTAATCTTGAAATTGACTTTGATACAACTCAAAAACAGGCCTCAGATATTTTAAAAACTAAAGGAAAGGGAGGAAGCAGAATGAGTGGACTTGTTGGTTCTGGTACTTTAGGTGAGAATAGTTATTTGAGTAATAAACAAAGGCTTGCTTTACTAAAATCTCTTTCTGAGGTCGCTAAAGAATACAATGTTCCGTTAATCAGTGGAGCTTCAGCAGTAACTAAGAATGAACTTGCCAAAATTATTGAAGGACTTGCAACAGTTGGAGTGGATACAGTTATGGTGATGCCTCCAAAAACCAAGGAGATTCCTTCTGAAAAAGAAATGTATGAGTACTATGCACTTGCTGAAGCAACTGCAAAAGGTGCAGGTGTAACCATTATGCCTTATAACAATCCTGACGCAGCCGGTTATCATGCAATCTCAACAGACCTTCTTATGAAACTTTCTATGCTACCAAAAGTAACTGCCCTTAAAATATCGACTATAGATGTTTCAATAATTGAAACGCTGATGTTAGAAAACAAAGATTTAAAAGTTTTGGCGGGAGTAGATACAGTTACTGTACATGCAGGACTTGCAGGAGCTTGTGGTGGAATTACGGGTGTAGGTTGTATCTTTCCAAAAGCTAGTGTTACAATGCAGGAATATGTTTTAAATGGAGAATGGGTAGAGGCCAACAAAATTTCTCGGGCTTTAAATTCCTTGTCTTACCTAGATGCTCAGCCGCTACTTATGGAATACCTTAAGCTTGCTATGGGAATACATTATAATGATGTTGCTGGAGGGCTACGTACTTTAGGTAAGAAACTAACGAAACAGCAAATTGATGATGTAACCGCAAGATATATGCTGGCAAAAGAAAGACTTGAAGTTTTAGACTTAATAAGTTAATCATAATTCAAGAAATGGTTTTTCATTTCAAGGTATTATTGCAAAATACCTAATCATAAAAAAAGTAGTTTACAAGTGAGTAAATTTGAAACAAAAAATTAAAAAATAAAGTAAAGATGATTACAGGAAAAAACTATATAGGCAATCAAAACTCAGCTAAGGGAGGTAAAATATTTACAACATTTAATCCTTTATTAGATAAAAATAACGATTGGAAAATTACAGAAGCAACACCAGATGAAGTAGCAAAAGCTGCAAGTTTAGCGGCCAGTGCATTTAAAGAATATTCGCAATTTTCTGGAAAAAAGAAAGCTATTTTTTTAAGAACAATAGCAGAAGAAATAGAAAATTTAGGAGACAATTTACTAGAAGTTTATTGTGCAGAAAGTGGTTTGCCTCAAGGAAGAGCAAATGGAGAAAGAGGAAGAACTTTAGGACAATTACGAGCGTTTGCAAACCATTTAGAAGATGGTAATTGGGTAGAGGCTACTATAGATACAGCTCAACCAGATAGACAGCCAATTCCAAAAGTAGATTTGCGTAAAATGAATGTTGCTTTAGGACCAGTTGTGGTTTTTGGAGCATCTAATTTTCCGCTGGCATTTTCTACAGCAGGAGGTGATGCAGCTGCAGCACTAGCAGCAGGTTGCCCTGTAATCGTAAAGTCTCATCCAATGCACGCAGCAACAGGAGAAATGGTAGCATCTGCAATTGTTAAAGCAGCCGAAAAAACAGGAATGCCAAATGGTGTTTTTTCCAATTTAAATTCAAATGGAAATGATGTTGGACAACAATTGGTTTTAAACGAAAATATAAAAGCAGTTGGTTTTACGGGAAGTTTAAAAGGTGGTAGAGCTTTATACAATTTAGCGGCAACTCGTAAAGAACCTATTCCTGTTTTTGCAGAAATGGGAAGTGTAAACCCAGTAGTTTTATTGCCAAAATCGTTAGAAAATAGAGCAGAAAGTATCGCAAAAACTTATGCAGGTTCTATTACTTTAGGAGCTGGTCAGTTTTGTACAAATCCTGGTTTGATTATTGGTATAAAATCTGATGGTTTAACAAATTTTACAAATAATTTAGCATCAGATGTAAAAGAAATAGCACCTTCTTGTATGTTGCACCCTAATATTGCAAATGCATATGATAAAAATAAAGAAACTGCTCTAAATCAAAACGGAGTTGCTGTGTTGGCAGATATTACTGAAAATGTACCTTCTAATTTTGCTGCCCAAGCAGTAATTACAGTTAGTGGTGCAGCGTTTTTAAAGAATCCAACTTTACATCACGAAGTTTTTGGACCTTTTTCTGTAGTGGTTCAATGTGAGGATAAAGCAGAACTAGAAGAAGTAATTGCTAATTTAGAAGGACAATTAACAGGAACCGTAATTTCTGATGATAACGAACTGGAGCAATATAAAACCGTAGTTAATGAACTTCAAAATAAAGTAGGAAGAATTATTTTTAACGGAGTTCCAACAGGTGTAGAAGTTTGTCCCTCAATGTTGCATGGAGGGCCGTATCCAGCATCAACAGACAGCAGATTTACGGCAGTTGGTGTAGATTCTATTAAAAGATTTGTGCGCCCTTTTAGTTTTCAAGATTGGCCAAACAACTTGCTTCCAGAAGAATTAAAAAATGAAAATCCGTTAGGAATTTTAAGAACGGTTAATGGATTAAAAACCGATAAAGAGCTTTAGGATGAGATTTTTTAAAGTCTTTTTTATATTCCTTTTTCTTTCCTTTTATAGTTGTAACTCAGGAAACGAAACTTGCAATTCTTCAAAAACAGAATTGGAAGCGCTTATCAAATCTTATGAAGATAGAAAACCTTATGATAAAGATACCTATCCATTAGGGCTTTATACCAAAGAATATTATAAATCTGAAGCTGATTATGCTACCAATCAGCTTCAGTATTTTAATTGTATTCAAATGGAAGAACTGTCTGAAACCGAACAGATTTCAGCTGCATTATTGCAATTTGTGCTCCACGATAAAATAGATTATTACAAATTTGAACGCTACTTAAATCCCTTATTATCAGATTCTGGTTTTCATAGTAGTTTAAATTATCAAATCAAACCACTTAACAATTACAGGCAGGTAAAAGAATATTTAAAGAAGTTAAATAGTTTGCCAGATTTTGTAAATCAGCATTTTAAAAATTTAAGAGAAGGTTTAGCAAAAGGAGTTTCGCAACCTAAAGTGATTTTTAAAGGATATGAAACTACATATAACGATCATATTGTAAACGATTTTAAAAAAAGTGCATTTTATCAACCGTTTCAAAATTTACCATCTAGTTTAAATGAAACGCAAAGGGATTCAGTTTTAAAGGCTGCAAAAATTGTAATAGAAAATACTGTAGTTCCAGAATTTAAAAGAATAAAAACTTTTTTTGAAACGGAGTATTTACCAAAAACAAGAACAAGTTTAGGCGTTTCAGAAACCCCAAATGGTGCTGCGTATTATCAAAATAGAATTAATTTTTATACGACAAGCAGACAATACAATGCCGATGATATTCATCAAATAGGATTAAAAGAGGTTGCCAGAATTAAAGCAGAAATGCAAAAAATAATCAGTTCTTTAAACTTTACAGGAAGTTTTGCTGATTTTTTAAAATTCTTAAGAACAGACGAGCAATTTTATGCAAAAACACCAAAAGAGTTGCTAATGATTGCAAGAGATATGGCAAAAAGAGCAGACGCACAATTGCCAAAATTCTTTAAAACCTTACCACGAAAACCTTATGGAGTTGCGCCTGTACCAGAAGCAATTGCTCCAAAATATACTGGAGGACGTTATATTGGGACATCAAAAGAAAGTACAGAGCCAGGTTATTATTGGGTAAATACCTACGATTTGCCAAGTAGAACCTTGTACACTTTGCCTTCTTTAACGGTGCATGAAGCTGTTCCAGGACATCATTTACAAGGAAGTTTAAACAACGAATTAGGAGATTCTATTCCGCAATTTCGAAAGAATTTATATTTATCTGCTTATGGAGAAGGTTGGGGATTGTATTCCGAATTTTTAGCGGATGAAATGAATATGTACACCACACCTTACGAGCAGTTTGGAAAATATACTTATGAAATGTGGCGTGCGTGTCGTTTAGTTGTAGATACTGGAATTCACGCAAAGGGTTGGACCAGAGAACAGGTTGTGAATTATATGTCAGAAAATACGGCATTATCACTTCACGAAATCAACACAGAAACAGATCGATATATTTCTTGGCCAGGGCAAGCTCTTTCTTATAAAATAGGGGAATTAAAAATTAGAGAATTACGGGTAAAAGCTGAATCTGAGTTAAAAGATAAATTTGATATAAGAGATTTTCATGGGGTAGTTTTAGAACAAGGAACAGTCACTTTGTCTATTTTAGAAAAAAGAATTCATAATTATATTAGTAAAGTAAAAAATGAGTAAGCATACGTTTGTTTGTATTGATGCACATACTTGTGGCAATCCAGTAAGAGTAATTAAAAGTGGGGGTCCACAATTGATAGGTAAAACTATGAATGAAAAACGCTTACACTTTTTAAAAGAATTTGATTGGATAAGAAAAGGCTTAATGTTTGAACCAAGAGGTCATGATATGATGAGTGGTTCAATTTTATATCCTCCACACAATCCAGAAAATGATTTTGCTATTTTATTTATAGAAACGTCTGGTTGTTTGCCAATGTGTGGTCATGGAACAATTGGAACCATCACAATCGCTATAGAAGAAGGTTTAGTCGTACCTAAAACTCCTGGAAAAATAAAAATGGAAGCCCCTGCTGGCTTGGTAGAAATAGAATACTCTTTACGTAATCATAAAGTTGAGTGGGTAAAATTAACCAATGTAAAGAGTTATTTAGCCGCAGAAAATTTAACCATAGATTCTCCAGAATTAGGCGAAATTACTTTTGATGTAGCTTACGGAGGTAATTTTTATGCAATTGTAGATCCACAGAAAAATTTTGCTGGTGTTCAAGCTCTTACAGCTTCAGAGATTATCAAACATTCACAGGTTTTAAGAGAATTGATCAACAAAAAATATTCAAATCAATTTATTCATCCAGAAAACAAATCCATAAAAGATGTAACGCATTTGTTATGGACAGGGGATACGATTCATCCAACTTCCAATGGTAGAAATGCTGTTTTTTATGGTGATAAAGCCATTGATAGAAGCCCTTGTGGGACAGGTACATCAGCAAGATTGGCACAATTATATGCCAAAGGAAAATTAAAAGTAGGAGAAGAGTTTATACACGAAAGTTTTATTGGAAGCACTTTTATTGGTAAAGTAGAAGCAGCAACTACAATTGGTGGTAAAAAAGCAATTATACCGAGTATAAAAGGTTGGGCAAAAATTTATGGACAAAATACCATAACTATAGATACTCAAGATGATCCTTATGCTTTTGGATTCAGTGTAATTTAATTTTTCTAAAGGAGAAATTAGAGAATTTATAAAAAAAGTAATTCAAGAAACAAAAGTTGCAAAATTCGAAAAATGCGGAAAGAATTTCTATATTTCAAATAACAAAGACAACATAAAAATAACTGTAAATTCGAATAGATTTAGAATTATTACAGTCGATAAATTAGTAAAATAACTAACTTTTTTAAAAGCAGATGGCAAAAAGTGTAATTATCATAGGTGGTGGAATTATAGGTTTATGTGCTGCATATTATTTGCAAAAAGAAGGACATAAAGTAACTGTAATTGATAAGTCAGACTTATCAAGTGGCGCTTCATATGTAAATGCGGGCTATATAACACCAAGTCATATTATTTCTTTGGCAGCTCCAGGAATGATTAACAAAGGTATTAAATGGATGTTTAATACATCCAGTCCATTTTATGTAAAACCACGTTTAGATATCGATTTTTTAAAATGGAGTTTGGCTTTTAAAAAATCGGCAACCAAATCTAAAGTAGAAAAAGCAATTCCTGTAATTAAAGATATAAATGTGTTGAGTAGAGAATTGTATGCAGATTTAAAAACTTCTGGTGATTTTAATTTTCATTATCAACAAAAAGGTTTGATGATGTATTATCAAACAGAAAAAGCAGGACAAGAAGAATGGGAGGTTGGGCAAAGAGCCATAAGAGAAGGTTTAAAAGTTGAAAACTTGTCAAAAGAAGATGTGCTAAAAATTGAAAAAAATGTAGATGTAAACATCAAAGGTGCTGTTTATTATCATTCAGATGCACACATGACTCCTAACGAATTTATGCCTCAGTTAAAAGCTCATTTAAAAAAAGTGGGAGTTAGTATTTTGGGAAATGAAGAGGTGATAGATATTACAGTTGTAGACGAAAAAATAACAGCTATTAAAACGACAAATCTTCATATAAAATCAGATGAAGTTGTCGTCGCCACTGGGTCTTGGTCTCAAAATTTGGCAAAGAAATTAGGAGTGAAAATTCCTGTTCAGGGTGGAAAAGGTTATAGCATAAATGTAGAGAGAGAAACACAAATTTCTATTCCAGCAATTTTAATAGAAGCAAAAGTAGCGGTAACTCCTATGAGTGGTTTTACTCGTTTTGCAGGAACTATGGAAATTGGCGGAATTAATCATAACATCAACCCTGTAAGGGTTCAGGCAATTGCAAAAGCAGCTCAAGATTATTATCCAAATGTAAAAATTAATGAGCAAGAAAAAGCGGATGCAAAATGTGGTTTACGACCACTTTCTCCAGATGGATTGCCTTATATTGGTAAATCCTCTAAATGTAAAAATGTAACATTTGCAACAGGCCATGCAATGATGGGTTGGAGTTTAGGACCGGCAACCGGGAAGCTGGTTTCTGAAATTATTTCTGGTAAAAAAAGATCTATCGATACCAGTCCTTTTCATGTAGATAGAAAATTTTAAGCTTTACAGTAAACAACATAAGTTATAAAAACCATATTTAACTTAAGTTTATTTACGTTGGCTTTGCTTGTAGTTTCTGGGAGATTTTCCCATAAAATTCTTAAAAGTTCTGGAGAAATATAATGGGTCGTCAAAACCAATTTTATAGCTAATTTGTTTGATGCTTAAATCTGTATAGCTAAGATATTCACAAGCTTTTTGAACTTTTTTTAATTTAAAAAATACAAGTATAGGGTAGCCAGTTTCTAATTTGAATTTTGTGTGTAGATAAGATTTTGAGTAATTAAATTTAGATGCGATTTTATCAAGCGTAAAATTCTTGTCTAGATTGTTCATTAAGAATTCTTTGACAGAGTCTATTAGATTGTCTTTTGGGTGTGTGGTGCTAATCGAGTTAAGTTTGTGGTAAACAAATGAACTGATAAAATTCAAGCCTAATAGATTTGCATATTCAATACTGTCTAATAAATAATTATTGTTTAATAAATCGAAAATTTTATTAAATTGGTCAATAGTGTTTTTTGAGAAGGGGATGTTTTTATCGTTATTGATATTGTTTTTTGAGTATCGATTATATATTTTTTCGCTAATAGAACCCTTGAAATGAATCCAATAAATACTCCACGGATCATTGTCATCAGCCCTGTATTCGTGCCGAGTATTTCTTGGTATTATACAAAAATGATTTGGAGAGATTAAAGTTCTTTGATCTTCAATAGTAACTACTCCCTTTCCTTTGGTACAATATATGAAAATATACTCTTTGGCTCCTTTTTTTCTTAATCTATAATGATGGCTTGCAACCGGATAATAACCTAAGTCACTAATGTAAAATTGCTTAGAAATAGGGTTGGTTTTTATTTGTTCTATAATTGCTTTGGGAAATGCAATCATTTTTTGCCCAAGAAAACCTTCTTTTAAAGTATTTTTATCCATATTCCTGTTATTTTATTTTAATGTCAGAATTTAATGGTTAATTTTTTTTGTTGAATGAATAGTTTTTTATAGGTGTAAATATAAAAAATATAATTTTTAGCTAAATGTTTTGTGGTAAATAAAAATATTTTAAAATCCATGTGTCGTAAAAAAATTACTTCTTTTTGTTTCTAGTTACAAAAAAAAGTAATTCTGTATTGTTTTTTTTAAAAGTTGTTATTTATTTCTTACCAAAAATTTATTTTTTATGTTTTACATAAAGTTTAGTTGTAAATAATGTAAAAAAAAGTAAATAAAATATTATTGTCCATATATATGATTTTTTTGTCTATTCTGTCAGAAATTCTATAAGGTATATTTGTTAAAAATTAACATATTGTTGATATATATTTAAAATAAAATCAAAAAAAAGAGATATTGTTAATTTGTTTAGATAAAATCAAGATAACGGTTTTTACATTAAAAAATAGAAACGTCTATGTTTGATTAAGTAAAATAGAATAAAGCAAAACTAAATTAAACTAAAATGAAAACAATTAAAGTAAAATTGGTAACAGTAATCTGTCTGCTTGCAATTATAGTAGGTTGTGATGATTCTGTAGAGGTAGATTCGACACCAGAATTTATTTCATTCGTAAAAGAAATTTCGTCTTTACCCGGGCAAACACTTGTCTTTCAGGGGGTGGTTTCAGACCCTGCAGGAATAAGTTCGATTAATATTAAGTACGAACCTTGGTTTTTAGATAAAACTATTGTTAGAGACTCCTTAACTGATATTTACGAGTTGTCCTATCGTTTTAAAGTTCCAGATGGAGAAGAAATGAACAGTGTTCATAATATTCCAATTACAGTATCTAATATAGGAGGTAATATTTCAACAGATAATGTTGTTGTAACCTTAGATTTAGATGTGTCAAATCCAGTAATACAAATTGACAGTCCTGCTAATAATGCAACAGTTTTAATTGGGGCAGGAAACGAGATTGAACTAGATATTACTGTAACTGATGAAAACCTTGCAGAATTTAAAATAGAAAGTAGTGTGTTAAATGAAACGGTAGCTATATCGGGTCAGTCATATAATTACAAGAAATCTCTTGATATTTCCGATTTGGGGAACTACGAATTTACAATTACAACAACAGATGTTGCGGGTAATTTAGATTCGGCTACTGTGTCAGTAAACGTTCTTGATGAATTACTTTTTGATGTTATGTATGTTACTGATGTTACAAGTGATGCAGGTTTGAATGCTGATTTATTTGGTATTCCATACAATACCGAAGCAAGTACAGCCAGTTCAGAAGATGGTTATGTTTTTACGGCAAAGTATTACTCTGCACAAGAAAACTCAGAGGTTAGATTCATACCACAACAAGCGTCTTTTGCTCCTTACACTTTTGGTGCAGATTCAGGTGCAAGCGGAAAACTAGTGCTTGGAAGTGATGCAACAGTTAGTCCAATTATCGTTCCAGGAATTGGTTATTACGAAATTACAATGGATTTAAGAGATCAAACTTATTCGGTAGAGCCTTATACACCTTCAGATGATCCCTTTGATCAAATATACGTTCTAGGTACAGGGGTTTATATTGACGCAACAACCTCTACGTGTACTAATAATGCCGATGGTACAACACAATGTTGGCATTTTAAATCGGGTAAACCATTTGCAAAAGACTCTAGCAATCAATACCTATGGACTATTGATGTAAGTGTTCAGGATGAGCCAGCTCAAAATAATAACGGATTTATTTTAAATGCTAATCCTTCAGGATGGAGTCCTTTTTGGAGGGTAGATGGTAATGACCCATCAATCGCTATTCCTAATGGCGGGTCTAACTATATCTTCGATGATAGCGCGCTAAATAAAGATTACACATTTATTTTTGATACACATTTAAATAGACTTGTAGTTAAAACAAGATAATAAGTATTTAGAATAGATTAACAATAATTAAACATACATTAAATGAAACAAGTTCTATTAATTTTAATATTTTTTCTAGGTATTGTCTTCTCGGCAATTTCTCAAAACACTGTTGTGGGTACAATAACAGATGAATTAGGAGACCCAATACCAGGGGTAAGTGTACAAGAAAAAAACACATCTAACGGAATTGTATCTGATTTCGATGGGAATTACAAGATAAAAGTAGCTGAAAATGCTGTTTTAATATTTAGCTATTTAGGATTTAAAACACAAGAAATTGCTGTAAACGAAAGAAAGACTATTTCTGTAGTTTTAGTAACAGAAAACCAACAATTAGATGAAATAGTTGTAATTGGATATGGATCTGTAAAAAAAGATAAAATAGCTACTTCTATAGCAACCATAGAAGGTGAGGAAATCTCAAAACAGGTAGCTAGTAATCCTGCAGAGGCTTTGCAAGGAAAAGCGGCAGGGGTTCAAGTGTTGTCTTCAGGAGGTTCGCCTGGGGCGTCACCAAGAATTGTAATACGTGGTATTACTACAGCTAATGGTAGTACAAATCCACTTATTGTTATCGATGGAATTTTACAGCCAGATGGTACATCTTTAAACTCTGTAAATTCACAAGATATAGATAGTTTTCAAATTTTAAAAGATGCTGCAGCTTCAGCAATCTATGGTTCTAGAGCGTCAAATGGTGTTGTTCTAATTACAACAAAAAGGGGTAAATCTGGTAAATCAGTGGTTAGTTTAGATTTAAATTATGGTGTTCAGTACTGGCAAAAAATAGAAAGTGCAGATGCTCAAGAGTATATTCGAATAATGAATACCAGAAGAACTAACGATGGTAATTCACCTCTTTTTAATCCAGATGATTATCAAGGAGAAGGCACTGATTGGTGGAATGAAGTTGTTCAGAACTTTGCTCCAGTTTTAAATGCTAACGTAAGGGTTTCTGGAGGTTCAGATGAGTTAAAATATTCTGGAAGTGTTAGTGTTTTTGACCAGCAAGCAAATTACTCTAAAGGATTTTATCAAAGGATTACTGGAAGGTTTAATGTAGACTATAAGATTTCTGATAAAGTAACTCTTAAGCAAGATCTTAGTCCAAGAATTGAAAAATGGGAAAATACACCGAATTTGTTATTTAATTCAATGAGAATTGATCCTCTAACACCGGTATTTATTCCTCAAAGTGAACGAGTAGGTAGAAATGAATATAGTATTTTTGGTTTATCTCAAAATTTGGTACCAAATCCTGTTGCTCAGTTAGCTAGGCAGTTCAATGAAAATGATTTTTTTGGATTTTTCTCAAACACGCAATTAGATTATAAAATTTTACCAAGTTTAACATTTAGATCTCAATTAGGATTAAATATTTCTAGGCAAACTTCTCAAAATTTTAACCCTGAGTATTTTATTGGCCCAAACCGCCAATTAGAAATAAATAACCTAACCAAAAGAGTAACAAATAATTTTGATTATGTATTAAATAATACAGTAACATTCGATAAAACTATCAACGATAAACATTATTTAAATGTTACTGGAGGTATTGTGTTTGACTCTGAAAACTGGGATTATTTACAAGGTTATAGTGATGGAATTCCTAGCAACTCAAACATGAATTTGTGGCAACTAGACGCTGCAGAAGGTGAAACTATTAGAGCAAACGCTAACAAAGCAACAGATAATATTTTATCAGGTGTTTTTAGAGCCATATATAGTTATGATAATAAATACTTTTTTAATGGGTCTGTTAGGGTAGATCAATCTTCAAGATTCCCGAAAGACGGTAGAACAGGTGTGTTTTCAAGCGTGTCTTTTGCTTGGGATGTAGATTCAGAAGATTTCTTTAAAAGTGAGGTTATTAATAATCTAAGAGTTAAAGTTGGTGCTGGTGAAGTTGGTAATCAAAATATAAGTCGTAATGGTCAATTCTTTTCTATAGGTTCTGGTGATTTTGTATTTGGAGGTGATCGTGTTGTTGCTAACTTTCTGTCTCAATTCGGTAATCCAAATTTAAGATGGGAAACTGTTAGAGATAAGAATTTTGGGGTGTCAATAGGGTTGTTTAATAATGAAATTACTTTTGAGGCAGAGTATTATGAGAAAACTTCAGAAGACTTATTATTTAGTGTAGAAACACCAAACTATACTGGTATACCAGGTACTGTAGCACAAAATGTAGGTAGTTTTCAGTCTAAAGGTTTCGATGTAACTTTAGGGTATAATAAGAGTTGGAATGATTTTAAACTAGGTGCAAATTTAACATTATCTACTAATCAAAGTAAAGCAATAGAATTAGCTCCAGGTAATGAAGTAATCTTAGGGCAAAGAAGAGCGCGCTTAGGTAATAGATTTGTAAAAATTACAGAGTTAGGAGAAACTGTAGGTTTATTTCAAGGATATCAAACTGCAGGAATATTTCAAAATCAAACGGAGTTAAATTCACATACATCAGAAGATGGTACTATAATTCAACCAAATGCTCAGATTGGTGATTTACGATTTGTAGATCAAAATGGAGATGGTGTTTTAAATGATGATGATTTAACTACAATAGGAAATCCATTTCCAGATTTTTATGGTGGTTTAAATCTTAATATGAGTTATAAAGATTTTGATTTTTCAATGCAGTGGTATGGTACTTTTGGAAACGATGTATTTAATATAAACACAGAATATATACTTGCAGGTACACAAAATTTAAATGTATTAGCAGGTTTAGAAAACCAGGTTTGGTCTCCAACAAATACAGGTGCACAATACCCAAGATTAACAGAACTAGACAGAAATGGGAATTATCAAAATCCGTCAGATTTGTTTATAGAAGATGGTTCTTATTTAAGGTTGCGTAACATTCAGTTGGGTTATAATTTTAAATTAAAAGGGATTAGTAAAATGCGCCTTTACCTAGCAGGCCAAAATTTACTAACGTTAACAAAATACTCTGGCTTTGATCCTGAGGTAAGTAGTGGAGGTATTATTAACGGTCTAGGAGTTGATGCTTCAAGTAACCCTGTTGCAAAAACATTTTTATTAGGATTAAATTTAACATTATAAAATTATGAAAAAACTTATTTTATTTTTAGGGTTTTGTGTGGCTTTTCTAAGCGTAGGTTGCGATACAGACAAAATATTAGATCAACCTTTACAGGGTAGACAGCAATTAGATGATTTTTTCTCATCATCAGAAAATGCAGAGTCATTTGTAAATAGTATTTACCAAATGGTTAATGGTACAAATTGGAATCAAGTAAATTTTCAGCGTCAAATCAACGAAATGGCATCTGATGATAACTGGGCAGGAAATACAAGACAGCCAAGACCAGATATTACAGGTATAGCACAATATAATGTGTTTCCAGGTTCTACGTATTTTAACTTATTTTGGGAAAATCATTACATAGGTATAACAAGGGCTAATATAGCTCTAGATAGAGTTCCTGAGGTAGAAATTGATGATGAAACAAAAGCTAGATTAATTGCAGAAGCAAAGTTTTTAAGAGCGTTCTTCTATTTTGATTTAGTTAGAAACTTTGGAGGCGTACCTATTGTAACTACGTACAATGAAATTTTAGAACCAACAATTAATGATAAAGTTAGGTCTTCTGTAGCTGAGGTTTATGAGTTTATTGAATTAGATTTAAACGAGGCTATGAACTCGTTACCATTAAGAAGTCAGCAGAATTCAGAACAGGCAGGAAGAGCAACTAAGGGTGCAGTACAATCTTTATTGGCTAAAGTGTATCTCTTTGAAGAAAAATGGGCAGAAGCTCAGGCAATGGCAAAAACTGTTATGGATTCAGGGGAGTATAGTTTAGAGGCAGATTTTGCAGATATTTATAAGGTAGGGAACTTAAATAGCGTTGAAACTATTTTTGAAATCCAATACATTAATAACCCAACATTTAATGGTGTTGGTGGTCAGTTTTCCATCACTAACGGAAGTCGTGGAGATCGTGGATGGGGATGGACATCACCTTCAAGTGATTTGGAAAATGCTTTTTTAAGTGAAGGTGATAATATTAGATTAAGGTCTACAATTATAAAACACGGAGAACCTGTTTTTGGTGATCCAGCTGTTACAGAGTTTGACGCTAAACCATCAGAAAATAAATCTGGTCGTACCAATAGAAAGTATTATATACCTGTAGATGAAAGACCAGATCCATATCAAAGAGGTCAATTGCCATTACATTACATTCATTTAAGATTAGCAGATGTTATTTTGATACACGCAGAAGCTGCTTATTTTAATGGAGATGAAACAGCTGCAAAAAGCTCTTTGCAATTGGTTAGAGATCGAGTTCAATTGCCTTCTAAAAATAATTTATCTGGAGACGCCTTAAGAGATGCAATATGGAAAGAAAGAAGATTAGAGTTGGCTTTAGAACAGCATAGGCTTTATGATCTTAGAAGACAAAAAATAAATGGAGTTCCTAGAATTGCTTTAATACTGGGGCCAAATGGTTCTTTTGTAAAGTACAATACAGAGGTAAGTACAGATCCTTTTGAGACAACTAATTTATTGGAACCTCAAAATAGTGGAGCATTATTTGACCCTAATATTCACTTATTATGGCCAATACCACCAGAAGAGATTCAATTGTCTAGAGGTAATATCGTGCAGAATCCTGGATATTAATTCGGTTTTAATAAATACAATATGTTAAATAAGTATTTTAATTATTTTTTTGGTGTAGTTTTTAGTTTGGTTTTTGTGGGCTGTAGTCAAGATATGGCTACAGATCCAAATGACCCAAAATTTGATGTTCCTGAAGAAGGTATAATACTTAACATTAATAACACATTTCAAGTTATAGATCATTTTGGTGCTTCAGGTGGTTTTCAAGATCAATGGGTCGGAAAATGGCCTGATGCATCCAAAAATAAAGTGGCTGAATTGCTTTTTAGTTCAGATACTGATGTGCAAGGTAATCCTAAAGGAATTGGTTTGTCTTTATGGAGAACAATTATAGGTGATGGAGCAGCTGATCAAGCTAATAGTGGTTTTTCTGCCTCCAATTGGTTTAGAGAAACAGAGTGTTATTTAGATGCTTCTGGAAATTATAACTGGTCAAAGCAGCAGGGAGAGCAGTGGTTTATGAACAAAGCAAGAGAATTTGGAGTTTCTAAATTTACTACATGGGCAACAGCACCTCCTTATTTTATGTCTAAAAATGGTTATGTTTTTAGTACTCCAGATGTGAGTAATTTTAATTGTAAGCCAGAAAATTATACTAAATATGCAGATTTTTTAGCAACTGTAGTGAAGTATTATGAAGATCAAGGTTTTAATATAACAACTGTGTGTCCGTTTAATGAAACTCAATATCAATGGAATGCAGCTGCAGGTTCTGCTCAGCAATCAGGAACAAGGGCAACAAATGCAGAAATAGCTCAAGTAACTAAAATTATCGATAACGCATTTACTCAAAAAGGTGTAAAAGCAAAAATTATGCTTCCAGAAGCAGCGCAACTAAAATATTTGTTTGAAGGTGGTAATAACACTAGTAATCAGGTTAATGATTTTTTTAGTGAGTCTAGTTCAAATTATATTGGAAATTTAAAAAACTTATCTAAATACATAGCGGGTCACAGTTATTTTAGTAACGGTACTACTCAAGAGTCTTTAAGACAAAGAAAAACGTTAAAAACAACTTTAGCAAATTACAACTTAGATTATTGGCAGACAGAATATAGTCTATTAGGTACTGGTTATCAACAAGGTTTAGATGTTTCAACTTTTTCAGAAATTGATTATGCATTATGGATGGCTAGAATCATTCATACTGATTTAGCTTTTGGAAATGCTACAGGTTGGAGTTTTTGGACGGCTTTAAATCAATCGACTTTTGGAGATCATCCTTTCCGCTTTAATTTAATTCTATATCAACCAAATTCAAACAGTCCTGCACATACCGATGGTACTTTTACTCCTAATAAACTTCTTTGGGCGTTAGGTAATTATAGTAGGTTTGTTAAACCAGGAATGGAAAGGTTTGAGGTTGTTGATGCAGATTACAATGATGAAACATCGGTTGAAAACTTTATGATTTCAGGTTACAAAAATCAAAATACAAAAGAAATTGTATTGGTATGTGTTAATAACACCGATACAAACAGAGATTTAAAATTAGAAAATTATAGTACGGATTTTGAAGTCAAAGGAGATGCTTTTGAGGTATATACAACCTCAAATTCAAGTAATCTAAGAAAATCTACAGCCTCTGTAGAGTCTGTTAGTATCCCTAAGAAATCTATAGTAACATTAAAAGCGGTCTTAAAGTAAGTCTAGCTGAAAAAAATTAATTAAAATAAAATCAGTACAACATGAAAAAGTATATCGAATTGAGATCTTTTTTTTTAGTTATAATATTTGGTCTTTTTGTTTTCGCTTGTTCAAGTGAGGGAGGTACAGATCCCAACGATCCTATTTTTGATGATATTGGTGATGGAGGTGATGTCACAGGTGATATAGCATTTGATATAACACTTAATGTTGATGCAACTGATGGTGTAAATATAAATCCAGATATATTTGGAGTAAATAATGATTGGAGGAGAGTGCCGAATACGGGTTTTTCTACTTTTACAAATACGCTTGAAGATATGGGGTTAAATTCTAAAGTTTTTAGATTTCCTGGTGGTTGGGAGTCAGAATTTTATGCTTGGACAAGTAATACAACTCCTAATTGGAACGACGCTCCAGCAGAACCTGGGGCTTCTGTATCTGCACTAAAAGAGAACTTCAATAATTACAGTATAGTAATTCCTACTGTAGATGCTATGAATGCAAACCCTGGTTCTTCTCAATGGAACAATGCAGTACGAAAGTTAGAGCAAGTTGCAGAAAATGCGATTGAAGCATCAGGTATTGATAATGGTATTGTAGAGATTGGTAATGAGTGGTGGTTACAATGGGCAGGAGGTGTCTCTAGGGCTCAGAAGTTAGATAAATATGTAAAAGTTGCTATGGAAATAGCAGAGCATTTAGATGAAAAATACCCAAATCACACCTTTAAACTTTTAGTGAATGGTGATTATACTTTTCCTGATGAGTTTACAACGATGAAGCAGAAATTTACAAAAGCATACGATGTTATAGATGGTGTGGCTTTACATACTTATACAGGGTATACAACAAATACACACAATATAAAAGACTTAGAAAAAAGAATAATAGATTGTGCTAATAACTTCAACCCAAACAAAAATTTCAAGTATTTGTCAGAGTGGATGCCCTCTAGAGACTATAATGAAAGAGCGCTTTATATGGAGGCAGCTAATATTATTCCAGATATAATTCATATTTACGCAAGATCTGGTTCTGAAGCAGCAGCTTATTGGCCACCAGTAAACACTCCTGTTCCAGGTTTAGGTTTAACGAATTGGAATTTTTCTAAAATTTTCCCAACAGGTCAAATTTTAGGAGAAATGGCAAGTGAATATAAAGGTAAGGCATTAAAAACAACATCTAATACATTTCATATTGCAGCAGCTTTACAAGATGCAAGCACTATGGTTTTATATGTTACAGGAGCTAGAGAAAGTGGTAAAAAAGTTGGAGTCAAAGTAGATGGATTTACCATAACTTCTATAGAAAGCGTTCATCGTTTTGTTCCTTTTGATTATAATGATACAGCCAAAGCAGAACCATATATAACAGAAGTAGCTTCTGCAAAATTATCTTCAAATAATGAAGTAGTTTTTGATATAAATAAAGAGGGTTTACATCAAATATATAAAATTATTTTAAAGGGTAACTAGTTCTTTAATATAAGTGTTTTTGTCCATATTTGTGCTCTTGATGTCTATTTTCATTAATTGATGTTTTGTTAATTTTGTTAATGAAATAGATTGGTAAATTAGGTTTTTGGTAATTTTTTACAGTAAATGAATAAGAGTAGTATTTTATATGTTTTTATAATTTTTATTTTTCTGATAAATTGTGAGTCTAAAGCTCAACAACAAGTTTCAAAAATAAATATTAATTCTAAAGAAGTATATCAAACAATTGAAGGTTTTGGTGCGTCTGATGCATGGAGATGTCAATTTGTTGGTAAAAATTGGCCTGAACAAAAAAGAAAAAAAATAGCCAGGTTACTTTTTAGTCAAGAAGTTGACAAACAAGGAAACCCAGAAGGAATTGGATTATCAATTTGGAGATTTTATATAGGTGCAGGAACAACCGAACAAAAAGATAGTTCTTATATAGAAAATGAATGGAGAAGAAGTGAATCTTTTTTAGATGTTAAAGGAAATTATGATTGGACAAAACAGAAAGGGCAACAATGGTTTTTAAATTCAGCTAAAAAATATGGAGTAGATCAATTTTTAGCATTTTCTATTTCAGCTCCTGTTCAATGGACAAAAAACGGAAAAGGTTTTAATGGCGATAATAAAGATGGAGAGATAAATTTAAAACCAGAGCATTTTGATGATTACGCTCAGTTTATGGTTGAGTTTTTAAAACACTTTAAATCTAAAGGTATTGCTTTTGATTATTTAAGTCCAATTAACGAACCCCAATGGGATTGGGAAAAAAAATCGCAAGAAGGAACACCAGCAACCAATGCTAATATTTTAAAAATTTCAAAATCATTAAATCAGAAAATAGAAGAAAATAATCTATCAACAAAGATTGTATTAGGAGAAGCTGCAGATTTACGTTGGTTGTATTCCGATTTTGGTAAACCAGAAAGAGGAAATCAAATAGAGTACTTTTTCAATCCCAATAATAAAATAGAAAATGTAAAACAAACCATTTCAGGTCACAGTTATTTTACAACCTGGCCAGTAGATAGTTTAATATCAATAAGAAAAAAATTAAGTAGTAAATTAAAAGCGTACAACGTAAATTATTGGCAAAGTGAGTTTTGTATCCTTGAAAATACAGATGACATTGGAGGAGGATGGAAAAGAGATTTAGGTATAAATACTGCACTTTATGTAGCACGTGTAATTCATGCAGATTTAACTATTGCAAATGCAAGTTCTTGGCAGTGGTGGACAGCCTTAACAAATGCCAACTTTAAAGACGGTTTAATTTATTTAGATACAGGAGATCAAAAAGATTTATACAATTTGAATAAAATGAAATCGGATGGAAATTTCCATGATTCTAAATTATTATGGGCTTTTGGTAATTTTTCAAGATTTATTAGGCCTAACATGCAACGTATAAAGATTCAATTAAATGAAAAGAAAACATTAAAAAAACAATATAAAGATTTAATGTTGTCTGCTTATATAGATAAGAAGACGTCAAAATTAGTAATCGTTGCCATAAATTACAGTGATACAGATAAAACAATTGATTTTTCAGGTTATAACATTCAAGCTAAATACGAAACATCAAAAGATAAAAATTTAGAGCATCAAAAAGTAACGAAACAAATAATAACAGTAAGTGGACGTTCAGTAAATACATTAATAGGTAGTACATCCAAATAAAAATACATCAGTAAATGAAATTTAAAAATAATTTTTTAGAATCAGTTTTAAGCCTTTGTTTAGTTGCCATTTTATTAAATGGCTGTAAGGATAAAGAGGGGAAAAGTAATAATAGTACTCAAAAAAAACCGAATATCGTTTTTATTTTGGCAGATGATCTTGGTGCTCATGATTTAAGCTATTCAGGTAGTAAATATTATGAAACGCCAAGTATTGATGCTATTGCCAATGAAGGAGTACAATTTACGCAAGGATATGCTGCAGCTCAAGTATGTAGCCCATCTAGAGCAAGTTTAATGACAGGGCAATATACTGCTCGTCATGGAGTAACAGATTGGATTGGTGCTGCAACTGGAAAAAAATGGGGAGATTATTACAACACTAAAGTGATGCCACCAGAGTACGCTCATGCTTTGCCAGAAGAGAGTATTACAATTGCGGAAGCTTTAAAACAAAACGGATACAAAACTTTTTTTGCAGGAAAATGGCATATAGGTGATGAACCTTATTCACCAGAAAATAATGGATTTGATATTAATATTGGTGGATGGGAAGTTGGTGGACCAAAAGGAGGATATTATGCTCCTTGGAGAAATCCAAAGTTAGATTACAAATACGAAGGAGAGAATTTAACTAAGCGATTGGCTTTAGAAACTGCAGATTTTATTTCAACTAATAAAGACGAACCATTTTTTGCTTTCTTGTCCTTTTACGCAGTTCATGGTCCTATTCAAACTACACAAGAAAAATGGAGTAAATATAGAAATAAAGCAGAAGCTCAAGGTATACCTGAATCTGGTTTTGAAATGGAGGCAAGATTACCTATCAGAAATGTACAAGATAATCCTATTTACGCAGGTTTAGTAGAATCTATGGATGATGCTGTTGGTGTTGTTTTAAAAAGATTAAAAGAATTAGGAATTGATGATAATACAATAATAGTCTTTACTTCTGATAATGGAGGGGTTGCTAGTGGAGATGCATTTTCTACGACTAATTTTCCATTAAGAGGGGGAAAAGGATATCAATGGGAAGGTGGTATTAGAGAGCCTTTTTTGATCAAAGCACCAATGTTAAAAAACACACCTAAATCTATTGATTATCCTGTTTCAGGTATCGATTTTTATCCTACACTTTTAGATTTAGTTGGTGCTAAGAAAGATCCTAAACAGATTATTGATGGAGTAAGTTTAGTACCATTATTAAAAGGAAAACCTCTAGATACAAGACCATTATTTTGGCATTATCCTCATTATGGTAATCAAGGAGGTGATCCTGTAAGTATCATCAGAAAAGAAGAGTATAAATTGATTCACTATTGGGAAGATGGGCATGATGAGTTATATAATTTATCAAATGATCCAGGAGAGAAAAATGATATTTCTAAAAAAGAAGAAGTAATTGCTAAAAGTTTAAGAGTAGAGTTAGATACATATTTAAAAAATATGAATGCTAAAATACCTGAAGTTTATGCCGATTATGATGCAGCTAAAGCAGCAAAAAAACAAGAGGAAAGAAGAACAAAAATGCTACAACGTTTAGAAAAACAGCGTAAAAACTTTTTGAGTAAAGATTTTGATCCTAAGAATAACTGGTACGACAGTAGCTTAAATACAAAAGATTAAGAAATAAACAATACCAGACAATTACAATTAATCGACCAAAATCACAATTTATGTCTAAAACTAAATTTAACTTTACCTACCTTCTTTTTTTAGCACTAGTTTCTGCTATGGGAGGGTTTCTCTTTGGCTACGATTGGGTAGTTATAGGAGGAGCAAAACCATTTTACGAACTCTTTTTTGATATTAGTTCACAACCAACATTACAAGGTTGGGCAATGAGTAGTGCGTTAATTGGCTGTATTTTTGGGGCAGTTATCTCTGGTTTTGTCGCGGATAAATTTGGTAGAAAACAACCTTTAATTTTAGCTGCAGCTTTGTTTACGTTATCTGCATTTGGTACAGGTTATGTAAATGAATTTACTCCCTTTATAATTTATCGTCTTATAGGTGGTTTAGGTATTGGCTTAGCGTCTACTTTATCGCCAATGTATATTGCAGAAATAGCACCAGCAAAATATAGAGGGCAATTTGTAGCAATTAATCAATTAACACTAGTAATAGGAATTTTAGCTGCTCAGGTTGCTAACCTTTTTATTGCAGAAGCTATACCAGATGGTTTTTCGCCTGAAATGATTTTAGGTTCGTGGAACGGTCAAACCGGATGGCGTTGGATGTTTTGGGCAGAATTGATTCCTGCAGTTTTATTTTTTGGTTTGTTGTTTATTGTACCTAAAAGCCCAAGATTTTTAGTAAAAATAAACAATAATGATACTGCCAAATTGATTTTATCTAGAATAGGTGGAACTAGTTATGCAGAAGAAGAGTTAGCTAATATTAAGCAAACACTTCAAGAAGGAAGTACTTCAAAAATTAGTTTTTCTGATTTTAAAAGTCCAAAGATTAAACCGATCCTAATTATAGGTGTTGTTTTGGCAATATTCCAACAGTGGTGTGGTATCAATATTATTTTCAATTATGCTGAAGAAATTTTTACAGCAGCAGGTTATAGTGTTGGAGATATGTTATTTAACATTGTAATTACTGGTAGTGTAAACCTGATATTTACACTTGTTGCAATGCGAACTGTAGATAGTTGGGGTCGTAGAAAATTAATGCTATTAGGTTCTATTGGTTTAGGTGTTGTATACATCATTTTAGGAGGAGCTTATTATATGGAGTTTACTGGGTTACCTGTTTTAATTTTAGTGATTACTGCCATTGCAATTTATTCGATGTCTCTAGCACCAATTACTTGGGTAGTTTTATCAGAAATCTTTCCAAATAAAATAAGAGGTGTAGCAATGTCTATCGCAACATTTTCACTATGGGTAGCTTCATTTATATTAACCTTCACTTTTCCAATTTTAAATGATGCTTTAGGAGCTTCAGGTACATTTTGGGTATATGGATTCATCTGTATTGCAGGGTTTTTATTTATAAAAAATAAATTACCAGAAACAAAAGGAAAAAGCTTAGAAGAAATAGAGTTAGAACTAACAAAAGATAAAGAGTAAATGATAAAATTAAAAAATTATATAACTCTGATTGCTATATTTTCAATGAGTTTAAACTTTGCTTGTGCGCAAGAATTTTCTAATTCAAATAAGGATATTGTAAAGCATTATTTAGATTCACTAAAAAAAGAATTAAAAGTAAAGTGGCCAAAGAATAGAACTATTAATCTAGTTTTTCACGGGCATTCTGTTCCTACAGGTTATACTACAAGAGGTGTTATAGATCGCTCAAATTCTTATCCATATAGAACCTTAAAAAAGGTCAACGACTTTTATCCGTATTCTGTGGTAAATACCATCACAACTTCAATTGGTGGAGAACAAGCAGAACAAGGGGCAAAACGTTTTAAAGCTGAGGTGTTAAATCATAGGCCAGATGTGCTTTTTATTGATTACGGATTAAACGATAGAAGTATTGGTTTAGAACGAGCAAAAATTGCTTGGGAGCAAATGATAAAAGAAGCCTTGCATTATGGAACAAAAGTAATTTTGCTAACTCCTACACCAGATTTAAAAGAAGATATTTCTTCAAACGAGACTCCTTTAGCGAAACATAGTGAACAAATTAGGGCTTTGGCAAAAAAATATAAAGTGGGTTTGGTTGATAGTTACAAGTTATTTAAAGACTTAGCAGTAATTCAACCATTAAGAGGGTATATGTCTCAAAACAATCATATCAATCAAAAAGGACATCAATTTGTTGCTGATGCTATTTTCGAATATTTCAAAATACATTAATACAAGAAAGAATATAAACTAAATGAAGTTATTAAAAACCATAAAAGTTATTGCTATTTGCTCATTTTTATTAGCACTCAATGCTTGTACAGATAAAGAGCAAATACAAATAGATTTATCTGGCAATTGGAGTTTTAAAATTGATTCTTTAAATGTAGGAGAAAAGCAAAACTGGTTTTTAGATAAACTATCAGATACTATTAAGTTGCCAGGTTCTATGGCAGAAAATGGTAAAGGAAATGATATTACTGTAAACACGAATTATACGGGTAATATGTGGAATGATAGTTTGTGGTATACAGACCCAAAAATGGCAAAGTACAGAAAAGAAGGAAATATTAAAATTCCTTTTTGGTTGCAACCTGTTAAAGATTATAAAGGAGCTGCTTGGTATCAAAAAACGGTAACTATTCCAGAAAATTGGAATGGTAAAACCATCAAACTGCATTTAGAACGTGTGCACTGGGAGTCTACAGTTTGGGTAGATAACAAAAAAGTAGCCATGCAAAATAGTCTAGCCACAGCACATAATTATGACTTAAGTGATTTCTTAACTTCAGGAGTTCATACTATTTCTATTCGAGTTGATAATAGCATTAAAAACATTAATGTTGGTAAAGATGCCCATAGTATTTCTGATAACACACAGACAAACTGGAATGGTATTGTTGGTGGTATTAAGCTTAACGTTTCTCCTAAATTGTCATTAGGGGTAGTAAAATTGTATCCAAATGTTTCTGCTAATTCAGTGAAAGTAGTTGCCCAAATACAAGGTAACACAGAAAATGTTAAACCAGAATTAACGCTTCAAGTTAGTGAAAAATCAAATAAAAAAAATACTATAAAAGCAGTTATAAAAGATATACAACTAGATGTTGATAATAAAGTTGTTGTAAATTTTGATATGGGAGAGAACCCTAAGCTTTGGGATGAATTCAACCCAAATCTTTATGAGATGCAGCTTGTTTTAAAATCTAATAAAACTGTTGATGCAAAACGTATAGATTTTGGTATGCGAGAGTTTAAAGCTGATGGAACTATTTTTAAAATAAATAACCGCCCTATATATTTAAGAGGAACTCTAGAGTGTGCAATTTTTCCAAAAACGGGCTATCCTCCAACAGATGTAGATTCGTGGAAACGAATTCTAAAAATTATTAAATCACATGGATTAAATCATGTTCGTTTTCACTCTTGGTGTCCACCTGAAGCAGCATTTATAGCAGCTGATGAAATGGGCGTGTATATTCAAGCAGAAGCATCTGCTTGGTTAGCTAATTTAGGAGATGGAACACCAGTTGATAAATGGTTGTATAAAGAAGGTGAAGCGATTATTGATGCTTATGGAAATCATCCTTCTTTTGTTTTAATGACTTATGGAAATGAGCCTAGTGGAAAATATCACAAAGAATATTTAACCAAATACGTAAATCATTTTAAAAATTTAGATAACAGACGTTTGTATACAAGTGGTGCAGGGTATCCGTATTTGCCAAATATGGATTATTATAATCATAGAGGTCCTAGAATTCAAGGTTGGAATGAAAATTTAAAAAGCGTAATTAATGCCAAAGCTCCTCAAACAGTATTTGATTGGAGCAAGTTTATAGATAAAACCCCAATGCCTTATGTAAGCCATGAAATGGGGCAATGGTGTGTGTATCCTAACTTTAAAGAAATGTCTAAGTACACTGGTGTTTTAAAACCTAAAAACTTTGAAATTTTTAAAGAAACTTTAGAAGAAAATGGGATGAGTGAATTGGCAGAGGATTTTTTGATGGCTTCAGGAAAATTGCAAACCCTTTGTTATAAAGCAGATATTGAAGCGGCTTTAAGAACCAAAGGAATGGCTGGTTTTCAATTACTAGATTTACATGATTTTCCTGGACAAGGGACAGCTTTAGTGGGGGTTTTAGATGCTTTTTGGGATGAAAAAGGATACGTAACTCCAGAAGAATTTAAACAGTTTAGTGGAAAAACAGTTCCGTTAGCGCGTTTAGAAAAAAGAACTTTTGAAAATAAAGAAACTTTATCGGCAACCATTGAAATTGCTCATTTTGGAGAAAAAGCATTGCAAAATGTAACTCCAAAATGGACATTCACAAAGCCTGATGGGAGTATTTTTTCTAAGGGAGAATTAAAAACAACCAACATCCCGTTAGGAAATGGAACTCAATTAGGTGTAATAAATCAATCCTTTAAGAAAATTACTAAAGCCCAAAAATTAACATTAAGTATTGCTGTTAATGAATTTAAAAACAGCTGGGATGTTTGGGTGTATCCTACTGAAAAACCAACAATAGAAACTACAAAAAACTATAAAATAACCAGTAAGTTAGATGAGAAAACATTAGCCTATTTAAAAAATGGTGGAAGTGTTTTGTTAAACATAACCAAAGGAGACATTACTTCAGAATATGGTGGAGAAATTGGAATTGGGTTCTCAAGTATTTTCTGGAATACCTCTTGGACTAAAGAACAGAAACCACATACATTAGGAATCCTTTGTGATCCTAAGCACCCTGCTCTGGCTCATTTTCCAACAGAATACCACTCTAATTGGCAATGGTGGGATGCTATGAGTCATTCTAACGCTATCATTTTTGATGAAATTCCAGAAATTAATCCAATAGTTAGAGTAATTGACGATTGGTTTAAAAACAGAAAAACAGCACTACTTTTTGAAGCTAAAGTAGGTAAAGGAAAACTTCTGTTTTCTGGAATAGACTTACACACAAATTTAGAAGAAAGATTAGAAGCAAAACAGTTATTGTATAGTTTAGAAAACTATGTGTCAAGTGATGCTTTTAATCCTAAAATAGACCTAAAAGAGAAACAATTAAAACAAATGTTAAAGTATTAATACTCACTTTTTTGAGTGTTATGTAAAACAAAGTCATATGAGAACTGTAAAAGCCTGGGAGGAGAAAGTGATGATTCCTACTTATGAAGTTGGAACTCCAGAAAAATATCCTGTTTTTTTAGAAAAACGAGTATATCAAGCAAGTAGTGGAGCAGTATATCCACATCCTGTAATAGAAAAGATTAGCGATACAAAAGTAGATAAAGAATGGGATGCTATTTTTATAGAAAATGATTATATAAAATTAATGATTTTACCTGCTTTAGGTGGAAGAATTCAAAGAGCTTATGATAAAATTCGTAAACGTGACTTTGTATATTATAATCATGTAATAAAACCAGCACTAGTAGGTTTAACTGGTCCTTGGATTTCTGGAGGAATAGAATTCAACTGGCCACAACACCATAGACCAAGTACTTACGACCCAACAGATTTTTATATAGAAGACAATGAAGATGGTAGTAAAACTATTTGGGTAAGCGAATTAGAACGTATGTTCCGTACAAAAGGTATGGCAGGTTTTACCTTACATCCGGATAAAGCTTACATAGAAATTAAAGCGCATTTGTACAACAGAACACCTCATCCACAGACTTTTTTGTGGTGGGCAAATCCTGCTGTAGCAGTTAACGATCATTATCAATCTGTATTTCCTCCTGATGTAAATGCCGTTTTTGACCACGGAAAACGTGATGTTTCTGAATTTCCAATTGCAAAAGGAGAATACTACAAAGTAGATTACGCACCAGGTACAGATATTTCTAGATATAAGAACATTCCAGTGCCAACAAGTTACATGGCAATTACGTCTAAATATGATTTTGTGGGTGGTTATGAAAATGATTCAAAAGGAGGATTATTACACGTAGCAGACCATAATGTTTCACCAGGTAAAAAACAATGGACTTGGGGTAATGGAGAATTTGGAAAAGCTTGGGATCGAAATTTAACAGATGCAGATGGACCATATATCGAATTAATGTGTGGTGTGTACACAGACAATCAACCAGATTTCTCTTGGATGCATCCTTACGAAGAAAAAAGCTTTAAGCAGTATTTTATGCCTTATTATAATGTTGGTGTAGTAAAAAATGCAACAAAAGAGGCTTTAGTAAACCTAGAAATGGTTGATGGTAAAGCTTTAGTAAAAGTTCATGTTACGTCGACTTATAATAACTGTGTAATTACTTTAAAAGCAAATGATACAGTATTGCACGAAGAAGTTTTAAACCTTTCTCCAGAAGTAGGTTTCGAACAATCTGTAGAAATAGGAAGTAATACGTTTGATAATTTACAAATATCAGTAAATGATGCTGCTGGTAAAGTATTGGTTTCTTGGGAACCAGACAAAGATTTATCTGAAGAAATTCCTGAGCCAGCAAAAGCTGCAAAAGATCCTAAAGATATAGATACTGTAGAAGGTTTGTATTTAAGAGGTTTACATTTAGAGCAGTACAGACATGCCACTTTTAATGCCACAGATTATTACGAAGAAGCGTTAAGAAGAGCACCAAAAGATGTGCGTTGTAATAATGCAATGGGGCTTTGGTTTATGCGCAAAGGGCAATTAGAAAAATCTATCAAATATTTTAATACTGCTATTGAAACTTTAACAAGTCATAATCCAAATCCGTATGATGGAGAACCTTATTTTAATAAAGGATTGGCTTTAAATTTCTTAGGTAAAAAAGAAGAAGCCTATGCTAGTTTCTTTAAAGCATGTTGGAATGCACAATGGCAAGATGCAGGTTACTTTAATTTGGCTCAAATAGATTGCTCTAAAGGCGATTTAGAAAAAGCGTTAGACCTTGTAGATAGAGCATTAATTAAAAACTGGCACAATCATAAAGCAAGACATTTAAAAGTTATTATTTTAAGAAAGCAGGGTAAAATTGAAGCAGCTAATAAATTAATAGAAGAATCTTTAGCTATCGATAAGTTCAATTTTGGTATTTTATATGAACGTTATATTTTATCAGAAAAAAAAGAAGATTTAGAGGTTCTTAAACATATTTTAAGAAATAATGCGCATAATTATATTGAGTTTTCTTTAGATTATGCTTCTGCAGGTCAGTTTGATGAAGCTGTTGCTTTATTAAAAGTACATACAGAAGAGAATACTAAGGTTTATCCTATGGTATATTATTTTATGGGATGGTTTTATGACCAAAAAGGGGATCATACAAATGCATTAGAAGCTTATAAAAAAGCATCTCAAATGCCAGATAAATATTGTTTCCCAAATAAAATAGAAGAAGTTTTAGCGTTACAGGCTGCATGTAAAGCAAACCCATCTGATGCTAAAGCATTTTACTATGTAGGTAATTTTTGGTTTGCAAATAGACAATATGTAGAAGCGCAAGAATGTTGGGAAACATCTGTGAAGTTAGATGACCGTTTTGCAATCATTCATCGTAATTTGGCACTGTTGTACTACAACAAAACCAATCAAAAAGAGTTGGCCGTAAAACATCTAGAAAGAGCCTTTAAGATAGATAATACAGATGCTAGATTGTTAATGGAACTTGATCAATTGTATAAGAAAATAAATGTTTCTATAGACAAGCGTTTATCTCTCTTAGAGCAATATATAGAGTTAACCAATTCTAGAGACGATTTATATTTAGAGCGTATTTCTCTGTATAATTTAAAAGGCGACTTTGAAAAAGCCAAAGAATTGATAGAAAATCGTCAGTTTCATCCTTGGGAAGGAGGAGAAGGTAAAGTGCCATTTCAATATTTAACCTGTTATACAGAACTGGCTAAGAAAAACATCAACCTTAAGAATTTTGATTACGCAATAGAGTTGTTAATAGCAGCAAAAACGTATCCTCATAATTTGGGAGAAGGTAAATTACATGGTACAGTTGAAAATGATATTGATTATTGGTTGGGTTGCGCCTATGAAGGTTTAGGTGATAAAGAAACAGCAAAAACTTATTTTGAAATGGCTTCAGAAGGGTTAAGTGATCCTAGTCCTGCAATATTTTATAACGATCAGCAACCAGATAAAATATTCTACCAAGGTTTAGCTTTACAAAAATTAGGAAAATCTAAAAAAGCAGAAAAGAGATTTGATAATCTCTTAAACTATGGTATAGAGCATATGAACGATAATGTAAAATTAGATTACTTTGCAATTTCACTACCAGATTTATTAATTTGGGAAGAGGATTTAAACGTTATCAACAAAATACATTGTAACTATTTAATTGGTCTTGGTCAATTAGGTAAAGGTAATGATGCTGAGGCTATTGAAGCTTTTGATAAAGTAAAACATACGAACCTATCTCACATACCAGCTAATATTCATGCACAATTGGTTGGTGTTTCATAATATTACTAAACTTCATGAACTTTAAATATTTAATATATTACAGTATTATTTTCTTCCTTATGGGAGTAAATAGTACTGTTTTTTCTCAAAAGAATAAACCCAATATTGTCATCATTTATGTAGATGATTTAGGTTTTGGTGATATTGGAGTAAATGGAGCAATTGGGGTAAAAACACCTTATATAGATACTTTAGCAAAAAACGGTTTAAATCTTACTGATGCACACTGTTCTGCTGCAACTTGTACACCATCTCGTTATTCGTTATTAACAGGTAGTTACGCTTTTAGAAGTAATGCTGCTATTTTAGAGGGTGATGCTCCCTTAATAATAGATCCCCAAAAAGAGACGTTACCAAAAATGTTGCAAAAAGCAGGATACACAACAGGTGTAGTTGGTAAATGGCACTTAGGTTTGGGTAAAGGAAAAATAGACTGGAACAAGCGTATTCCTTTAGGTCCAAAAGAAGTTGGTTTTGATTATAGTTTTTTAATTCCTGCAACTGGAGATAGAGTTCCTACTGTATTTTTGGAAAACCAAGAAGTTGTTGGTTTAGATATTAATGATCCAATAACTGTAAGTTATGGTACTAGAATTGAAGGTTATCCTTGGGGATTTAAACATCCAGAATTATTAAAACAACATACAGATCCTTATCATCAAGGAGCTGTAATTAATGGAATTAGTAGAATTGGTTACATGAAAGGCGGAAAAGATGCGCTTTGGGTTGATGAAGATATCCCTTTTGTATTAACCAAAACCGCTAAAGGTTTTATAGAAGATCATAAAGAAAAACCATTCTTTTTATATTTTTCTTTACACGATATTCATCAACCAAGAATAGCCAATATTAAGTTTGTAGAAAGCAGTACTATGGGACCTCGTGGAGATGTTATTGCGCAAATGGATTGGTGTGTAGGTCAAATTACAGAAAGTCTAAAAAAACAAAACCTTTTAGAAAATACGTTAATCATTTTTACAAGTGATAACGGACCTATTTTAGATGATGGATATGTAGATTATGCTAGAGAATTAGTTGGAGACCATAAACCAGGAGGTATTTTTAGAGGGAGTAAATATTCTGTTTATGAAGCAGGAACAAGAATGCCAACTATAGTACATTGGCCAAAAGAAGTAAAACCAGGTACGAGTTCTGCATTGTTATCTCAAGTAGATTTGTACAAATCTCTGGCTTGTTTAGTAAAGCAAGATGTTGAAAAAGATGCTGCTCCAGATAGCCAAGATTTTTTAAAGTCGTGGTTAGGGAAATCGAATAAAGGGCGTAAATTTTTATTAGAAGAAGCGTATACTTACGGTTTAAGAATGGGAAAGTGGAAATACATACAACCTAAAAAGAAACCTGTACCTAATTGGATTGTTCAAAAATTTGTAGATCCAGGATTTAGAGAAGAAGTGCAATTATTTAATTTGGATGATGATCCATCAGAAAAAAATAATATAGCTTTAAATTACCCAGAAGTTGTTGCTAAAATGAAGGCAAAATTAAGTGAAATTTTAGGAGAATAAACTGTTATGAAATACGTATTCTACATATTATGCTGTTTAACGATTTTATCTTGTAAATCTCAAGATAAACCAAATGTTCTATGGATAACCATTGAGGATACTTCTCCACAATTTATCGGGTCTTTTGGTAATGAGAACGCTAGTACACCTGTAATAGATAAATTGGCAAAAGAAGGTGTTCGTTTCACCAATGCATTTTCAACTGGTACTGTATGTTCAGCAAGTAGATCTACCATAATTACAGGAGCTAGAACTTTTAGAACTGGTACAGGGCACCAAAGAAGTCAATATCCAATTCCAAATTATATAAAAGGATTTTCTTATTATTTAAAACAACTAGGATATTATACTACTAATAATTCAAAAACAGATTATAATATTGCTAACGAAAGAGAGTTCATAAAAGAAGCTTGGGACGAAAGTTCTAATAAAGCAACTTGGAAAGATAGACAAGAAGGGCAACCTTTTTTTTCAGTATTTAATTTTGCTGAGTCACATCAATCAAGAACCATGTCTTGGTCTTTTAAGCAATATGTAAAGCATGTTTGGAATCATCTACCAGAAGAAGATAGAATAGCCGATAATGCTTTTGAAATGCCTCCTTTTTATAATGACACTCCAGAAATGCGTAAGCAATTTGCAAGAGTTTATAATTCTATTAAATTAACTGATAATAGAATTGGTGAATTACTACAAAAGCTAAAGGATGATGGCTTAAAAGATGATACTATTATTTTCTTTTATGGAGATCATGGAGAAGGAATTCCAAGAGGAAAAACTAATGGAATAAATTTAGGATATAGAGTACCATTTATAGTTTGGTTTCCAGAAAAATACAAGCATTTATCACCTTGGAAAACAGGAGAGGTTTCTGAAGAACTTATTAGTTTTGAAGATTTAGGGCCAAGTATGATAGATTTATTAGGAGGAGAAGTGCCAGAACACATGAAAGGAAAAAAACTTTTCAGTGGTAATTCAAATGATAAGAATGAGTTGTTATTACTTTCTACAGATCGAGTAGATAATGGCTTAGATTTAGTAAGAAGTGTAACAGATGGAAAGTATATTTATTCAAGAAACTATATGCCATTTATACCAGAAGTGCGTTATATCAATTATTTAGAAATAGCAGATATAACCAAACACATGCGAAAAGACTTAAAAGACGGTAAACTTAATGCATTACAGTCTGGTATTTTTAATGAACGACCATACGAAGTATTATATGATATTGAAAATGATATTTGGGAAACCAATAATTTAGCTGGTAATCCAAAGTATAAGTCTATTGTTGATAATATGAGGCAATTTATGGATGCTGAGCTTTTAAAGGCGAAAGACATCATGTTTATGCCAGAATATGAAATGGCTAAAATTTCAGAAAGACAAACACCTTACGAATACCGTTTAAAAACATCCGAATATAATTTTGATGAGATTTACAAAGTAGCATCTTTGTCTGGTAAAAAAGGAAAAGATATTACTAAAGCTCAAATAGCCTACTTAAAGCATAAAAATGCTATGGTACGTTATTGGGCAAGTATTGGATTAATGTCTCAAGACAAAGCTTCTTTACAATCTTATCAAAAGCAATTAAATAAATCGCTTTTAGATAATTACCCTCCAGTTTCTATAACGATTTCTGCTTTATTATATCAAAAATTTGATAAAAATAATAAGGCAATAGAAGTTTTAAACAAATATTGTAAGAGTAGCAATCAAGATTGGCAGTTATCCTTAATGAGTATAAATTATATGCTTTATTTTAAAGATAGAAAACCATTTGAAACAGCAGTTGTAGAGCTATTAGAAAGACCTAATCTTAAAGGGCATGTTAAGAGTGCATGCCATGATTTTATCAATAGTCAAAAAATAAAAAACACGATTTAAGCAGTACATAAAAAAACTGAAAAACATATGAGAAAAATACTCCACATTACAATTATAATAGCGCTTTTAATTTTAAGTTCTTGTACTTCCAAGATTCATAAGATAGATATTTCTGGTCAATGGCAAGTAAAGCTAGATTCAACAAATATTGGTAATTCACAAGGTTGGGCCAACAATAAATTTACAGGAACTTCTATAAACTTACCAAACACTTTAGATGGTGCAGAAATAGGAACACCAGATACGCTAAAGCCTGCTATTAACAATTATGTAATGTCTAATTTAACCAGAAAGTATCAATATATTGGTAAAGCATGGTATCAAAAAGAAATAGAAATTCCAACTTCTTGGAAAGATAAAAATATTCAATTAGGTTTAGAACGTATCATTTGGGAATCATCAGTTTATATAGATGGTAAATTGATAGGAAGCGCAAATAGTCTTGTTGGTAGTCATAATTATGATCTAACCAATAACCTAACTTCAGGAAAACATTTGCTTACAATTTGTATAGATAATTCGAATAAGTTTCCACTGATTAATGTTGCAGGAACAATGTATCCAATTAAGGTTAATCAAGATATGGCTCATGCTTACACTAATCATACGCAAATAAAATGGAATGGTATTTTAGGCGATATGGAGTTAGTTGCTCACGATAAAAATGAACCAGAAAACATTCAAATCTACCCAAATGCAGCGCTGAATAAATTGAAAGTAACATTTACGCAACCTAGTCAAGTTGGAGAGTCTGTAAGCCTAATTATAAAATCTACTGATGGTGTTGAGGTGTATAACAATAAAGTGAAGACCTCTAAAACTGAAGGAAATGAGTTTGTATTAGAAATAAATAAACCTAACGATTTAGAGTTATGGGACGAGTTTAACCCTAAATTATATGATGTTGAGGTAGTTACCAATACAGGAAAAACTAGTACAAGATTTGGTTATAAGTTTGTGAGCAGTAAGGGGGGAGATTTGTTATTAAATGATAAGCGAATTTTCTTAAGAGGAAACTTAGAATGTGTAATTTTTCCATTAACAGGACATCCCCCAACAAAAAAAGAAGAATGGGCTACATTGATAAAGCAAGCTAAAGATTATGGATTAAATCACTTACGTTTTCATTCATGGTGTCCACCAAAAACTGCATTTGAAGCTGCAGATGAAGCAGGGTTTTATGTGCAAGTAGAATTGCCTCATTGGAGTTTAAAAGTTGGTGAAGACAAAAAAACAACCAAGTTTTTAAAACAAGAAGCAGATAAAATAATTAAAGATTACGGAAATCACCCATCGTTTATTTTTATGGCTTTAGGTAACGAATTACAAGGAGACATCAGTGTTTTAAATGATATGGTTGCAGATTTAAAACCTAAAGATAATAGACATTTGTATGCAACTACTGCATTTTCATTTCAACAACCAACTGGTACAAGGCCAGAAAAAGAAGATGAGTTTTTTATTGCACAATGGACAGATAAAGGATGGATTAGAGGTCAAGGTATTTTTAATGCAAAAGCACCTCACTTTAATGCAGATTACACATCAGGAGCAGGTCATATAAATGTACCTTTAGTATCCCATGAAATAGGACAATATTCTGTATACCCAGATATGAGTGAAATTGAAAAATACACTGGGGTACTAAAACCATTAAATTTTATTGCTGTAAAAAATGATTTAAAGAAAAAAGGACTTATCGATTTAGCGCCAGATTTTACGTATGCTTCAGGAAAATTAGCAGCACTATTATACAAAGAAGAAATAGAACGCGCATTAAAAACACCAAGTTTTGATGGTTTTCAATTATTACAATTGCAAGATTTTCCGGGTCAAGGTACAGCTTTAGTTGGTTTGCTAAATGCGTTCTGGGAATCTAAAGGTGTAATTTCTGCAGAAGAATTTAGTCAATTTAATAGTGAGTTAGTTCCGCTAATTCGATTTGAAAAAGCAGTTTATGAAAATGGAGAAACATTTGAAGCTTCTATAGAAATTGCTAATTTTTATAAAGAGTTAAAAAATAAAACTATAGATTGGGTTATTACTGATGAAGCAAAAAATGTAGTAAAAAAAGGATCTTTAACAGATGTAAACTTAATGATAGGCAACAATACCGATTTAGGTAAAATTGTCCATAATATTAATGTTGATAAGGCTAAAAAATTAACAATAACACTTAGTGTAAACAATACGAAATATAAGAATAGTTGGAATATTTGGGTGTATCCTAAAAATATTTCTACTACAGATGATGATATAATTTTTACTGCATCAATAACTGAAGCCGAAAAAGCATTGCAAAAAGGGAAAAAGGTATTTTTAAACCCAAACCCAAAATCATTAAAAGGAATTACAGGTCGTTTTGTTCCTGTATTTTGGAGTCCTGTTCACTTTCCAAATCAACCAGCAACAATGGGAGTATTGTTAGATGAAAAACATCCAGCATTTAATAAATTCCCAACAGATTCTTACAGTAACTGGCAATGGTGGGATTTATGTATCAATTCAAAATCAATTGTTGTAGATGCTATTAATGCTAAACCATTGGTTAGAGTAATCGATAATTTTGTAACCAATCATCATTTAACCAATTTATTCGAAGCTAAAGTTGGTAAAGGTCAATTGGTGTTTTCATCTATAGACTTAACTTCAAATTTAAATAAAAGACCTGTTGCTAGACAGTTAAAACATAGTGTTGTCAATTACATGAAAAGCAGCTCTTTTAATCCTTCAAACTTAATAAATATAGAAGATATAAAGTCTTTAAAATTAAAGGGAAAACAATCTAATTTCTCTGCAAAAGATATTTATCAATAATAATATATCACCTAAAAAAATTAAAAATGTACATCAAATTTAATATTCAAAGCAGTCAGTTTTTATTTAGTCTTATTTTATTCGCATTTGTGTTTGTTTCCTGTACAGAGGGTAATTCTACATCACCTGATGACGAACAATTTAATGATTTAGATGATGATACAGTTGCAGCCGCAAAACCATTGCTTAATTCAGAAAATACAAGCAATTGGATTTTAATGTTCGAAGATAATTTTGATAAATTCGAACCTACTAAATGGACTAAAAATAACTCTGCAAAAAGTAGAGCAGCTCGTCCAGGAGTTGGTATAAATCAATGGTTTTGGAAACCAGAAAATGTAAGTTATAAAGAGGGAAACTTAGTTCTTAAAAGCGAAAAAGTAGCTAATGATGTACTGCATTGTGGAGGTGTTTTCACAAATAATTTATTCGAATTTAAGTACGGTTATATAGAAGCTAAAATAAAAATTGCAGAAACTTTTTTTGGCACTCATACCGCTCTTTGGTTGCAAGGAGATAATATGGGGAATATAGATGGTACAGGTAATGACGGCGCAGAAATAGATGTTTTTGAATCTGCTTGGATTGGTGATTACACAAAAAGTGTAGTACATATAGATGGCTATGGACAAAGCCATAAAGCAAATACAAGACGTTATGAAACTCCTGGTCTTCATTCTGGTTATCATACTTTTGGGTTACTTTGGAATGAAGATAAGTTAGAGGTTTATTATGATGGGCAATTTAAAACACGTTACCAAGGTATATGGGTTCCAAAAGTTGAAGAATTCTTATGGTTATCTACAGGTGCAAGTTTTGGAGGCGCTGCAAATACTAATTTTTCAGAAAGAAATATAGGAGAGTTTACAGAAGCTAAAGTAGATTATATTAGAGTATGGAAAATGAAGTAAGTTAAAAAGTAATTATGTCTATGTTTTACTAATATAAGTCCATTTTTTAGTTAGTTTAATTGGGTAGTTTTATATCAAACAATTTTAACTAAATACTTTATTATGAAACTAAAAATTACTTATTTATTCATTTTATTAATTGGCTCAACAAACTTAATGTTCGGGCAGACTATGATTAATGACTTTGAAAATGGAACAACAGAGGATGCACTAACAAATGTAGGTGGTGGTATTACCGCCGAAATTGTAGATAACCCCAATGCTAGTGGAGATAATACCACAGCAAAAGTTTTAAAAATTGGTAGAAACGCTACACAGTGGTGGATTTTTGCTGGTATCGATGTTGCAGATATTGCCATTTCAGATTCTGAAACAAAATTTTTAAGTTTTATGGTTTATGGCCCTAAAACTGATCTAGCTGTAAGATTTAACGCAACAGCTGATGATAATAACGGAACTAATGGAGGTATTATAAGACCTGCAACTTTACATTCTGGAGAAGCTCAATGGGAACAAATTGTAATTCCAATTGTCGATAGTCAAACAGCTACAAGTTTTACAGGCAGTACACTTTTTAAATTAGTATTTCACCCAGATATAGCTGATGCAACTATCGTTGAAGGAGGTCAGATACTAAATGATTCAGACTCTTTTTTGTATATAGATCAAATACAAATTTTAGATAGTAATCCATTGAGTATATCAAACTTTGAGTTGAATAATACTATTTCTTTATCTCCTAATCCTGCAAGCAACATTTTTAAAGTAAATACTTTAAACAATACTATTATAAAAGAGATTTCTATTTATAATATTTTAGGTAAAAAAGTAAATGCTCTTAACATTGGTGTAAATCAGTTCGATATTTCTTCTTTATCTACAGGAATGTATATGGTAAAAATTAAAGATAGTAAAGGGAGTATAGCTTCTAAAAAACTATTTGTAAAATAAATATTGTTTACTAACTATCTATTTGATTAGATAAAGTTTAACTAGAAAAACAGACGTATTTATATGTCTGTTTTTTTATTTTTTAATTCACGATTATAATGTTCATGTCATGAAGTTTTTCTTAAGAATATTCTTGTTCGCCTTTTTAATGATCTCTTGTAAACAACAAATAAAATTAAGGCCTAAATATACCGCGAAATTGTGGGAGAATCCAGAATGGGAAAATCCAGAAATATTTCAAATAAATAGAGAATCTCCAAAAGCTACTTTTTACAATTACGACAATTTAGATAATGCAATTCTTGCTAAAGACTGGAAATCATCTTCAAATTATAAGTTGTTAAACGGCATTTGGAATTTTTATTACTCAGATAGCGTTCAAGGAAGACCAGAAAATTTTTACAAAGAAGACTTCAATTTAGATGGTTGGGATACCATTTCAGTACCTTCAAATTGGGAACTAAAAGGCTTTGGATTACCTATTTATACAAATGTTGTCTATGTTTTTCCTAAAAATCCACCATTTATTCCTCATAATATAAACAACGTAGGAAGTTATAAACGTGATTTTAAAATCCCCACGAAGTGGAAAAATAAAGACATTTATTTGCATTTTGCTGGTGTAAGTGGAGCTATGTACGTATATATAAATGGAAAAAAAGTAGGTTACTCAGAAGGCAGTAAAACACCAGCTGAGTTTAATATTACAGAATATATTAAGTCAGGAAAAAATCAGATTGCAGTACAGGTTTTACGTTGGTCTGATGCGAGTTATATTGAAGATCAAGATTTTTGGAGATTAAGTGGTATAGAAAGAGATGTATATTTAAGAGCAGACCACCCAATAGCAATTAATGATTTTAAAGTAGGTAGTGATTTGGTAAACAATTATAAAGATGGGGCATTTAGTATAGATATAGAACTTAAAAACACAAAACTGTCTGTAGAAAAAAGAAAACTAGAGGTTACACTTCTAGACGATGACAAAAAACAAATTTTTTCTACAACTAAAATAGTTGATATTTCAGAAGCCAAATTAAACATAACCTTTAAAGAAAATATTAAAAATGTAAAACCCTGGACAGCAGAGACTCCCAACTTATATACAGCAGTTTTATCATTAAGCAATCTTGATGGGACGCTTTTACAAACTACTTCAGTAAAAGTAGGTTTTAGAAATATAAAAATTAAGAATAGCCAATTTTTAGTAAACGGAAAACCTATTTTAATTAAGGGAGTTAATCTTCACGATCATGACGAAACTACAGGGCACGTGGTAGATGAAGCATTAACTATTAAAGACCTTAGGCTAATGAAACAAAATAATGTAAATGCCATTCGTTGTAGTCATTATCCTAAAAACCCATTTTTTTACGATTTATGCGATAAATATGGATTTTATGTAATTGATGAAGCCAATATAGAAACCCATGGAATGGGCACAACGAACCAAGGTTTAGACAAAAAACCTGAGATAAAAAAAATACATCCAGCTTATAGAAAAGATTGGAAAGCTGCACATTTAGATAGAACAATTCGAATGTTTGAACGTGATAAGAATCATCCTTCAATTGTTACTTGGTCTTTAGGTAATGAAGCAGGAAATGGAGATAACTTTTTTGCAACTTACCACTGGTTGAAAGAAAACGATGCAACACGTCCTACTCAATACGAAGGTGCAACCAAATACGAGAATACAGACATTCAAGTACCAATGTACGATCGTATTCCTCAATTGATTGAATACGCAGAAAACAACCCAAAACGACCTCTAATTTTATGTGAATATTCTCATGCTATGGGAAATAGTTTGGGGAATTTTAAAGATTATTGGGACGTTATTCGAAAATACGATGTGTTACAAGGAGGTTTTATTTGGGATTGGGTAGATCAAGGTCTTTTAACTGAAACAGAAGATGGACAAAAATATTGGGGTTATGGAGGTGATTTTAAAGCGGCTCACTTGCAACATGATGCTAATTTTTGTTTGAACGGAATTGTAAATCCAGACAGAACACCACACCCTGGTTTAGAAGAATTGAAAAAAGTATACCAAAACATTCAATTTTCGGACGTTAACTTTAAGACAGGTCAAGTAAAAATTTTTAATGAATATTTCTTTACTAATTTAAATAATTTTAAAATAGACTGGGAGTTATTAAAAGAAGGCGAAAAAGTAACCTCAGGGAGTCTAGGAGTTTTAGATATCGCTCCTCAAAAATCAAAAATGGTACAATTGGACTTGCCTGAATTAGATGATAAAAAGCATGAATACCAACTTAATTTTTTAGCAACTACCCATAAAGATTTACCATTACTATCTAAAGAATTTCCTTTAGCAAAAGCGCAATTTGTAACAGGTACTTTTATACCTAATTTCAAAGAAAAATCTACAGAGCATTTCATGCTTTCTTCCACAGAAAAGGAAGTTGTTTTAAAATCAGAAAATTTTACAGCTAGTTTTAATAAGAAAACAGGAGTACTATCAAAGTTAGATTACGGAAACGGAAATATTATCCAAAAAGGAATATCTGCCAATTTCTGGAGAGCAACCACAGATAACGATTACGGATTTAACATGCCTAAACATTTTGGTGTTTGGAAAAAAGCAACTGAAAATCAAGAGTTAACCTCTATGCTTTTAAATGATGAAAAATCGACACTTGATTTATTATCCGCAGATAAAATTAGTTTTAATGGAAATGCTGTACATCTAGAAATGACTTATAAACTGCCTGAAGACATTGCAGTAATAAAGATGGAGTATGTTATTGATGCATCTGGGCAAATAACAATTAAAAGCGCTTTACAAAACCTAAAAAAAGCGTTGCCTAATTTACCTCGTTTTGGAACTAATTTTACTATAAATAAAGACTTAAATCAAGTAAATTGGTATGGTAGAGGGCCTTTAGAAAATTATCAAGATAGAAAAACATCGCAATTTGTTGGTAATTATAAAGCTTCTGTTTCAGAATTGTATTTTCCGTATATCAGGCCCCAAGAAAATGGCTATAGAACTGATGTGCGTTGGGTAACATTTACAAATAGTTTAGGGCAAGGTATTAAAGTGTTAGGTCCAGAAAATATTGGTTTTAGTGCGCATCATCAATACAATTCAGATTTTGATGCTGGCGAAACTAAACAACAACGCCATACTATAGATATTAAAAAAAGAGACTTTGTAAATATTAATATAGATAATGAACAAATGGGTGTTGGAGGAGACACAAGTTGGTGGACAAGGCCTTTAGAGCAATACCAAATTAAAGCAAAAAATCAATCGTTTTCTTACAGTATCATTCCCATTCAATAGTTATGGTTAATTATTTTTATAAATGAATCGTTTTTTTTCACTATTTCTTTTCTCACTCATTGTTAGCTTTGGATGTAAATCAAAATTAGAGACTCCAAAAGACAAGTTACCTAACGTAATCATTATTTTGGTAGATGATGCAGGTTATGTAGATTTTGGTTTTATGGGAAGTAAAGATTTACAAACGCCTTATATTGATGACTTAGCTAAAAGTGGTGTAATTTTTACTGATGCGCATGTTAGTGCTACTGTTTGTGCGCCATCACGAGCTGGATTAATCACAGGAAAATACCAACAGCGTTTTGGTTTTGAAGCCAATGGAACAGGAGGAATTGGTTTAAGTGATGACGTAACCACCATTGCAGATGTATTTCAAAACAATGGTTACAATACCTATGCTTTAGGAAAATGGCATTTAGGAGAAGAAACTTCCGATCATCCAAACCAAAGAGGGTTTGATGAATTTTATGGATTTCTAGCAGGAAGTCGTTCTTATTTCTCATTAGAAAATCCATCAAAAGAAAAAATGCTACAACACAATGGAAAACGTGTAGTTTTTGATGGCTATATGACTGATGTTTTAGGAGATCAGTCTGTTCAATTTGTTGCAGATTCAAAAGAGAAACCATTTTTTATGTACTTGTCTTACAATGCGGTTCACACTCCAATGCACGCTAAAAAAGAAGATTTAGAAAAATTTAAAAATCATCCAAGACAAAAGTTAGCAGCTATGACTTGGAATTTAGATAAGAACATAGGTAAATTATTAACAAAGCTTGATGATTTAGGAATAAGAGAAAATACATTAATTTATTTTTTAAGTGATAATGGTGGGGCTCATACTAATCAATCTTCTACAGGAGTTCTAAAAGGGTGGAAAGGAAATAAATTTGAAGGTGGTCATAGAGTTCCATTTGTAATCAGTTGGCCAAAAATGGTTAATGGAAATCAAAAATTTGAAGGTTTAACATCTTCACTAGATATTTTTACCACCTCTTTAAGTGCTGCTAAAATTAATAACCCCAAAGCATTACAATTAGATGGTAAAAACTTGTTGCCTTATGTAAAAGGCGAAAAAAAAGGCAATCCGCATAAAACATTGTTTTGGAGAAAATTGGAAGAATTTGCTGTTAGAAAGGGTGATTTTAAAATGATTAATTTACAGAACTATGGAGCTGTAATGTATAATTTAAACGAAGATTTGGGAGAAATAAATGATATTTCTAAACAAAATAAATCTCAGTTAGATAGTATGTTTCTTTCTTATCACATTTGGCAACAAGAAATGAAAACTCCACTTTGGGTAGAAGGAAAAGATTGGATGAATGTTACTTATCATATTCATCAAAAGCTTATGCAAAATAAGATTCCAGAATACAAAGATATTTGGAGTCCTGCTTTTAAGGAAAAAAAATATAAATAATACAACATGAAAAACACCCTTACTTCAGTCTGAAATGATAAAGTAAGGATATTTAATTAACAAAAAATACAAATAATAAAAATCTAAAAACTATTTACTTTAAAATTCCATATAGGTCCATTGGTCTCCGCACCTTTATCATCTTTAACAATTATTTGCCAGTAATAAGTGGTTTCAGGAGAATCAGCAGTTACTTGTAACGTTGTTTGTTCTGTGTCTTCTACCATTAGGGTAAGCGCATCTTTGTCTTTACCAAAATAGACATCATACTTTAAAGGATCTTTATCTACATCAGAGGCTGTCCATTGCAGATCTATAGTATGTACTCCGTCAAAATTTTGTCCAACAAAAGGAGTAACATTATCAGGAGAAAAAGGTAAGTTGTTACTGTTGGGGATTTCTTCTGTGTAGAATTGAGAAGTACTTGAATAATCACTTTCTATACCTTTACTGCTTTTTGCTTTTACTCTCCAGTAATAAGCAACTCCTTTATCGAGTGTTACAATTTTTGACAAAGAAGTTTGTATTTCAGATGTAATTATAGTAGAGAATTGATTGTCTGTTGCGATTTCAAAGATATACACTACAGAACTTCCATCATCATTTGTTGATGTATTCCATTTAAACTCAAGCGTATTATCTATGCACAATTGATTTTGAGCAGGATATACTAAAGAAGGAGCAGAAGGAATACTATCTGTACTTTGATTTAAACCACCATCGTCACTTTTAGAACATGATGAATATATAATGCTACAAATAAAAATATATAATAGTTTTCTCATATTTATTTTTTTATGATTTTAATTGTTTTCGGCTTTTCTAAATTTAATCTTGCAAAATAAACTCCAGAAGCTATGTTTTTAACGTCAACCCTTACTTTATTGTTAATTACTGGATATTGTTTTTTGGATATTAGACCAGATTCTAGAGAATATAACTCTATAGTTATTTGCTTATCATTTGCAGGAATTCGAACTTCAAAAAAGTTGTCAGTAGGGTTTGGAAATGCCTTTAGTTTAATCGTTTCTCCTATTGTTTTTGTGATTTTTCCTTCGCAAGATGCTTTTGATGCTACTTGAACAAAATCGCCTTCTTTTACAGGTAAACTAAAAGATGTACTATGCGTTTCTAATACTTTAATTGTGTTTATATACACTGTATATGGTGCAGTTCCAGATTTTAGATCAATATTAATTTTATTAGATTTCACAGAGGTTTTACCTGATAAAAGTTCAGATTCTTTAATTTCTAAAGTAGCACAATAATTATATGTTGTATTATCTATACCAATGCAAATGTTGTAAAATCCAGGTTCTAAGTTTGGTACATTTAAAGTGTTTTCAAAATCATATTTTACACCAGAAATGGTTACATTATAATTATGTTTAAATTTTGTTTCAATTTTTAATTTCCCGTTTTTACCTACACAGGTTTCATCTACAACTTCAATTTTAAAATTATCTGGAGCTAAATAAATAGTAGAAAAATCTTCGTTAATTCTAAAGTCTAAAATACCACTTCCATAGGTTCCATATCTTACTAAGTTTTCACTTTCTATAAACTGAACAGCAGAATATCTAATTTCTTTTGGGAGTTTGCTGCTTTCCATTTTAAACCATTTGTCTTGTTGTACAGAAAAAACCCAAGCACCATCAAAAACACAGGCAGCAAAAATAAATTGTCCATTTGGTGAGGCAGCTAAACCTACTATTCTGTCTACATCTAATCCATCATTATGATTTGTGAATGTTTTTCCTCCATCTGTAGAAATTAAAAAACTATTACCTGCACCTGCATAATACACTGTTGCTTCATCTATTGGGCTTGTTGCAATTGCAGGAGATCTTTTTCTAGAAGTGCTTACACTACCTTTTGGCCAGGTACCAGAGTAATTGGATTGTGAAAAGTTATTACCTCCATCTTCAGAATACATGACTTTACCTGATGCTAACGCTACATACCATCTGTTCGTGTTTTTTGTTGAATAGCCAAAACTAAGTGTAGATTCTGGAAAAACAAAAGGGTGTAATGTTCTATTTATTTCGCTTCCATCATATGAAATTTTTTGTAATTGATTGCCCCAAGGAATGTATACAGCATCTTCAGTACTATTTGGAGAAGCAACCATCATTGTAGCTGTCCAGTTATCGTAAAAATCTTTTTTAGAAACTGCTCTAATATCTCCACCACCAACTACAGGACTTCTACCAATTGAACCATAATAATACCAATACCATGCAGATTCTCCACCCTTTGCTGTAGCTACTCTTAAAACATCAGTATTAGCTTCTCTTAATGCTGGTGAAACAAAACCTTCTTCTCCTTTGTCATCTCCTAATATACTTTGAGAGCCTCTATCTTGATTTCCACTATATATTCTATTGTGTTTTTCACTAGTTGCTGAATCATAACTCATCATTGCAGGTGTCCCTTTGTTAATTGGAATCCATGAATCCCATTGTTCTGGAGTCGAAGAGTAAAAAGAACCAAAATCAAATCCACCAAATGTAAAGAAAGTTCCATCTTCTTTTTCGTAAGACCTCATGTGTTGTAGATCCCAAACATGGTCTATTGGTGGTAGTTTATTGCCGTTATTAACCCAAGTATTACCATAGTCAAATGAAATATTTAACCTTGTAAAGCCAGAAAAACAAATGTTTGGCTTAGTAGGATGTATGTCTATAATATCTCTATCTTGAGGAGTGCTTCCTGTTTTTGTCCAAGAACCACCCTCATTGGTAGAGTAATAAATTGTGTTATTGGTATAACTAACATAAATAGTAGTGGTGCCATTAACAGTTGCGCCTTTTAAAGAGGTTACAGCGTCTATACCAGGATAAGTTTCGCTCAATAAAGTAAAATCTGAGTCGTTTTCCTCCATTTTATATATTGATAATCTTTTATCGCTAGTTCTTAGTGCAAAATAATATATGGTGTTACTTCCATAGGGTTTAAGTATGTTTGTGTCGTAAGCAGGTGAGTAAACAACAACATTAGATTCACGATAATTTAACCCATAATCATCAGAAATATATACTACATCTTTCCAACCTGTTGTGTTTTTTTGATTACCAAAAGCAACAATTTTTTTGCCAGTTGCTGTTTCTGTTACTAGAGTTTTGTAGTTATTTCCGTTTGTAAAAAATGCTCCATTTGCAGTTATCCATGTTCTTCCTTCATCATCAGAAAACTCCATACCTCCGTTTTTTTGTTGATGTAATAATCTAAACGAACCATCTGGTAAGTTAACACCGTTAAAATGCAAACCAGCAAGTCTAAAATTATTATTTGAAAAACTTTTTTGATCATTTCTTAAAAGCCACTGATTTTCGGCGTCTTCATCTATTTTATAGAGATGACCAGCAAAAGAAACAATATAAAAGTCTTTATTTACGGGGTCATAAACAGAACCATCAGCTCTAAAACCACTCTTATCAAATAAGGTAAATTCTTTTTGATCCCAAAAACCAGATAAGGTATTGTTTGCATAAGAATCTTCTAAAGCTAAAGAAGATGTTTGCATATTTTTTTTAGCCTTTTTTCTATAATCGGCAAAATCTTGTTCACTATTAAATTTAAAACCTGAAGCATTCAGTTTCGTAAAACGTTTATTATAGTCTTCTAATTCTTTACCTTGAAGTTTAGAAGGGTCAAAAACTGCTGGATGACCATCTTTTTCCATAGCCATTTCAAAAGCAATTTCTTCCTCGGTTTCTTCATAATCTTCACCATATTCTTTATGGTATTCATCAGTATCATGACTTATACTTTCACCTAATATATTATTGTTTATTAGAATTAATATTAAGAAAGTTGAAATGGAAATAAAGCTTAGAATTTTAAAAGTATTTTTTTTCATAAGTAATGATCTGTTTAGAAAAGTAAACTTATTATAAACTAAGATCATTTACATTAATTAAAATACTGTTTATATGGATATTAATACTTCGTTATAACAAAGAATTATTTTAAAAATTATAGAGCTTTAATCAATTGCGTCCTAAACATCAAAAATAAGAGGATAAATTCAAGTATCTCAAATATCTTTGAGTTGCACAACTAAATTTAATCCAAGACACCATTATAACTAATAAAAAAGCAAAAGGTAAAAAAGGAGCTCTGATTGCTAAAAAATCATTTCCCAACGCATCACAAGTTATTGACAGGTTTCATGTGCAAAAATTAGCTTTAGACGCACTTCAAGAAATAAGAATTAAACATCGATGGGAAGCTTTAGACAAAGAGAATGATGCTATAGAAAAAGCTAGAAATGCATCAGTAAAATATGTACCTAAACTATTTAAAAATGGAGATACATTAAAACAATTATTAGCCAGAAGTAGATACCTACTTTATAAACCTAACCACAAATGGACTAAAAATCAACAAAATAGAGCCAAAATACTTTTTGAAAAATACCCTGATATAGAAAAAGCTTACAAACTTTATCAAAATTTATCATGGATTTATGATCAAACAAAGAACAAAACTTCTGCTTTAATTAGACTTGCTAAATGGGATGAGAAAGTAAAACAAGCACAGTTTAAAAGTTTTAATAGTATTGCCAGAACAATGAATATTCACTATAAGAATATTCTAAATTATTTTGATAATAGGAGCACAAACGCTTCAGCTGAATCTTTTAATGCTAAAATTAAAGCTTTTAGAGCACAATTTAGAGGGGTTAGAAATATAGAATTCTTCCTTTTTAGACTAACAAATATTTATGCTTAATTTTAAAATCCCACAACTTTTGGTGTTGATCCTTGATTCCAAATGGTTGGCAAGATTGATTTATAAAAACCAAAAAACCGTTGAAAATCAAAAGATTAACAACGGTTCTTGTACTGAAGATGGGACTTGAACCCATACGAGCATTACTGCTCACTGGATTTTAAGTCCAGCGTGTCTACCAATTCCACCACTTCAGCATTGGTATTTATAAAATAGAGCGAAAGACGGGATTTGAACCCGCGACCCTCACCTTGGCAAGGTGATGCTCTACCCCTGAGCTACTTTCGCAGTCATAATTTTAAGAACTTTACTTACTTATTAAAAATTTCTTAATCCCTAAAACTGTAAGCGGTTGCAAATATAATAAGTTTTATATAATTGGCAAATACTTTTTAATTTTTTTGTGATTTATTTTAAAAAACAAGTTAATACCAAGGTTTGTAAGTGATAGTTAGTTTAAAACCGATTTGTTAAGGAGCAGGATTAGGAATGTCTTTATGTACTTCTTCAATCTCAGTTAAAATTTCATTTGATAAATCAATATTTATAGAATTAATATTTTCTTTTAATTGATTTATTTTTGTTGCTCCAATAATATTACTTGTAACAAATGGCAATTGATTTACAAAAGCTAAAGACATCTCAGATAATGTAATTCCATGTTTTTTTGCTATGGCTTCATATCTTTTAACAGCATTTAAAGATCCATCACCCATATAACGTGCAATAAACCGCGGAAACAAGGTTCCTCTTGCTCCTTCAGGCTTATTTCCATTTAGGTATTTTCCTGACAAAACGCCTTGTGCTAAAGGAGAGTAGGCTAATAACCCGATATTTTCTCTTAAAGAAACTTCACTCATACCAACCTCATATCCTCTATGAATCATAGAATAGGAATTTTGAATGGTTACAGGTCTTGGTAAGTTATGTTGTTCAGAAGTTTGTAAATATTTCATGGTTCCCCAAGGAGTTTCATTAGATAAGCCTATGTGTTTTATTTTACCTAATTTGATAAGCTCTTGTATGCCTTCTAAAATCTCTAAATGATTTTCTATGGTTGCATTTGCTGCTTTTAGAGGAAAATCTCTAACTCCAAAACAGTTTACTCCACGATTTGGCCAATGCAGTTGATACAAATCAATATAATCGGTTTGTAAACGTTGTAAACTTTTGTCAATAGCGTCGAATATGTTTTTTTTGGTGATACCACCACTTCTAATATGAGCAGTATAATCGCCACCACCGGCTATTTTAGTTGCTAAAACAATTTTGTCTCTATTTCCTGTTTTTTTAAACCAAGTTCCAATAATTCGTTCTGTATCTCCATAGGTTTCTGCATTTGCAGGTACAGGGTAGAGCTCAGCAGCATCAAAAAAGTTGACGCCATTATCTAACGCATAACTCATTTGTTCGTGACCTTCTGCTTCTGTATTTTGATTTCCCCAAGTCATGGTTCCTAAACAGATTTTAGAAACTTTAAGATTGGTATTGGGTAGTTTTGTGTATTTCATTAAATTGTAATTTTAAGAATTGCAAAAATAAGGCTTATTTTAATGTTTTTTGGTAAACATAAAAAGTTCTCAATTTTGAGAACTTTTTTTAACATATATTTTAAGAAAATCTTACTTTAAAATCGCTTCTATACCAGGTAAAGATTTACCTTCTAACATTTCTAACATTGCTCCACCACCAGTAGAAACATAGCTTACTTTATCTGCAAAACCAAATTGTTTAACAGCAGCAACAGAATCTCCACCACCAACTAAAGAAAATGCTCCATTTTGGGTAGATTTATCAATAGAGTGCCCAAGAGCAATAGTACCTTTTGCAAAAGATTCCATTTCAAAAACACCTAAAGGTCCATTCCATAAAATAGTTTTCGATTTGTTCACTACTTCATCAAAAATGGCTAAAGATTTTGGTCCAGCATCTAAACCTTGCCATCCTTCAGGAATTTCTGTTACATCTAAAACTTGCGTATTTGCAGTATTGCTAAAATCATCAGCAGCAATTACATCAACAGGAATATGTACTTGTACACCTTTTTCTTTGGCTTGTTTTAAAATATCTAGCGCTAATTCCATTTTATCATCTTCACAAATAGAATCACCTACAGAACCACCTTGTGCTTTTACAAAAGTAAACGTCATACCACCACCAATAATTAAGTGATCTACTTTGTCTAAAATATTTTCGATTACTGTAATTTTAGAAGATACTTTTGCACCACCTAAAATTGCTAAAACTGGTTTTTCTGAGTTGTTTAAAACCTTATCTATACTTTCAATTTCTCTTGCTAATAAGCTACCAAAACATTTGTTTTCTTCAAAAAATTGAGCAATAATTGTTGTAGATGCGTGCGCTCTGTGTGCAGTACCAAAAGCATCATTTACATAAATATCACCTAATTTAGATAGTTTTTCTGCAAAATCTACATCACCTTTTTTCTCTTCTTCGTAAAAACGTAAGTTTTCTAATAATAGAATTTCTCCATCTTCTAAATTGGCAACAGCATCTTCTACTTTATCACCAATACAATCTTCAACAAATTTTACGTTTACACCAATAATTTCTTTTACTTTGGCAACAATATGTTGTAAAGAAAACTCATTTTGTTTGCCTTTTGGTCTTCCTAAATGCGACATTAAAACACAGCTTCCTCCATCTTCTAAAATTTTAATAATAGTAGGTTTTGCAGCCTGAATTCTTGTTGCATCTGTAACTTCAAATTTATCATTTAAAGGCACATTAAAATCTACACGTATAATTGCTTTTTTATTCTTAAAATTAAAATCGTTTAATGTTTTCATTGTTTGAAAGTATTTTTAACAAAAATACTTTTTTATTTACGTTTACTAAAATTGATACCTTAAAATTTAAGATAACGTTTGCGTAAATATAGGGTTTAGAAGTGGGCTACAATTTCATCAACCAAAACGTAAAGAAACTACTTGCTATTAATAATTGTAATTTGTGATTTTGTGGCGAACTAATTTTTATATTTGCCTATGCTTTTTAACCAAATTATAGGTCAAGATCATATTAAAAAACACCTGCAAACTTCTGCGATAAACGGAAGAGTGCCTCATGCACAATTATTTGTGGGTAAAGAAGGTTGTGGTACTTTGCCAATGGCAATTGCTTACGCACAGTTTTTATTGTGTAATTTTTCTGATAATGTTGATGCTTGTAATTTAAAATGCAACAAATTACAACATCCAGATTTGCATTTTGCCTTTCCTGTAACTACAAACGATTCTGTTAAAAAACACCCAGTTAGTAATTTGTTTTTAGAAGATTGGCGTAATTTTATAGATACGCAACCTTATGGAAGTTTGTTCAATTGGTTGCAACATATTGGAGTAGAAAATAAGCAAGGTTTAATTGGTGTTGATGAAGCTGAAGATGTTGTAAAAAAACTAAAACTGAAAAGTTACGAAGGTGGTTTTAAGGTGATGATTATTTGGATGGCAGAAAAAATGAACATTGCTGCTGCCAATAAATTATTAAAACTGATAGAAGAGCCACCAGAAAAAACTGTTTTTTTGTTGATAACCGAAAACGAAGAACAGATTATAAACACCATTAAATCGCGATGCCAAGCTTTACATTTTCCTGCTTTGTCTGAGCAAGATATTGCAAATGCTTTGGTGGTTAATCATCAAGTAGAAGATAATAAAGCAGCAAATATTGCCCACCAAGCAGAAGGTAATTTTAATAAAGCTTTGCACCTTTTGCATAACGATTCTTCTGATTTGGTTTTTGAAGAATGGTTTGTAACTTGGATTAGAACTGCGTTTAAAGCCAAAGGAAATGCAGCTGTTGTACAACAATTAATTGGTTGGTCTGAAGCTATTGCAAAATCGGGTAGAGAAACCCAAAAACGCTTTTTAGAATATTGTTTACAATTTTTTAGACAAGCTCTTTTACTCAATTATAAGTCAAATCATTTGGTTTTTATGGAATCTAAAACGGGTTTTCAATTGTCTAAATTTGCTCCTTTTGTGCATTCTGGAAATATCTTAGAAATAGAAAAAGAAATTAGTGAAGCGATGTATCACATAGAAAGAAATGGAAATGCAAAAATTATTTTGTTAGACCTATCTATGAAATTAACACGTTTTCTGCATAAAAAAGAGGCAAAAGTTTAGGTTTTTTTGTCATTCGAAGCAGGAACAAATGAATTAATCTGCTTCAAGTAAGTTAGAGATTGCTTCGTAAACTTGCAATGACGTTACAAATTCGTTAAACGCGCTACATATTTACCAATTACATCAAACTCTAAATTAACAGAATCACCAACTTGTAATGTTTTAAAAGTGGTGTTTTCCCAAGTATAAGGAATTATAGCCACTGAAAATCCGTTTTTGGTTGAGTTTACCACAGTTAAACTTACGCCATTTATGGTAATAGAACCTTTTTCTATAGTTACGTTATTTTTATCAGAATTGTATTCAAAAGTATACACAGTGCTACCTTGCTCGTCTTTTATTTTTTTACAAATCCCAGTTTCATCAACATGACCCTGAACAATATGTCCATCAAGTCTGTCGCCTAATTTCATACCACGTTCTAGATTTACAATATCATCAATTTTAAGTTTGCCAATATTGGTTTTATCTAACGTTTCTTTAATAGCAGTTACAGTATATTCATCATTATTAATGGCAACAACAGTTAAGCAAACACCATTATGAGCCACACTTTGGTCTATTTTTAATTCATTTGTAATTGTACTTTGAATAGTTAAATGAACATTTTCTTGTTCTTTTACTACGTTTGTTACTGTGCCAAGTGTTTCTATGATTCCTGTAAACATATCGTTAAAAATTGGTTACTTTTGTAGTACAAAAATAAGCATATTACAAGGTTTACTATGGATAAAACTGATAAAATAATTGTAGGAATTTCAATTGGAGATTTAAATGGTATTGGTATTGAAGTAATTTTAAAAACGTTTCAAGATAAGCGAATGTTAGATTTCTGTACGCCTGTTTTATTTGGAGCTACAAAAACTATTTCGTTTCATAAAAAAGCTTTAAAATTAGAAGTTCCTGTGCAAGGAATAAATTCTATTAATCAGGTAAACCATTCAAAAATTAATGTGTTAAATATTTGGAAAGAAGATACAAAAATAGAATTAGGTACAGCTACTAAAATTTCTGGAAGCTATGCTGCTAAATCTTTAGCATCTGCAACCAAACATTTAAAAGAAGGTAAGATTGATGTTTTATTAACGGCGCCTATTAATAAAGAGAATATTCAATCAGAAGAATTTAACTTTCCTGGCCATACAGAATATTTAGAAGCCAATTTAGAAGGTAAATCTTTAATGATTTTAATGACGGATGAATTACGAATTGGTTTAATTACAGGTCATATTCCAATATCTAAAGTTGCTGAATCTATTACACCAGAGTTGATAAAAAGTAAGGTAGAAACCATGCATAAATCTTTAAAACAAGATTTTGGCATTAGCAAACCAAAAATTGCAGTTTTAGGATTAAATCCACATTGTGGAGACCATGGAGTAATTGGTAAAGAAGATGATGAGGTTATAAAACCTACAGTAAATGAAATTGCAGCTACAGGTAAGTTAGTTTTTGGGCCTTATGCTGCAGATGGATTTTTTGGTTCTGAAACCTATAAACAGTTTGATGGAGTTTTAGCTACGTATCACGATCAAGGTTTAGCGCCTTTTAAAGCACTGTCTTTTGGTAAAGGGGTTAATTTTACAGCAGGTTTAAGCCATGTAAGAACTTCTCCAGATCATGGAACAGGTTATGACATAGCTGGTAAAAACTTAGCAAACCCATCTTCATTTAAAGAAGCATTATTTACTGCAATACAGGTTTTTAAAAGTAGAGAAGAGTACAAAAAGCTAACAGAAAAACCTTTGGTAGTAAGATAAAGTTAAAAATTAATCTTTTTTTTATAAAAATATGGCAGAAATACATTTTTTTGTATCTTTGCACGCTCAATTGATGTTTGACAATGAAAGACTTAAAGCAATTCAACATACAGTTTGTAGGATTAAAAGAAGGAAAACACCATTTTGATTATTCAATTGATAACAAGTTCTTTGAAGCTTTTAATTACGATGAATTTACAAGTTCGTCAATTAAAGTTTCTTTAAATTTTGTAAAAAAAAGCACGTTATTCGAGCTTAATTTTATAACAGAAGGTACTGTAAAAGTTCCTTGTGATGTAACAAATGAGTTATATGATCAAGAAATAGATTCAGAATTACCTTTAGTTGTAAAGTTTGGGCCAGAATATAATGATGATAATGAGGAGATTTTAATTTTACCTCACGAAGCTTACGAATTTAACGTGGCTCAATTTATTTACGAAATGATTGTTTTAGCAGTTCCTAATAAAAGAGTGCATCCAAAAGTATTAGATGGCACAATGGAGTCTGAAACCTTAGAGAAATTAAAAGAACTAGAAATAAAAGAAGAAAAAACTGTAGAAACTACAGACCCAAGATGGGATAAATTAAAGAATTTAATAACAGAAAAAAAGACATAAAATGGCACATCCTAAAAGAAAAATATCTAAAACTAGAAGAGATAAAAGGAGAACACATTATAAAGCATCTGCTCAACAAATTGCAACAGATCCAACAACTGGTGAGGCACACTTATACCACAGAGCTCACTGGCACGAAGGTAAATTATATTACAGAGGTCAAGTTGTTTTAGAATCTGCAGCAGCAGAAGCTTAAAAACTAGCTTTTTAAAAATTACGAAAACTCTCAAATTTTGAGGGTTTTTTTTCGTTTTTTAGTTAAAAAGAACTCTTTTTGAGGTTGTTCTCTTAAAAAAGTGAAATAATTTTCATTACTTTTGACCATTCTAAACTTTAGAATTTAAACTTTAATTATGACAAAAATCTCTGCAGCAATTACAGCAGTAGGAAAATATGTTCCAGATTACATTCTAACAAATAAAGAGTTAGAAACTTATGTAGATACCAATGATGAGTGGATAACTACAAGAACAGGAATAAAAGAAAGAAGAATTCTCAAAGGCGAAGGTTTAGGCACTTCATATATGGCTATTAAAGCTGCTGAAGAATTACTTGAAAAATCAACAACCAAAGCAGAAGATATAGACATGATTATCGTGGCAACTGCAACACCAGACTTAATGGTTGCATCTACTGCTGCTTATGTAGCTTCAGAAATTGGAGCTAAAAATTCATTTGCTTACGATTTACAAGCTGCTTGTTCCAGTTTTTTATACGGAATGTCTACGGCTGCCAGCTATATAGAATCTGGTAGATACAAAAAAATTCTGTTGATAGGTGCTGATAAAATGTCATCAATCATAGATTATAAAGATAGAGCAACTTGTATTATTTTTGGTGATGGTGCAGGTGCTGCATTATTTGAACCTAATGAAGAAGGTTTAGGTTTGCAAGATGAGTATTTAAGGAGCGATGGAATTGGAAGAGACTTTTTGCGCATTGAAGCTGGGGGTTCTATAATGCCCACAACCCTTGAAACTGTAAAAGCTAAAAAACATTTTGTATATCAAGAAGGTAGAACCGTGTTTAAATATGCAGTTTCAAATATGGCTGATGTTGCCGGAAAAATGTTAACTAGAAACAACCTAACAGAAAAAGATATTCAGTGGTTGGTTGCTCATCAAGCAAATAAAAGAATTATAGAAGCAACAGCAAATAGAGTGGGTGTTGGTTCAGAAAAAGTAATGATGAATATCCATAAATATGGAAATACAACTTCAGCAACGTTACCACTTTTATTGGCAGATTACGAAAGTGAATTAAAAAAAGGAGATAATTTAATTTTTGCTGCATTTGGTGGTGGTTTCACTTGGGGAGCTATTTACTTAAAATGGGCTTACAATTCATAATAATAAATTAACTAAACAATCATAGGTATGGATATTAAAGAAATTCAAAATCTTATAAAATTTGTAGCAAAATCTGGCGCTAGCGAGGTAAAGTTAGAAATGGAAGATGTTAAAATTACCATTAGAACAGGTTCAGGAAAAACAGAAACTACTATTGTACAAGCTGCTCCAGTACAAGCTGCTCCTCAACCAACACCAGTACCAAACACACCAGTTGCATCTGCACCAGCAGCAAAATCTAATGAAGTTGATAACTCTAAATTAGTTGAAGTAAAGTCTCCAATAATTGGTACATTTTACAGAAAACCATCACCAGATAAACCTAGTTTTGTAGAAGTTGGGTCAACTATAAATGCAGGTGATACTGTTTGTGTTATTGAAGCAATGAAATTATTTAATGAAATTGAATCTGAAGTTTCTGGAAAAATTGTTAAAGTTTTAGTAGATGATTCTTCTCCAGTAGAATTTGATCAACCATTATTTTTGGTAGATCCATCATAATAGAAAGAGTTTATATTTTAGGGTTTAGATAGTAGATTTTCTAACTCAAAACTCAAAACTCATAACCTAAAACTCTTATACTATGTTTAAAAAAATATTGATAGCCAATAGAGGCGAAATTGCTTTACGTGTTATTAGAACATGTAAAGAAATGGGTATAAAAACAGTTGCTGTTTACTCTAAAGCAGACGAAGAAAGCTTGCATGTGCGCTTTGCAGACGAAGCAGTTTGTATTGGTCCTGCTCCAAGTAGCGAATCTTATTTAAAAATGCCCAACATTATAGCAGCTGCAGAAATTACTAATGCAGATGCCATTCATCCTGGTTATGGATTTTTATCAGAAAATGCCAAATTCTCTAATTTATGTGATGAGCATAATATTAAATTTATAGGTGCTTCTGGAAGAATGATAGACCAAATGGGTGATAAAGCTAACGCAAAAGCAACTATGAAAGCTGCTGGTGTGCCTTGTGTACCAGGTTCTGAAGGAGTTATTAAAGATTTTGAAGAATGTAAAAAATTAGCTGTAGAAGTTGGTTATCCAGTAATGTTAAAAGCTTCTGCTGGTGGTGGAGGTAAAGGAATGCGTGCTGTATGGAAACCAGAAGATTTAAAAGATGCTTGGGATTCTGCAAGACAAGAATCTAAAGCTGCCTTTGGTAACGACGATATGTATATGGAAAAGCTTATTGAAGAGCCAAGACATATCGAAATTCAAATTGTAGGAGATTCTTATGGTAAAGCATGTCATTTATCAGAAAGAGATTGTTCTGTACAAAGGCGTCATCAAAAGTTAACAGAAGAAACACCTTCTCCTTTTATGACAGACGAATTAAGAGAAAATATGGGTAATGCTGCTGTTAAAGCTGCAGAATACATAAAATATGAAGGTGCAGGAACTGTAGAATTTCTGGTAGATAAACACAGAAATTTCTACTTTATGGAAATGAATACCAGAATTCAAGTAGAGCACCCAATTACAGAAGAAGTTGTGAATTATGATTTAATTCGAGAACAAATTTTAGTAGCAGCAGGTGTGCCAATTTCTGGGAAAAATTACTATCCAAATTTGCATTCTATAGAATGTAGAATTAATGCAGAAGATCCTTATAACAATTTTAGACCCGCTCCTGGAAAAGTAACTACATTTCATGCACCTGGAGGTCATGGAGTTAGAATGGATACACATGTGTATGCAGGTTATATGATTCCACCAAATTATGATTCTATGATTGCAAAGTTAATTGTAACAGCGCAAACTAGAGAAGAAGCCATTAATAAAATGAAAAGAGCTTTAGATGAATTTGTTATTGAAGGAATTAAAACTACAATACCATTTCATAGGCAGTTAATGGATCACCCAGATTATATAGCAGGTAATTATACCACCAAGTTTATGGAAGATTTTGAAATGAAAGCATAAAGCATTTTTTAGTTTTAAATTAATATTAAAATAGAGAATACAGTTTCGTATTCTCTATTTTTTTATCTTTATACCAAAATAGGGTAAATATGAAAATAGACGGAATTGATAAAATTATCATAAAAAGGTTGGTTAAAGATGCCAGAACACCAGTATTAAGTATTGCTAGAGAAGTAGGTATATCTGGCGCAGCAATTCATCAGCGCTTACGTAAATTAGAAAAATCAAAATTAATTGATGGTTATAAAATGGTTATTAACCCAAAATCTTTGGGGTATACAACTACAGCCTTTGTTGGTATTTTTTTAGATTCAGCAAGCTTATATTCTTCTGCAATAAAAAGATTACAAGATATACCAGAAGTAGTAGAAAGTCATTATACCACAGGAAACTACGCAATATTTATTAAAATAATGTGTAAAAATAATGAAGATTTAATGCACCTTTTAAATAAAAATATACAAAATATTAAAGGAGTTTCTAGAACAGAAACCTTTATATCTTTAGATCAGCAAATAGACAGGCAAATAAGTATTTAAAATTACCAGTTGTCTATGGTATATTGCAATTTAAGGGTCGCTACAAGCGAATTATCAAATTAAATATTTTAATTCGATTTTTTATGAGATTTTTGTACCAATAATAAACTCATTAAATGAAATCGCTATCCATACTTTTTGTAGATGATGATAAAATTGAAAGGTTAAAATTTCTTAAGGTGTGTAAAGAACTTAATGTACACAATGCTATTTGTTTAGCCTCAAATGGTGCAATTGCATTAGATATTTTACAAAAAGAAAATTTTACTTTTGATTTGATAATTTCGGATATTAATATGCCAAGAATGGATGGATTTGAATTTCTAGAGCTATTAAATACTTACCAAGAATCAAAAATGATTCCTGTAGTAATTATGTCAACATCAGAAGATATCAAAGATTTAGAAAAATGCTATAAATTAGGAATTTCGGGTTATTTTTCGAAACCATTAAAATACAAAGAGTATTTAAGCAAAGTAACATCATTATTAGAATATTGGGGTAAAGCCAATTTGGCTTAACAATAAACTGGCAGCAAATACATTAAAAAACCTTTTTATGGAACAGCCTAATTTATCAGTAATTAAAGAAATTGCAGAAAATGATTTAGATTTTGAAAATAGTATTTTAGATATTTTAAAATCAGAATTTGCAAAAGAAGTAGAAGCCTATAAAAACAGTTTTAATGGTAAAGATTTTACTGAATCTGTAAGTATTGTTCATAAATTAAAACATAAAATTAGTTTATTAGGTTTACAAGAAGGTGTAAAATTGGCAACAGAGCTCGAAACAGACCTAAAACAAGGAAATACAAAATTGCACAAAAAATTTCTTGAAGTTTTAGATAAAATTCACGTATATTTATACTGAATAAGAATCTTCTTTGTAAGGGTATGAATTGTATAATTATAGATGATGATGCAACTTCAAGGTTAATTACAAAAAAACTTTGTGCTAAATCAGAACAAATTAATGTTGTTAATGAATTTTCATCAGCAATAGAAGCTATTAAATATTTAAATACAACTAATGTAGATTTGGTGTATTTAGACATTCACATGCCTACTTTTTCAGGTTTCGATTTTATAGAAACCTTAAAAAACCCACCTAAAATTATTTTAACTACTAGTGATAAAAATTTAGCACTAGAAGCTTTTGAGTATAAAAGTGTGGTAGATTATTTGGTAAAACCTATAACTAAAGAACGGTTTAACAAATCGTTATCTAAATTAGAATCCTTATCAACTCTTGTTGAAGAAAAAAGAGTACCAGAAAAAAAGACCTCTGAATTTATTTATGTTAATGTTGATAGGAGATTAGTAAAAGTAAATATATCAGACATTTATTTAGTTGAAGCTAAAGGAGATTATATCAATATTAAAACGCAAGAAAAAAATTATATAGTACATTCTACTTTAAAAAAAATCGAAGATAAATTACCTAAAGAAACTTTTTTTAAAGCACATCGTTCTTACATTATTAATATTGCTGAGATTATAGATATAGAAGATAATTCTGTTTTGATTCAAAAAGATGTTATTCCAGTAAGTAGATCTAATAAAAGCGAGTTGATGAAAATGTTAAATCTATTATAACTTATAGTTACTCGTCGAAACTTTAAGGTTATTCGTCGACTGTAAAAACCCACTAACCGAAAATCAGTGTTAAAAACATTCTTTAATTTTATATTTACGATATAATTATAAGTTGGGGGATTTATAAATTAAAAATAAGAAGAGCTAATTTAAAATTAGCTCTTTTTTTGTTTAATAAAACAACAGATATTATTTTGTTCATTTATAAATATTGGACGCTAAGCATAAATTAAAAATATTTATTTTTTCTTTAAAGAAGATTGCCTAACAATCAATTCGGCATCCAATATAATTTTATTTAGCGATTGTTTTACTTTTGTTGAGTTTGCGTAGTTTAAAAATGTTTCGGCTGCAATTTTTCCAATTTTATAGCTATGTTGGTTTACAGATGTCATAGTAGGGGTTACCATTTTGGCAAAAGGCTCATCACCAAAACCAACCAAAGCAATTTCATCAGGAATTTTAATTCCATTTTCATTAATAACCTGTAAAGCACCCAAAGCAGCATAATCACCAGCAACATATACAGCATCTGGTCTATTATCTAAAGCTAAAAGTTGTTCCATTTTTTGTCTGCCATCTTCTACAGTTAAATTACTTTCTATTAAAAGTTCTTCATCTAAAGGTAGGTTATGCTTTTTAATGGCATCTATATAACCCCTTATTCTGTTGTTATAAATTCTAGTACGTTTAAAACCGCCAATATGAGCAATACGTTTGCAACCTTGTTCTACCAAATGATTTACAATCATGTGGCTGCTATTATAATCATCAATACCAATATAATCTACATTCAAATCATTTTCACCACGATCAAAGGTTATTAATGGAATACCTGCGGCTTTAATTTTTTCATAACACTCTAAGTTTACAGTTTCATTAGCCATAGAAGCAATTATACCATCAACCTGTGTGTACAACAAGGCATCAATATTCTTGCATTCTTTTTCATAAGATTCGTTAGATTGTGTAATAATGATGTTATACCCTTTTTCATTTAATACTTCTTCTATATTATGTATGGTTGCAGAAAAAAAATTACTATTCGTTTTTGGCACAATAACACCCACTAAATTACTCCGACCACTTCGCAAAGCACTTGCCAAATGGTTAGGCTGATAATTTAAATTTTTGGCAACTTGCCTTACCGCTTTTTTAGTTTTTTCGCTAATTCTAGGGTCGTTATGTAAGGCTTTAGAAACAGCAGCAGCAGAGATATTTAACACATTTGCAATATCTTTTATGGTAGTTTTGTTTTTTTTTACCAAAATTTTATATATTTGCTTAATCGTTTAAACAAAGATACAGTTTATTTGGTACAATCAAAACTAATAGTTATATATGTGTTTTGATTTTATTTTTAAGTATTGTTTAAACGTTTAACCAAAAAGATTTATAATTTATTTAATACTAAGAAATGGGTAAAGTAGTAACATTTGGAGAAATCATGTTAAGATTAGCTCCACAAGGATTTTTAAGATTTTCACAAGCAAATAATTTCGACGCTATTTATGGTGGAGGAGAATCTAACGTAGCAGTTTCATTAGCAAATTACGGAGTAGATGTAGACTTTGTAACGCGTTTACCTAAGAATGATATTGGTGAGTGTGCAATGATGGAAATGAGAAAACGTGGTGTAAATGTTGATAAAATTGTTTGGGGTGGAGACAGATTAGGAATCTATTTCTTAGAAACAGGTGCTGTATCTAGAGGCTCTAAAGTAGTTTATGACAGAGCGCACTCTGCTATTGCAGAAATAGAATCTGGTATGATAGACTGGAATGCTGTTTTTGAAGGTGTAGAATGGTTTCATTGGACAGGTATTACACCTGCAATTTCACAAGGTGCAGCAGATGTTTGTTTAGAAGCTGTTAAAGTTGCAAGCGCTAAAGGAATTACAATTTCTACAGACTTAAATTATAGAGCTAAACTTTGGAAATTCTGTGACGCAGCTCATAGAGAAAAAATAATGACAGAATTAACGTCTTACTGTGATATTGTTTTAGGTAACGAAGAAGATGCTGAAATGCACTTTGGTATTAAACCAGAAGGAATTTCTGTACAAACAGAAGGGCATAACGTAAAAGCAGAAGCATTTTTATCAGTTTGTGAGCAAATGATGAAAAAATTCCCAAGAGCTAAAAAAGTAATTACTACTTTAAGAGGTTCAATTTCTGCATCTCACAATACTTGGGCTGGTGTTTTATATGATGGAACAACTTTATACCAAACACGTCAATACCAAATTACAGATATCGTAGATAGAGTTGGTGGTGGAGATTCATTTATGGGAGGTTTAATCTACGGATTATTAAAATACCCAGAAGATGATCAAAATGCATTAGACTTTGCAGTAGCTGCATCTTGTTTAAAACACACTATTAAAGGTGATGCTAACTTAGCAACAGTTGCAGAAGTAGAAAAATTAATGGGAGGTGATGCTTCTGGTAGAGTAGCAAGATAATTATGGCACAATATACAAGAATAGAAGTAGCACAAATTATGAAAGACACAGGAATGGTTCCTTTGTTTTTTCATAAAGATATAGAAGTAAGTAAAAAAGTTTTAAAAGCTTGTTACGATGGTGGAGCAAGACTTTTAGAATTTACAGCACGTGGAGATTTTGCTCACGAAGTTTTTGGTGAGTTAACAAAATATGCCATTGCAGAATTACCAGGAATGGTAATGGGTGTAGGTTCTGTAACAGATGCTGCACAGGCATCTTTATACATGGCTTTAGGAGCAAACTTTATTGTAACACCTGTATTAAGAGAAGATATTGCAATAGTTTGTAATAGAAGAAAAGTACTTTGGTCTCCTGGTTGTGGTACATTAACAGAAATTACAAGAGCAGAAGAGTTAGGATGCGAAATCGTAAAACTTTTCCCTGGTGATATTTACGGACCACAATTTGTAAAAGGTATTAAAGGCCCACAACAATGGACGTCTATTATGCCAACAGGTGGAGTTGCACCAACAAAAGAAAACTTATCAGCTTGGTTTGCTGCAGGAGTTACTTGTGTAGGTATGGGCTCTAAATTAATGGCAAAAGATGCCGATGGTAACTTTGACTATAATAAAATTGAAGAAATGACTAGAAATGCTTTAAATATTATAAAGGATTTAAAGAACTAGTTAGAATTTGAATTATTTAAAACGAGGAAAACTCCAGCTTAGGCTGGAGTTTTTTTATGTAATAAAGCTAATTTTTTAAATTAAATACATTAAACCTTTTTTCGTAACTTTAGTCTAAGCAATGTAAACCAAGCTATTATGAAGCAGAAACATATTCAACATTTATATTGGAGGGCCAGTTTTGGAATTCATATTTCTGAATTAAAGAAATTAGAGAAAAAAACAAAAAAAGAAAATATTTCTATTTTGTTTAAAGATTCAAAAAAGTACACTCCTTTAGAGCTAGAGCTTGGAGAACTGCTTCAATATAAAAATAAATCTTACAAAGAATTAAAAAAAGAGTTTACCGAATTTGAGTTGCAAAAACTTAGAAATAAACTACAGAAAAAAGTAAGGGCTTTAAATCATGCTTGGGTTGATAGATTACAATCTCCAAATGCAATGCTTAGAGAAAAAATGACGCTTTTTTGGGCCAATGTTTTTGTTTGTAGAGATAATAATATCTTTTTTATTCAGCAATACAACAACACCTTAAGAAAACATGCTTTAGGAAATTTTAGAGAATTTGTAAAGGCTGTAGCCAAAGAGCCTTCTATGAGTAAATATTTAAATAATAACCAAAATGTTAAAGCCAAACCTAACGAAAATTTTGCCAGAGAATTGATGGAACTTTTTACTCTAGGAGTTGGTAATTATTCAGAACAAGATATTAAAGAATCTGCAAGAGCTTTTACAGGTTGGTCTTTTAAAAAAAATGGCGATTTCTTCTTAAAAAAAAGACAGCACGATTATGCTGAAAAAACTTTTTTTGGTAAAACAGGCAACTTTAATGGTGATGATATTATTGATATTATTTTAGAGCAAAAGCAATGTGCTAGATTTATCTGTACTAAGATTTACAAGTATTTTATTAACCCTACAATCAATAAAAAACGATTAGAAGAAATTACCAACATATTTTATAAAGATTATAATATTGGTAATGTAATGCAATATATTTTTGCCTCAAAATGGTTTTATGCTGATGAAAATATAGGGGTAAAAATAAAATCTCCAATAGAATTATTGGTTGGCTTAAATAAAATAATTCCTGTAACATTTAATAAACCACAACAATTAAACTATCTCCAAAAAATGATGGGGCAAGTTTTGTTATATCCAGAAAATGTTGCTGGTTGGAAAGGTGGTAAAAGCTGGATAGATTCTAACACTTTAATGTTTAGAATGAAATTGCCATCCTTGGTTTTAAATAATGCGATTATCAACTTAGAAGAAAAAGGAAACTTTGAAGATTCATTTGATAAGTATTATAAAAACACCAAAAAGTGGAATAAGTTTATAAAAACCACTAAAGATTGGAATGCTTTTGAAAAACAGTATGGACAAGTAAGTGCAAAAGAATTAAGTAAATTGCTAATTGTACCTCCTTTAGATAAAGACACAAACAGTTACTTACAAAATTTAGAAGTAAAGTCAAACAGAAACTTTTGTGTGCAACTTATGTCTATACCAGAATATCAACTTTGTTAATTTTATTATGATGAAAAGAAGAAACTTTTTAAAACAGAGTACATTAGCGAGTAGCTTGTTTTTTGTACCAAATTTCGTTAAGGCTTTTGAGCAAGTTTCAAAAGATGATTTTCAACATAAAAAATTGGTAATCATTCAATTATCTGGTGGTAATGACGGTTTAAATACTGTAATTCCGTATACAAACGATATCTATTATAAGAACAGACCCAAACTTTCTATTCCTAAAAATCAGATCTTAAAAATTACTGATGATTTAGGTTTTCATCAAAATTTAGCACCTCTAAAAAATTTATACGATCAAGGTTACTTATCAATTATAAATAACGTTGGATATCCAAATCCAAATAGATCTCATTTTAGATCTACAGATATTTGGCATACAGCAAGTGATGCACATGAAACATTAACCTCTGGATGGATAGGTAGATATTTAGAGAAATATGGCAAAAACCCATACAATGCCATTGAGTTAGATGATAGTTTATCACTAATAATGAAGGGGGAAAATATGAATGGAATTGCAACTAAAAACCCAAAAATATTATTTAATAATACTCGAACACCTTTTTTTAGTAAAGTGCTAAAACATCAAACCGATGAGCATTTAAGCGAGCATAATTTGGGGTATTTGTATAAAACAATGATTGAAGCCAACTCGTCTGCAAAGTATATTTATGAAACCTCTAAAACCTATAAGAGTAACTTTACTTATCCTAAAAATCCATTTAGTGGTCAACTAAAAACTACAGCAGAATTTATTAATTCTAACTTAGAAACTAAAGTATATTATGTTTCTATGGGAGGTTTTGATACCCACGCAAACCAAGCGAATAAACAAAGCCGTTTATTAAAAACGTATAGCGAGTCTATTGAGGTTTTTATTGAGGATTTAAAACAAAACGATACGTTTAAAGACACTTTAATTCTTACGTTTTCTGAATTTGGTAGACGGGTGCAACAAAATGCTGCAGGAGGTACAGATCATGGAGCTGCAAATAATATCTTTTTAATTGGTGAAAATTTAAGCAAAAAAGGTTTTTATAATGATGCACCAAATTTGACAAACCTAGACCAAAATGGTGACTTAATTCATACAGTAGATTTTAGAGCTGTATATGCCACAATTTTAGACAAATGGTTACAGGTTGATGATGCAAATATTCTAAATAAATCTTTTAGTAAGCTAAATTTTATATAAATTTCTCAATACAATAGTTCAGATTTTATATCCTGAAAGGTCTTTTTTTTTACCTTGTGGTATTCTTTAGGCAGATAAACACAAAAAACCTACAAGGTATAAAACCTTGTAGGTAAACTATACTTACTTGCTAATCACTTTAAATGCATTATTAATCTATTAAAACCGAACTCTTTCAGGTTTTATTTTTGATGTAAATGGAACCAAGTAAAATGAGTAAGCATATGCACCAGGTTTAATTAAATATTTATTGTGTGGGGCAGCACTTTTAGACCACGTATCATCGCCTCCAACACCTTGTTGTATCAAATCTACCTGAACACTCAACACATCTCTTTCAATCAATTCATTGGTATGTTTTGCGTTTTGCAAATTATAAATACTATAAGGTAACACACTAAAACTAATGTTATCTTCCCCTTTTACCAAAATACCTTTAGATTGATTATCTTGCAATTTAAACCACCTTGTATCTGTATGGTTGCCATACTCTTCTGGATACACGTACATATAACTTATTGTAAATGCATTTCCAGAATACAAACCTACATGCGCTCCAAAATTTCTGTCAGCATAATTTGGTTGAGGTCCTCTACCATAATAAGTTAGGTTTTTGTAAGAATTGGCGATGTCAAATTGCATGCCAATTCTTGGAGGATTAGGAGCTGATGCATCAATAATTGAGTGATAATTTACTTTAACACTTCCATTTCCTAAAACTGTATATTTAAGACTTATTGTAGTTTTTGGGTTAGCAATACTACCATCAACAGCAATTACTATTTTCCCTTGTTCGTTGGTAACAATATGTACCTTTGATGCTTTGAAACGTTCTTCGGCTTTTATCCAATTTAGTTCTTTTTGTAATTTTTTAGCTTTTCTGTATGCTTCATCATTTTCTGTTTCTGCTCTCCAAAAATTTAATTTTAAAGGTGATGATAGCACCTCAATTCCTTTAGAATTATAAGAAGTAATATAACCCGTTTTTTTATCAACTTGTAAAGTAATTTTACGATTCGTAACTTTTATAATATTACTATTTTCAGTTACTATTAATTTAGAATTACTAGACATGTTTTTTACTGCTGCTATTTTATAATCTAACCTAAACTGTTCTTCAAAAACCAAATAGTCAGCAGGTGCCCATAATGTTTTTTCTTTTAAAGTACCTTTTATATTGATAAAATATTCAGCACCTGCAACCAATTTAGGAGATTTAAAATCTACCTTAAATTGTTCTGATTGGAAAGGTTTGGTTGATAACGAATTGATATTTCCTTTCGTAATAGAAACTCCGTTTTGTATCATTTCAAAAGATAAATTGTACCTTGATAAATCTAAAGCATGATGTCTGTTTACAATTTTAAACAGTCCATTTTTTGCATCTATAGCAGAAATCACCACAGGTTGATTTACTTTTTTACACTCATAAGTGGCAGGTTTTGGAGTTCTGTTTGATGCAATTATACCATTAATGCAAAAACTACCATCATTAGGCTTATCACCAAAATCACCACCATAGGCTAAAAACTCGTTTCCGTTTTTGTCTTTGGTAAGTAGTCCTTGGTCAATCCAATCCCAAATATAGCCTCCAAGTGCTCTATCATTTTTATAAATAACATCCCAATATTGTTTCATGTTTCCTGTAGAATTTCCCATAGAATGTGCATATTCACATAGTACAACAGGTCTTTGGTCAAAATTATTTGTGTTGTTAATTAAAGACTGCAATTCGCTAGGAGTGGCATACATTCTACTTAACATATCTACCCATTTTGGGTCTGTAGGATTTCCTATACCTTTATTAAAATAGTTTTGTTTGTAAAGTTTATTTGTGGGTACGCCTTGTGCACCTTCGTAGTGAATGTATCTTGTTGGGTCGTATTCTTTAATCCAAGCAGCCATTGCAGCATGATTTGGACCCATTCCAGATTCGTTACCCAAACTCCACATTACAATACTTGGGTGGTTTTTATCGCGCTCAACCATTCTAATGGCTCTTTCTAAATACGCGTTAGCCCAGTTGGGTACATTTGCTAATTTTCCACGAACTCCATGAGTTTCTAAGTTGGCTTCATCCATCACATACAAACCGTATTTATCACATAAATCATAGAAATAAGGGTCATTTGGGTAATGAGATGTTCTAACAGCATTAAAATTAAATTGCTTCAATAGTTTTACATCTTGTTCTAGATCTGCTCTTGATAGCGCTTTACCTTCTGTTTGATGATGGTCGTGTCTGTTAACACCAATCATTTTTACAGGGTTTCCGTTTACCAAAAAACGCCCTCTATCATCAATTTTTACCTCTCTAAATCCGACTTTTGTACTAGTATGTTGAATGGATTCTCCTTTGGCATTTTTTACTTCCAAGAGTAAGGTGTATAGATAAGGTACATCAGCAGACCATTTTTTGGGATTCTGAACTTTTTGTTGAATCAACCCAAAAGGAACATTATCTCTTTGAGGATAAAATTCGCCAATAATTTTACTGAACTGCGTTATCGTTTCATTACCAATTTTATTTCCATCAGCATCAATTAATGTTGAGGTTAAGGTCCAATTATCAACTACAGATTTTAAATCTGTATTACCAAATTTACCAATAGGAGCTTTGTATTTTTTTGGCAAATTGATTTCTATTTTTGGTCTGATTTTTAAGACGGCATCTTTGTAGTCATCATCTAAATCTGTTCTTACATTAAAATCTGCAAGCCTAACTTTAGGTACAGATTGTAGGTAAACTTCGCGTTCAATACCACTTAACCTCCAATGATCTTGTGCTTCTAAATAACTACCATCTGCCCATCTATATACTTTAACAGCAATTTTGTTTTCACCTGTTTTCACCAATTTTGTAATATCAAATTCTGATGGTAATCTGGTATCTTCACTATATCCTACAAATTTTCCATTAACCCAAACGTAATAAGCCGAAGAAACCCCACCAAAGTGTAAAATAACATCTCTATTATTCCAAGATTCGTTTAAAGTAAATGTTTTAATATAATGCCCAACAGGATTATCGTGATGATTTATATTAGGAAAATCGTTGTAAAAAGGATAAGTAGAATTTGTATAAATTGGTGTTCCATAACCTCTCATTTCCCAATTAGAAGGCACATCAATGATATCCCATTTAGTGCTGTTAAAACTTGTTTTTTGAAAATCGTTAGAAGCATCAGCGGGTTTTGCTACATATTTAAACTTCCAATCTCCATTTAATGTTTTATAGTATTTAGATTGTTCTCTATCACCCAAAATAGCTTGTTCACTATTTTCAAAAGTGTAAAAAGTGGCTCTTGCTGGTAATTTGTTAATTTGATTTACTTGCGGATTTTCCCAATCATTTCTTTGTTGTGCAGAAATTTGAGTAACTAGTAAACAAAAGAATAAAATGGTTCTAAGATTCATATGGTTTAATGTTAAAAATAGTGTAACGTTTGATGGAACTAAATAGGTAAACATATTTTTTAATAAATTGGTTAAAATTAATTGTTGACTAAATTATATTGCTTTTCTAGAGGCACACCAAAATTACTTTCTAGCTCTTTTTTAATTTGTTTAAAGAATTTGGTATCTGGAGGCATACTTAAATTCTGCCAAAATTTAGTGTCATAAGCTAAATCTAAAGAACCCATGTCTGTTTGTCCACCAAATGCTCTAACATCTATTTTCTTTTTATCGGTTTCTACATTGTATACAAAAGCTTCTAGTCTGTAACTCATCTTTTCTGCGTCAGTACCCCAGTATTGTTGAGGAATTTGTTTTCTACCAATGCTCCATTCGTTAGAATAATAGCTTAAATAAAGTTTTCCATTTTCATGTTTTTTGTAAACAAATAGTGCTTTATTTCGTTCTATTCTATAAATAGCATACGTATTTACACCAATATAAAGCTTTACCTTATTCCATTTATCTTTTCCAACTCCTTCTAAAACTAGTACTTCTTCTCCTTCGTAAGAGCTTTCATCTACAATTTTCCATTTAAATTTTTTAAGATTCGGTTTTCTATCTGTAGGTCTTAAAGGGTTTGCAGTAGCCATCCAATTGATGTCATGTGTCCATTGTTTTCTTTTCCAAATTCTGTAATCTGCAGATTTTCTAGCCTGTAAAACTTGCACAATACCTAAAGGATATGCAGCTCCTCTGTCTCGAATTCTAATATAATTTTCTACAAAAAATTTAGATTTTCCGGCCTCAGTGGCTGCTCTTCTGTACAATAACTCAATCTGGTGAGGTTTACTTATGGTATTATCTTTAAGTTTTTTAAGTGCAGTTATAGCATAATGTTTTGGAGCTAGAATTTTAATTTCATCCATTTCCATTACTGTTTCTTTAAGTACTACCTTTTTTACTGTTTTAGCCAAATAATCTTTTACAGTAATTGTAAAAGGAGTAAACCCTAAAGATGTAAAAGACAATATAGCATCCCTATCTGTTGAATTTATTAAAAAAGAAAATCCACCATCTTCTGTACTTGATGTTCCTTTATTCTTCTTTAAAACACTAATGGCTGCAAAAGGTACTGGATTATCAAACTCATCTACAACAATACCTTCAATTTTTATTTTTTGTTGTGCTAACATTTTTTGAGGTATAAGCCCTAAAAAAAGAAAGCTAAAAAGAAAAACTAAACCAAAATGTTTCATATTTTAAAATTTATTTATTAATAATATTATATTGAGTTTCTAAAGGCACACCAAAATTATTTTCTAAGCCTTTTTTAATTTTTTTATAAAATTTAGTATCAGGTGGCATACTTAAATTTTTCCAAAATTCAGCGTTATAAGGTAATTTTAAATTCCCCATATCTTGGTCAGCTCCAAAACTTCTTACTCTTATTTTTTTCTTATCCGTTTCTACATCATAAACAAAAGCTTCTAATTGGTATTTTAAAGTTTCTGCGGCCGTACCATGAAGTTCTTTTGGAATATTCCATTTCGGAAAGCTCCATTCATTTTTATAATAATTTAAGACTAATTTACCGTTTTTATGGTTTTTATAAATATATAGAGATTTTGCTCTTTCAATCCTAAAAACTTTATAACTTTCTATCCCTATATATAGTACAATTGTTTCCCAATCTTTCTTGGGGTTAGTTCCTTTAAGTATTAATACCTCTTCCCCTTCATAAGAGGTTTCTCCATCTATTTTCCACTTAAATTTTTTTAAATTTCTTCTGTGTTGTGATGAAATAGGTCTTAGCGGGTTAACTTCGTGCATGCCAATTATAGGATGCCTCCATTGTTCTCTTTTCCAAAATCTATAATCAGCAGATTTTCTTGCTTGAAGTACCTGAACCTGACCTGTTGGATAAGCAGGCCCTCGATCTCTTACTTTTAGATAATTTTCTACAAAAAATTTGGGTTTGTTTTCTTCTGTTGCAGCTCTTCTAAAAAGCATTTCTAAGCAATGAGGAGTACTTAGTGTGTTTTCTTTTAACTTTTTAATTGCAGTTAGTACGTATTGCTTTGGTGGTAGTATAACGATCTCGTCCATTTCTACTACCTCTTCTTTAAGAATTATCTTTTTTTCTTTTTGGTTTAGGTAGTCTTTAATTTTAATTGTAACAGCAACAAAACCTAATGAGGTAACCGAAAAAGAACCATCTAATGTGGTGTTATTTAAGATTAAAGAAAATTCGCCATCTTCTGTGGTAGAAGTTCCTTTGTTTTTGTCTATAATACTTATTGCAGCAAATGGTATAGGGTTATTAAATTCATCTAAAACTATACCTTCTATTTTTGTTTTTCCTTGCGCATAAGCTCCATTAGAAATTGTACCCACAAGTATCAAAATAAAAAGTAAAAAGTTTAATTGTTTCATAGTTAAAAAGAAGTTTTGTTTTATAAAGCTATAGTATTATTTGGCAAGAATTGCACAATTGTGAGCCTAGTTTATAGTTTTATGCACTATAATTTTTCGTGTTCTTGGTCGGTTTAATTGTACTAAAAATGATTATGATGTTTTATAAAGTATATCCATCTATAGTCAAATCTTTTTTTTATGAATAAAAGAGTAAATAAATAGCTATACATCTACAGTCGCTGAAGTTTTAAACCTTTAATCTTATCATTTATTCAGTTCAATACAGAATTGTAAATGTATTTTTTTTAAAAAAATATCTATAAAACAAATGTTCTCTTTAGTAATACGAATGAACGCTTTAGTAGTAAACGATAGAAGTATTGATTTTTTTGATTTTTATTTTGATAAAAAATGAAGTGTAACAAAAATGATCATAATTAAAACATATGTATTACAACTTACAAAAATAAAGTAGGATATTTATAAAGAAAATCAACTTTATATGAAAAAACAACGTTTACGAAATGTAAAATGGATAGTAGTATGCTTTTTACTTTTAATCTTTAGCTGTAAAAAGAAAGAAATAATGAGTAAAGAAACTCAGGTTAAAAAACCAAAATTTGCTTGGAATGATACTTCTTTTTCTATTGATGAAAGAGTAAATAAACTTATTGCAACAATGACATTAGAAGGAAAAATTTCTCAAATGTTAGATGTTTGCCCTCCAATAGAACGTTTAGGAATTCCTGAATACAATTGGTGGAATGAAGCTTTGCACGGAGTTGCAAGAAATGGAAGAGCCACAGTTTTTCCCCAAGCCATTGGTTTAGGTGCTACTTTTGATCCGGATTTAATTCTTAAAGTAGGAACTGCAATTTCTGATGAAGCAAAACCAAAAAACCGATTGTTTTGGTGCTAACAGGTGGTAGCCCAATAGCAATTCCTGAATTATACGATTTGGTAGATGCAGTTTTATTTGTTTGGTATCCAGGTGAAGAAGGTGGTACAGCTGTTGCTGATGTAATTTTTGGTGATGTTTCTCCTTCAGGAAAATTACCAATTACTTTTCCAAAATCTGTAGATCAATTGCCTGCTTATGAAGATTATAATATGAAAGGCAGAACTTATAAATATATGAAAGAAGAGCCTTTATTTCCTTTCGGATTTGGCTTAACCTACACAAATTTCGAATACAAAGATTTACAAATAAATGATGATTATAAAACCACAGTTACCTTACAAAATACAGGTGAAACTGATGCTGAAGAAGTTGTACAACTGTACATTAGCTCTCCATTAGCAGGTAAAAAAGATCCAATTTACGATTTAAAAGCTTTCAAAAGAGTATTTTTAAAAGCTGGTGAATCTAAAGAAATCACTTTTAATTTATCAAAAGATAGCTTTCATCAATTTAATGAAAATGGGAATAAAGTGATTCGAAAAGGAACTTATCAACTTTATGTAAATGGAGCATTACCATCAAAAAGAAGTGAAGATTTAGGGAGTTCAAAAGCCATTAAAACAACCATCAACTTTTAAAAATCAATCATATGAAAAAAATACTATTTGCTGTTTTAGCAGTTTCTATAATTATAACAAGTTGTAAGGCAAATCAAGAAATTAAAGTTGTAAAAAAAGAAAAAAATAAGGTTTTAATTTTCTCTAAAACAAATGGCTGGAGACATAAATCTATACCTTCTGGAATAGCAGCCATTAAAAAATTAGGTGTAGAAAATGATTTTTTAGTAGAAGCTACAGAAGATAGTTTACAATTTAATTATCAGAATTTAAAAAAGTATAAAAGCATCATTTTTTTAAATACTACTGGTAATATTTTAAACACTGAACAAGAAAAAGCCTTCGAAGAATATATTAATAAAGGTGGAGGTTTTGTGGGAATTCACGCTGCAAGTGATACAGAATTTAAATGGCCTTTTTATTCAGAAATGATTGGCGCTCAATTTCAATCGCATCCAAAGCAACAAAAAGCTAAGCTTATTGTTCACAAAGAAAATAATCATCCAGCAATTGCTCATTATGATGATACTTTTGAGCATTTTGATGAATGGTATAACTTTAAAAAACCGGTTGCTAAACATGTAAATGTACTTTTAGAATTGGATGAAAGTTCTTATTCTGGTAAACAAATGGGCACAAAACATGCTATTGCTTGGTATCATCATTATGAGGGTGGTCGTATTTTTTATACAGGAATGGGTCACACTATTAAATCTTACCAAAATCAAGATTTTTTAACGCATTTAAAAGAAGGAATTCTTTGGTCTATGGATAAAACCAATGTTAAAATTGATGAAAATGGCGAAGATTTACTAGATACAAATTTATCTAAATGGGATGTTTGGATGGGTGCTGTTCATCCAACTGTAGACATTGATTTTGAGAAATCTAAAGATGTTAGAAAAGGAAAACCAATGGGTTTAAATAATGATCCTAAAAAAGTGTTTTCTGTAATTAAAGAAAATGGCGAAAATGTTTTAAAAATTACTGGTGAAATCTATGGTGGATTAACAACAAAAAACGAATATGGAAATTATCATTTTACGACACAATTTAAATGGGGAGAAAAAAAATGGGCTCCTCGTTTAAAGGATAAAAGAGATAGTGGAATTCTATATCATGCACAAGGTGTTCATGGTGCTTTTTGGAATGTTTGGATGGCCAGTTTAGAATACCAAGTACAAGAAGGTGATTGTGGCGATTTTATTGCTTTAGGTAATGTTTATGGTGATACTCCTGTTGATGAAAAAACGCGAGAAAATGGTAAAAAATATTTTGTGTACCATCCAAAAGGTGAGCTAACTCCTTTAAAATGGGGTAAAAATTTTAAAGCAGGACAAGCTAGTAAATCTACTTTACACGAAAAACCAAATGGAGAATGGAATACTTTAGAAATTTATTGTTTAGGGAATGAAAGTATTCACTTAGTAAATGGTCATGTTGTAAACCGAGTTAAAAATGCAAAATATAATATTGGTGATAGAACAATAGCCATAGACAAAGGAAAAATTCAAATACAATCTAAAGCAGCAGAAGTGTATTATAAAAACATAAAAATCAGGCCTATTTCTAAATTTCCATCAGAATTTAAAAATCTGTAATTGCATCGTAAATAATAACTATTTCATCTTTTTCTTTATGATAAAAGTCATCATAAACTGCTGATTTTTAGAATAATTTTAGTTACAAACTAAACAATTTAAATATGAATTTCATAAAAAAAATACTATTAATAATTATAGTTTCTTGCTTGGTAACATCTTGCAAAACCAGTAAAAAAGAAACCGTAAAATCTACCCCAAAATACACTGCAGATTGGGAGTCTTTAAAACAACACGAAACACCTGAATGGTTTTTAGATGCAAAATTTGGTATTTATAATGCCACATTTGCCTTACATGCAATTGTCATCTTATAAAAAGTTACAATACCCAGCTTTTTCGTTATATAAAGTATTGCATAAAAAAGGTGAATTGAAATATCCATACAATCAATTTATGGCAGAAAAACGCCCAGAAATAGAGTTGTACAATTTGCAAAATGATAAAAATGAATTGTATAATTTAGCGGATAAGGAAGCTTATCAAACTATAAAAAATACGCTTTTTACAACTTTATCATCGCACTTAAGAGAAATTGAAAAAGATAGAAAACCAGAATCTTTAGAAGCTATTCAAAAAGCAAAAAACGGTTCTTATGCATATTATTTAAAAGGATTAAAAAAGAAAGGTTTACCAGAAAATGCTACAGATGAGCAAATTGTTGCTTATTGGGAGCAAGAATTATTAAAAAGTAAAGATAAAACACAGTAAAAATCTTTTGCTAAAAGAACATTTGTTTTATTGATTAACCTATTTGTGTAATTACTTTGTTGTAAATTATTAGTTATTTGTTTTAGCTGATAATTAATTTACGTAAATATTCTATAAATGATGTTTTTAAAAAGAATTGCAATTCTAACTTTAGTACTAAGTTTTTTCTCTTGTAAACAAGCAGAAAGTCAAAAAACAACCAAGCAGCCAAATATAATTTATATTATGGCAGACGATCATACCTCGCAAGCATTTGGTATTTATAATAGTCGTTTATCAAAATTAAATCCTACACCTACTTTAGATAAAATTGCAAAAGAAGGTATTATTTTCGATAACTGTTTTGTAAATAATTCTATTTGTACACCAAGTAGAGCCGCTATTTTAACTGGCCAACACTCACAAGCAAATGGAGTGCTAGATTTAGAAGGTAGCTTGCCAAAAGATCATCAATATTTACCAATAGAAATGAAGAAATTGGGTTATCAAACTGCTATGATTGGTAAATGGCATTTAAAAGAAGAGCCAAATTTCGATTATTACAGTGTGTTTACAAAACACGGGCAACAAGGTTCTTATTTTGATCCGTACATGACAGAAACTGGTATGAAATTCAAAAATGAGAAAGACCCAGAATATGAAGGTAAAATGTACAAAGGGCACAGTTCTGATATTGTGGCAGACATTACTTTAGATTGGTTAAAAAATAAGCGCGATAAAAACAAACCATTTGTGTTATTTCATCAATACAAAGCACCTCATGACGATTTTCAGTACGCACCAAGATATAAAGATTATTTAGCAGATACTTTTATTCCAGAACCAGAAAGTTTTTATGATAACAAAAACAATGGTTCAGAAGCTACAAGAGGTAAAAACGATTCTTTAATAAACGTAATTGGTTCTTCTTTATCAAAAAGAAATACCATTAGACATATGGGAATGCGTTTGTGGAGTGATAAGTTTATAAAGCGTAATAACCCAGATTTCGATTATAAACAAGCTGAAAAACTAGAAGGTAAAGAATATTTGAGTGCTACTTATCAAGAATATTTAAAAAGATATTTAAGATGTGTAAAAGGAGTTGATGATAATGTCGCAAGGTTAATCAAATACCTAAAAGAAGAAGGTTTGTACGACAATACAATTATTGTGTACACAGGAGACCAAGGATTTATGTTGGGAGAGCATGATTATATTGATAAAAGATGGATGTACGAAGAATCTTTACGCATGCCATTTTTTGTAAGATATCCAGAAAAAATTAAAGCAGGTACCAGAACTGATGCTATTATTAATAATACAGATTTTGCACCAACTTTAATAGAAATGGCAGGTGGTACACCTCCAGAAGAAATGCAAGGACATAGTTTTAAGCATATTTTAGAAACTGGCGAAGAACCAGAAGGTTGGCAACAATCTACCTATTACAGATATTGGATGCATATGGCTCATGCACATGGAAATCCTGCGCATTTTGGTATTAGAACTAAGAAATACAAGTTGATATTTTTCTACGGTAAATATTGGGTAGATACAGACAATCCAGATGCAGAATGGAACAAAAAGAGTTGGGGTAATCGATTTACTTTACACACACCAGCAGCTTGGGAGTTTTACGATCTAACCAAAGATCCTAAAGAAATGAACAATGCATACAATAATCCAGAGTACAAAGCCATTATTGCCAATTTAAAAGAACAATTAATTGCAAAACGTAAAGAATTAAACGAAGAAGATGGTGAGAAATATCCACATATTCAGAAAGTAATTGACGAACATTGGAATGATTAATAGTTAGAACTATAAAATTGAATAAAGCAGATTTTTAATTAAATCTGCTTTATTTTATGATTTTACTATTTTTTAAGTTTATTTTTTATTGTATCCAATTTTTTTTATTAAATTTACATACCACAACAGAACAGTATGGATAACAATTTTTATTTAAAAGTTAATCATCAAAGTGATATACCAAAATATCAACAAGTAGTAAATGCAATTAACGATGCAATTGCAGAAAATCTATTTGAAAAAGGTGATGCCATACCTTCAGTAAATAAAATTTGTACAACAGCTCAACTTTCTAGAGATACCGTTTTTAAAGCGTATTCTATGTTAAAAGAAAATGGAGTTATAGAATCTGTACCTAATAAAGGGTACTATGTGGCTAATGAAACTAAAAAAGTTTTGTTAGTACTAGATACTTTTAAGGCGTATAAAGAAGTGGTTTATCATTCTTTTGTAAAAAAAATATCAAAAAATATTATTGTCGATTTGCAATTTCATCATTATAATATCGATAATTTTAAAACAATTCTTAACAATTCTAAGGGTAAGTATTACAAGTATATCGTAATGCCTTTTAATCATAATGATGTTCCTGAAGTTATTTCTGATATTGATAATGATAAATTATTATTAATAGACTGGAGTGTGCATTCTAACAGTAAAAACAATTATGTTTTTCAAGATTTTGGCAAAGCATTTTTCGAAGCACTACAAGAGGCAACAGAAGCATTTAAAAAATATAAAGAGTTGGTTTTTTTGTATCCAACCTTTACGTATCATCCCATAGAAACTGTTCATTATTTTAAAGAATATTGTTCTAAACATAACTTTACATATAAAGTTGTAACAGATCCAAATACTTTTAAAGTTAAAAAACATACAGCGTATATAAGTACAAGCGATAGAATGTTGGGAACTTTTTTAGAACAAGCTAAAGAAAAAAATTACGAACCTGGTATAGATGTAGGCTTTCTCTCTTATAATGAAACGCCTATGAAAAAATTTATATACAAAGGTATTTCAGTTATTTCAACAGATTTTAAAGAATTAGGTACTAAAGCTGCAGAATTTGTTATGCAAGAAAAAAAGATGCAGCATTATGTACCAACAAAATTAACATTAAGAGAATCTTTATAATTATGTATTACATAGGTTACGATATTGGTAGTTCATCCATAAAAGTTGCATTGGTAGATGCAAAATCAGGCGCAAATATCATCACTAAAAACGAACCAGAAGTAGAAATGGAAATTCTAGCGGTTCAAAAAGACTGGGCAGAACAAGACCCAGAAATGTGGTGGAACTATATTTGTACAGCAACTCAAAAAGTTATTGCAGAATCTAAAATAGACGCTTCAACAATTGCAGGTATTGGTATTTCTTATCAAATGCATGGCTTGGTGGTGGTAGATAAACAGTTAAAAGCTTTAAGAAATTCTATCATTTGGTGCGATAGTAGAGCTGTAGAAATTGGCAACAAAGCGTTTACAGATTTAGAAGAAAAGTGTACCACAAATTTGTTGAACTCTCCTGGTAATTTTACAGCTTCTAAGTTAAAGTGGGTAAAAGATAATGAGCCAGAAATTTATCAGAAAATTTACAAATACATGTTGCCTGGAGATTTTATAGCAGCCAAATTATCAGGCAAAGTCTGTACCACAAAAAATAGTTTATCAGAAGGTATTCTTTGGGATTATAAAGAGAATAAAGTGGCAGATTGGTTGTTAGAATACTATGGAATTTCACCAGATTTAACACCAGAAGTTGTCGATAATTTCACAAATCAAGGAGAGGTTAGTAAACAAGCTTCAGAAAAAACAGGTTTGCCAGAAGGAATTCCTGTGGTGTACAGAGCAGGAGATCAAACGAACAATGCATTGTCTTTAAATGTTTTTAAACCAGGAGAAGTCGCTTCTACAGGAGGCACATCTGGTGTTATTTATGCAGTTACAGATCAATTAAAATCTAAAGAATCTATAAGAATCAACAATTTTGCACACATTAATGTTGCTGCAACAGATAAAAATGTAGGTAAATTATTGTGTATTAATGGTTCAGGAATTCAGTACAGATGGTTGCTGAATAATTTAGACGTAAGTTCTTACCAAGAAATGAATCAAAAAGCATCAGAAGTTGCTGTGGGTTCAGAAGGCGTTGTCATTTTACCATTTGGTAATGGCGCGGAAAGAATGCTAAACAATAGAAATATAGATGCACATATCATCAACCTAAATTTTAATATACATAACAAAGCGCATTTGTGCAGAGCAGCTCTAGAAGGTATAGCTTTTTCGTTTGTTTACGGAATGGAAATTCTAAAAAACGACAATGCTAAAATAGATGTAATTAGAGCAGGAAACGACAATTTATATCGTTCAGAAATATTTTCGAAAACAGTGGCTACATTAATTGGTCAAGAAATCGAAATTTACAATACAACAGGTGCAATTGGTGCAGCAAGAGCAGTGGGTTTACGCAATGGCGATTTTAAAACCTTTGGAGAAAACATCACCAAAAACGATCATGTTATGACATTTGAGCCCTTAAAAAACAAAGCGGTTTACGAAGAGGCTTATCAAAACTGGAAAACAGAATTAGAAATTAGATTGAACAAAAATTAAAAGGTTTTGGGCGTTACTTTATTCTGAAAGCGTTCAGAATTAAAGTCGGGCTTTACACTCCAATCTTTTTTTCGTTCCTCAAAAAAGGATTTCCATTTCAATCCCTAACGCAAGTAGAAAAATAAATATAATAAACAATAAAAAAGAATAAAATGGCAACTAAAGAGTATTTCAAAGGCATAGAAAAAATTAAATTCGAAGGCAAAGAATCAGACAATCCTTTAGCATTTAAATACTACAATCCAGATCAAGTTGTAGCAGGTAAAACAATGCGAGAGCACTTTAAATTTGCAATTGCATATTGGCACACCTTCTGTGGTCAAGGATCAGATCCTTTTGGTCCTGGAACACAAAATTTTGCTTGGGATCAATCATCAGATCCAGTACAAGCAGCAAAAGACAAAGCAGATGCTGCTTTCGAATTTATCACTAAAATGGGTTTTGATTATTTCTGTTTTCACGATTACGATTTAATTCAAGAAGGCGCAACATTTGCAGAATCAGAAAAAAGATTATCAACAATAACAGATTACATCAAAGAAAAACAAGCAGAAACAGGTATTAAATTACTTTGGGGTACAGCCAATTGTTTTTCAAATCCACGTTATATGAATGGTGCTTCTACAAATCCAGATTTTAATGTAGTTGCAAGAGCAGGAGGTCAAATTAAATTGGCAATGGATGCTACCATTAAATTAGGTGGAGAAAACTACGTTTTTTGGGGAGGTAGAGAAGGTTACATGTCTTTGTTAAACACAGATATGGGGCGTGAGCTAGATCATATGGGGCAGTTTTTAACCATGGCAAGAGATTATGCAAGAGCCCAAGGTTTTAAAGGAAACTTCTTTATAGAGCCAAAACCAATGGAGCCAATGAAACATCAATACGACTTTGATTCTGCAACAGCCATAGGGTTTTTAAATAAATATGGTTTACAAGACGATTTTAAAATTAATATCGAAGTAAATCACGCAACATTAGCACAACATACTTTTCAGCACGAATTAGAAGTTGCTGCAAATGCAGGCATGTTAGGTAGTTTAGATGCAAATCGTGGAGATTACCAAAATGGTTGGGATACAGATCAGTTTCCAAACAACATTCAAGAAACTACAGAAGCTATGTTGGTGTTCTTAAAAGCTGGTGGTTTACAAGGTGGAGGTGTTAATTTCGATGCAAAAATCAGAAGAAATTCTACAGATTTAGAAGATGTTTTTTACGCACACATTGGTGGTGCAGATACTTTTGCTAGAGCGCTTTTAATTGCAGATAAAATCATTACTTCATCACCTTACGACAAAATGAGAGAAGAACGTTATGCTTCTTTCGATTCTGGAAATGGAAAATCTTTTGAAGATGGAAAATTAAGCATGCAAGATTTATATAAAATTGCTCAAGAAAATGGAGAATTAACCTTACAAAGTGGTAAACAAGAATTATTTGAAAATATAATCAATCAATACATTTAAAAACAATCGGCCCAATTCAATTTTAAAATTGAATTGGGTTTTTTAACTAAAAACGAATTAACTAAAAACACTATTATGGAAAAAACAACAAACTCAGGTTATCTGCTAAAATTAACTTTGGTAGCCACTTTAGGAGGACTCCTCTTTGGTTATGATACTGGTGTAATCTCAGGAACAGTAGGTTCTTTAGAAAGTTTTTTTGTAAGCCCTAAAGGTTTATCAGAAGGTGCTGCAAATGCTTTTAAAGGGTTTTTAGTAGCTAGTGCTTTAATTGGTTGTATAATTGGTGGTGTTTTTGGTGGCCTTGTAAGTAAAAAATTAGGTAGAAAAAAAGGTTTAATTCTAGCTGCAATATTGTTTTTAATTTCTGCATTGGGTTCTGCAATGCCAGAAATGTTTCTTGCGCCAATTGGCGAATTAGATCATACATTTTCTACAGTATTTATCATTTACAGAATTTTGGGTGGTATTGGTGTTGGTTTAGCCTCTATGTTATCTCCTTTATATATTGCAGAAATTGCACCTGCAGACAGCAGAGGAAGGTTAGTTTCTTTTAATCAATTAGCTATTGTAGGTGGTTTTATGGTGGTTTATTTTGTAAACTATTTTATTTCTAAAAGTGGTGGTTCTGATGATTGGTTAAATGAAGTGGGTTGGAGATGGATGTTCGCTTCAGAAGTTATTCCTGCTGGTTTGTTTTTGGGACTCTTATTTTTTGTGCCAGATACTCCTCGTTCTCTAATGTTAAAAAATAAACCAGAAGAAGCTTTAGATGTTTTAATTAAAGTTAATGGAGAATCAGAAGGAAAACGAATTTTATCAGAAATTAAAAATTCTGTAACAGAAACTTCTGGTAAGCTATTATCTTATGGTTGGACTGTAATTGTTATTGGTATTCTGCTTTCTGTTTTTCAGCAATTTGTAGGTATAAATGTGGTATTGTATTATGCTCCAGAAATTTTTAAATCTATAGATCCTAACACAGATGGTGCATTATTATTAACCATTATTGTTGGTATTGTAAATTTCTTATTTACAATTATCGCTGTAAAAACTGTGGATAAAAAAGGTAGAAAACCATTAATGTTAATTGGTGCTTTTGGAATGGCAGTAGCTATGTTAGCACTTGGATTTGTGTTTTTCTCAGGGGCAACAGGTTATTTGGCTTTAGCATGTATGATGTTGTATGTAGCTAGTTTTGCCTTAAGTTGGGGGCCAGTTACTTGGGTGTTGTTGTCAGAAATTTTTCCGAATAAAATTAGAGGCAAAGCAATGGCAATAGCTGTAGCTGCACAATGGATTTCTAATTATTTGGTATCCTTAACTTTTCCGATGATGAACGATAACACACAACTTACAGAGCAATTCAATCACGGTTTTGCCTATTGGGTGTATGGTATTATGTCTTTATTAGCCATGTGGTTTGTATGGAAATATGTACCTGAAACCAAAGGAAAAACTCTAGAAGAAATGGAAAATATTTGGGATAAATAATATTTATTTCTTTAGAACTTTTGATTAATTAAGGCCTTTAAAAATATTTTAAAGGCCTTTTTTGTATCCTAAATCTGTATAAACTTGCTCTAAACACTAGCAATTTAGAACAAATGACTATTTGTTGTACAAATTAAAACATACGATTATTACTATTTATTAAAAATGAACCTAATTTGTATGAGTATAAAATTAATAAACCAAAGTTATAATGAGTAGGAAATTATCAGCACTAATTTTATTTGCAATTGTTGTTCTTGTTTCTTGTAAAACAGAAGAAAAAAAACCAGTTTATGAAGCAAATTGGGAATCTATAAAAAAACACTACAAAGATCCTGAATGGTTTAATCAAAAGAAATTCGGAATCTTTATTCATTGGGGTGCTTATGCTGTTCCTGCTTACGCTTCAGAATGGTATCCTAGAAATATGTATATGGATTCTGCTGTTTTTTCAGCCCAATTAAAACATCAAAAAGATGGGCCACATATGGCACATAAACACCATGTAAAAACTTATGGTAATCCTAAAGATTTTGGTTACAAAGATTTTATACCAATGTTTAAAGCAGAAAAGTTTCAACCAGAAGAATGGATTTCACTTTTCAAAAAAGCCGGAGCTAAATATGTAGTGCCAGTTGCAGATCATCATGATGGTTTTGCAATGTATAAATCGAATACAACTCGTTGGAATTCTTTTGATATGGGACCAAAAAGAGATGTTTTGGGTGAGTTAATGAAAGAAGGTAGAAAGCAAGGTTTAATAATGGGGGCTTCTTCACACTTTGCGTTTAACTGGTCTTTTTACAATAAAAAAGATCATTTTGATACTACAGATCCAGAATATGCAGATTTATATTCATCAAAAGGAAAAGATTTAAGAGAACCAGTTTCTGAAGCATTTAAAAAACGTTGGTGGTTAAGAACAAAAGATTTAATAGACAACTATCAACCAGATATTCTTTGGTTCGATTTTATGTTAGATACTCCAGAATTTAGAGAATACAGACCAAAATTGGCTGCTTATTACTATAACAAAGGTCTTGAGTGGGGCAAAGAAGTGGTTTTACAAGACAAAAACTTTTACGAACAAGCTTTTCCAGAAGGTACAGTTATTTATGATTTAGAAAGAGGAAAATTACCAGATATTCGTAAACTTCCTTGGCAAACAGATACTTCAATAGGTAAAAATTCATGGTCTCATGTTACCAATTGGAAATCTAAAACGGCAAATTCTTTGGTTGATGATTTAATTGATATTGTTTCTAAAAATGGTAATCTATTATTAAATGTGGGTCCAAAAGCAGACGGAACAATTCCTGAAGATCAAGCAGAAATTTTATTACAAATTGGGGCTTGGTTAGCTATTAATGGCGAAGCAATTTACGATACAAAATACTGGAGAACGTTTGGCGAAGGTCCTACAGAAGTGGGTACAGGTCATCATTCAGAAGGTGGTAATAAAGCATTTACGGGTCAAGATATGCGTTTTACGCAAAAAGATGGTAATATTTATGCAATTCTTATGGAGTGGCCAGAAAAAAATAATGTTACTATTTCATCAATAAAAGAAAGCGATAACATTAAAAATGTTACCATGCTTGGTAGTGACGAAAAATTAACTTGGAAACAAACTGACAAAGGGTTAACTGTACAAATGCCAAAAGTTAAAAAAGGAGATTTTGCCTTTACACTTAAGTTGTCTAAGTAATTCAATCTAAATAATTTAATAGTATTTAAACACAACAAATGAAATACATAGTTTGTGAAAAATCAGGAGAATTTATCTTAAAAGAAAAAGAGGCTCCTATAAGAAAAGAAAAAGAAGCTTTATTACAAATTAATAAGGTGGGAATTTGCGGAACAGACTTACATGCTTATGCTGGTAACCAAGCGTTTTTTACTTATCCAAGAATTTTAGGTCACGAATTGGCATCCGAAGTTTTAGAAATTGGAGAAAATGCAAGAGGTATAAAAGCTGGAGATAAAGTTGTTGTAATGCCATATGTAAGTTGTGGAAAGTGTATTGCTTGTAGAAATGGAAAAACAAACTGTTGTACAAATATTACAGTTTTAGGTGTACATGGAGATGGAGGAATGCAGCAACAAATTACAGTACCTGCTGATATTTTATTACCCGCAAATAATTTGTCTGATAATGAAATGGCAATTGTAGAACCTTTGGCAATTGGTGCACATGCAGTTCGTAGAGCAGCAATTCAAAAAGATGAAATTGTAGCAGTTGTGGGTGCAGGTCCTATAGGAATTGGAATTATGAAACTAGCGCAAATTGCTGGTGCAAAAGTAATTGCGATTGATATGAATGAAGATCGTTTGCAATATGCCAAAGAAAAAATTGGTGTAGATTATATTGTTAAGGCAGGTGCAGATGCTGTAGAAGAAGTTTCAAAAATTACCAATGGCGATTTATGTACGGCTGTTTTTGATGCTTCTGGAAATAAATATGCTTTAGAAGCTTGTCCTGATTATATGTCTCATGGAGGTCGTTTTGTTTTAGTAGGATTATCGAAAGGAGAGTTGACTTATACGCACCCAAAAGTACATGCAAAAGAAATGACATTAATGTGCAGTAGAAACGCTACAACAGAAGATTTTGAACATGTAATTAGTGTCTTAAATCAATTTCCAACAGAATCTTTTATTACACATTCTGTGGATTTTACAGAAATGATAGAAAATTTTGATAGTTGGTTAGATCCAAAAACGGGTGTCATCAAAGCCACAGTTAGTTTTAATTAAAAAGAAGAACAAAAATGTCTAAAGACTACGTTCAAATAGATGTAAGAGACAATATTATTGTAGCTATTAATCCTTTAGAAAAAGGAAGAGTAACACATATAGCTGGTAAAGAAGTTGTTTTAAAAGAAAACATCAAACAAAAACACAAATTTTCATTAAACAATTTTTCTATTGGTGATGAAATTTTCATGTACGGTGTTTTAATTGGTAAAGCTGTTCAAGAAATTCCTGAAGGATGTGCCATTACAATTGATAATGTTAAACACGCATCAGCAGAATTTAACGATTCTCAAGAAAAATTTACTTGGTCTGCGCCTGATGTTTCTAATTTTAAAGACAGAACTTTTAACGGTTTTCATAGAGAAGATGGTAAAGTAGGTACTGCAAATTACTGGCTAGTAATTCCTTTAACATTCTGTGAAAATAGAAATGTGGATGTTTTAGAAGGTGCGTTATCAGAAAAATTAGGCTACGAAACTAAGAAAGATTTTGCAGTTGATACTGATGCATTGATTCAACAATACAAATCAGGAGCTTCATCAGAAGAAATCCGAAACACACCAATTATTACCACTAAAGAAGAAATGTCTAAAAACAGAGTTTTCCCAAATGTAGACGGAATTAAATTCTTAAAACACGATGGTGGTTGTGGAGGTACACGTGAAGACTCCCAAATGTTGTGTCAATTATTGGCAGGTTATATTACAAATCCGAATGTTGCAGGAGCTACAGTTTTTAGCTTAGGATGCCAAAATGCACAAATTGAAATGCTGCAAGCTGCTATAGATGCGATTGCACCTGATAATAAAAAACCTGTTCATTATTTAGAACAACAAAGAAGTGTAAGCGAAAGACATTTAATTGAAGAAGCTGTAAAACATACCTTTTTAGGGTTGATGGAAGCCAACAAATTAGAACGAAAACCAGCACCTTTAAGCAAGCTAACTTTAGGTTTAGAATGTGGAGGTTCTGATGGTTTTTCAGGTATTTCTGCAAATCCGGCTTTGGGGTATGCATCAGATTTATTGGTTGGTTTAGGTGGTAGCCCAGTTTTGGCTGAGTTTCCAGAATTAAATGGTGTAGAGCAAGAGCTCATCAACAGATGTGAAACAGAAGAAGATTCTAAAAAATTCTACGGATTAATGAGAGCGTATTCTGCAGCAGCAGTTGCTGTAGGTTCTGGATTTGAAAATAATCCATCACCAGGAAACATTAAAGATGGTTTAATTACAGATGCAATGAAATCTGCTGGAGCTGCTAAAAAAGGAGGAACATCTCCAGTTGTGAAGGTTTTAGATTATACAGAACAAGTTACAAAGCCAGGTTTAAACTTATTGTGTACACCAGGAAATGATGTGGAATCTACAACAGGTTTAGTAGGTTCTGGTTGTAATGTGGTTGTGTTTACTACAGGTCTTGGAACACCAACAGGAAATCCGGTTGCACCAGTTTTAAAAATGTCGAGCAACACCAATTTATACGAACGTATGAATGATATCATAGATATCAATGCAGGAACTGTAATTACTGGCGAAGACACTATAGAAACTATGGGCGAAAAGATTTTAGATCACATTATTAGAGTGGCAAGTGGAGAAACACCATCCAAAGCAGTTTTACACGGAAATAACGATTTTATTCCTTGGAAAAGAGGAGTTTCATTATAAGTAAAAATAAGACCTTTCAGGTTTTTAAAACATGAAAGGTCTTAAAAAATAAACAAAAAAAGAGACCTACAAGGTTCTAAAAACCGTGCAGGATAAAAGCAAAAAAAATGCAAGAATTAAACAGAAAAACAGCAAACGCAAACACCTATACAGAAAGAATTGTACAATTTGGAGAAGGTAATTTTTTAAGAGCCTTTGCCAATTGGATGATTCACGAAATGAACAAACAAGCTAATTTTGATGCTGGAGTTGTAGCGATTCAACCTATTAAACAGGGTTTAATAAAAATGTTGAACGATCAAGATGGATTGTACACTTTGTATTTAAACGGAATTAAAAATGGTGAAGCCATTAGCGAACATCAAATTGTAGATTGTATTCAAAGAGGAATTAATCCTTATGAAAACAATGCAGATTATTTGGCAATTGCAGAAAATCCTGATTTGCGTTTTATGATTTCAAATACCACAGAAGCTGGTATTGCATACAATGCAGATGATAAATTATTTGATGCTCCACAAAGTAGTTTTCCTGGAAAATTAACCGCTTTATTATACAAAAGATTCCAAATTTTTGGAGGTGCTTCAGACAAAGGCTTAATTTTAATTCCTTGTGAATTGATTGATAAAAATGGTGAAAACCTAAAGAAAATCATTTTACAATATGCATCAGATTGGAATTTAGGTGATGATTTTGTTGAATGGATAAACGAAGATAATATTTTCTGTAATACTTTGGTAGATAGAATTGTACCTGGATATCCTAGAGATAAAATGGATGCAATTACCAAAGAATTGGGGTATAAAGACAATTTGGTTGTAGAAGGAGAGCAATTCCATTTATGGGTAATTGAAGGACCATCAACAGTAAAAGAAGAAATTCCTGCAGAGGTATGTGGATTGAATATCGTTTTTACAGATAATCAAGAACCTTACAGAACTCGTAAAGTAAGAATTTTAAACGGTGCTCACACAAGTTTAGTGCCTGTTGGATATTTATATGGTATAGATAAAGTTCGTGAATCTTTAGAAGACGAAGTTGTAGGTGGTTTCTTAAAAGATGCTATTTTCGAAGAAATTTGTCCAACTTTAGATTTACCAGAAGCAGAGTTAAGTCAGTTTGCAAATGATGTGTTAGATCGTTTTAGAAACCCTTATTTAGAGCACGCTTTAATTAGCATTTCTTTAAACTCAACATCAAAATTCAAAACAAGAGTATTACCATCAGTTTTAGAATATATCAAAAGAAAAGATGCATTACCAAATCGTTTGTTATTCTCTTTGGCATCGTTAATTGCTTTTTATAAAGGCGATAGAAATGGCACAGCAATTCCGTTAAAAGACGATCAATCTGCATTAGATTTCTTCGCAAATCAATGGGCAACAAATGATATATCAGCCATTGTAAAAGCGACTTTATCAAATAGTGATTTTTGGGGTGTAGATTTAACTTCTTACGAAGGATTACAAGCAGTTGTAGAAAAACACTTGACTGCAATTACAGAAAAAGGAATGCAAACAGCTTTAAAAGAATTATAAGAAATTATGATTATAGATTCACATCAACATTTTTGGCAATACGAACCTGTAAAACACAGTTGGATTAATGATGAAATGGCTGTAATTCGCCGTGATTTTTTACCATCAGATTTACAAAAAGTTTATCAAGAAAATGGTGTTGACGGCTGTGTGGCTGTACAAGCAGATCAAACTTTAGCAGAAACCGATTTTTTAATTGATTTAGCTTCAAAAAACGATTTTATAAAAGGAATTGTGGGTTGGGTAGATTTACGAAGTGATGCTGTTGAAGCTGATTTAGAAAAGTATAGTCATCACCAAAAAGTAAAAGGTTTTAGGCACGTTGTGCAAGGAGAAGCAGATCATAATTTTTTATTACGACCTAATTTTTTAAACGGAATTTCGGCTCTAGAAAAACACAATTTCACCTACGATATTTTGATTTTTCCACATCAATTGGGGGCAACTTTAGAGTTTGTTAAAAAGTTTCCAAACATCAAATTTGTAATCGATCATATTGCAAAACCGTATATAAAAGACGGTTTTTTTGATGGTTGGGCAAATCAAATGAAAGCAATTGCCAAGCATAAAAACGTGTGCTGTAAAGTATCAGGAATGATTACAGAAGCCGATTATAAAACTTGGACACAGGCACAATTACATCCTTATTTAGATTTAGTTTTTAATACTTTTGGTGCAAACAGAATTTTATTTGGTTCTGATTGGCCTGTATGTTTGGTAGCTGGTAATTATCAACAAGTAAAAAATATAGTAACCAATTATATTGCTAATTTTTCTGCGGATGAAAAAGCAAATATTATGGGTTTAAATGCAATTAAATTTTACAATTTATAAAAATGAAAACAAAACCAACTTACATTTCAGGAAACTATAAAAAGAATGCGTTTTTTAACAATGATAGCAGATTAGTTTTAGGCTGTTCTGGTTTAGGAGGAGTTTGGAGACCAATTGAAGAAAAAACAGCAATTGGCATATTATTGCACGCTTTAGAAAATGGTGTTAGCGTTTTAGACACTGCACCTTCTTATAATAAATCTCAAGAATTTGTTGGTAAAGCCTTAAAGCTTTGGACAGGAAAAAAGCCTTTTATAAGCACAAAAGTAGGTCGTTTAAAAGCAGACAAAGCAGAAGATACTATTGTTGATTATTCGCCTGAAACAATGCGTAAAAGCGTGTATGAAAGTTTAGAAGTAATTGGGGTAGATAGTATAGATTTGTTGTTTTTGCATGAGCCACATTTGGTTCCTGTAGAAAAAATAGATGAAATAATGGACTGTTTACAATCCTTTAAAAAAGAAGGAATTGTAAAGGCTTTAGGAGTTGGAGGTAATCCAATTGATCGTTTTTATCCTCATATGATCAAAGAAAATTTTGATGTTGTTTCAGGATTTTTAAAGTTAGATGCTTGTAATTTAACGGGTTTCAACAAAGATCTTCCTCAAATCGAAAAAGAGAATATGGCATATTATGCAGCTTCTGCATTGCATATGGGTTTGTTGGGCAGTAGATTAGAACAGTACAATACTGAAAGACCAAATAATGAATGGATTTCTAATGCTGATGTAGATGTAGCTTTAGAAGTAAACAAAATTGCTAAAAAACACAATATTCCTTTATCAAGATTGGCTTTAAGATATGTGTTTTCAATATTAGAAGCAGATAGAGTAGTTGTGGGACCCACAAAAATGGAGCAACTCAAAGATGTTTTAAATGCTTGGGAAGAAGGGAAGTTATCAGAAGATATTTTTAATGAAATTACCAAGACAATAACAACTCTAAGATAAAATAATTATGAATCAACTTAAAAAAATACCCGTAGTAAAAAAGGAATTGTTATTTCCGTTTATCATGATAACATCGCTATTTGCTTTATGGGGAATTGCCAACGATTTAACAAATCCGATGGTTTCTGCATTTAAAAAGGTAATGCCAGAGTTGTCTAATATGCAAGCTTCTTTAGTGCAGTTTGCATTTTATTTTGGATATTTCTTTATGGCTTTGCCAGCAGCTTTGTTTATCAGAAAATACAGTTATAAATCGGGTATTATTTTAGGATTGTGTTTGTATGCCATTGGTGCATTTTTATTTTATCCTGCAGCAGCAAACGAAACATTTACTTTCTTTTTAATTTCTTTATGGGTAATTACTTGCGGATTGGCTTTTTTAGAAACCACATCAAATCCGTTAATTTTAGCTTTAGGTGATAAAGAAACAGCAACACAACGTTTAAATTTAGCACAAGCCTTTAATCCCATTGGTTCTTTAACAGGAATGATAATTGCTCAGGTTTTTGTAATTAGCGCTTTACGTTCAGATGATTATACAACAGAAGCTTATAATGCACTTTCTGCAACAGAATTAGCAGCAGTTAGAGAAAATGATTTAGGGATTATTAGTGTACCTTATATTGGTTTAGGTATTTTAGTTTTGGTAATTATGACCATCATTATTTTTACCAAAATGCCAAAAACAGCAGAAGAAGATAAAATGTCGCTTTCAGAATCTTTTAAAAAATTATTTAGTAACCGCAATTATAAATTTGGAGTTGTTGCACAAGCTTTTTATGTAGGTGCACAAATTATGTGTTGGACCTATATTTTTCAGTATGTTGATAATATCAACGAAACTTTTGGAATGGAATTAACAGCTACTTATTTTAATGTGGCTGCAATGATTTCATTTTTAATTGGTAGATGGATTGGAACTGCTTTAATGAGAACCATTAATCCATCTAAAATGTTAATGTTATTTGGTTTAGGAGGCGTAATTTGTTGTGCAGGTGCAATTTTATTATCAGGTATGCCTGGTTTAATTTCTTTGGTTGCAGTTTCTATTTTTATGTCTATCATGTTTCCAACCATTTATGGAATTGCGCTTAAAGATATGGGTGATGAAGCTAAAATAGGTTCAGCTGGTTTGGTAATGGCAATTGTAGGTGGTGCTTTAATGCCAGTTTTACAAGGTGGAATTTTAGATTGGGGAGGTTCTGGTTTTGCTGATGTAAAAATTTTAGGATTCATTCCAGAAGTCAATTTCTCATTCATTTTACCTTTATTCTGTTTGGCTGTTGTTGCTTCCTACGGATATTCAACATATAAAAAATCAAAAGTTTAATACATCATTAATGTTAGTTCGAGTAATTTTCGAGTTTATGATAAAATTGTATCGAGAACTTTTCTAAATGCTGATTGACAACATCTAAAAGTAAAAAAAAATGGACACAACAAAAAGATACTGTTATTCGTGCGATTTAAAAGACGATGCTAAATAGTTTAATTGATTTAATTTTTCCTATTATTAGAAGCACTTGTAATAAGTTAAAAACAGTCATAATTTTTTTTATTCAAATATCTTATGTATTTTTGGTTTACCAATTTGGTTTACCAATTTTAATTTCATGAAAAACATCCATCTATATAAAGTATTTATCCTCATATTTTTATTGTATTTCAAGAGTGCTCATAGTCAGCAAAAAATAGCAAGTTCAATTGATGAGTACAACAAATTAATAAATGAAGCTAAAGCTGGTGATATTATTACTCTTAAAAATGGCGTGTGGAAAGATGTAAAAATAAATGCTTACGGAAAAGGTAAGGAAGACAACCCAATAATTGTAAAAGCAGAAACTGCTGGTGAGGTAATTATTTCGGGTAATTCTACACTAAATATTTATGGAGAGCATATTATTGTTAGTGGTTTGTGGTTTAAAGATGGTAATTCTAACTATAAATCAGTAGTGCAATTCCGTAAAGATTCAAAAAGATTTGCTAACCATTGCAGGTTTACCAATTCAACCATATCATATTACAAAGTGGCTGATGGTATTAAAGATCATTGGGTAGATATTTGGGGCAAAAATAACAGAGTAGATCATAATAATTTTACAGGAAAAACCAGTCCAGGAACCACACTTGTAGTTTGGTTAAAAGGTGATGAACATATAGAAAATAATCATAGAATAGATAATAATTTATTTGGTGCAAGACCAGAATTAGGTACTAATGGTGGCGAAACCATTAGAATAGGTACAAGTGCTAATTCTATGAAATCTTCCAAAACTTTGGTGGAAAGAAATGTGTTTGCCAATTGCGATGGTGAAATAGAAATCATCTCTAACAAATCTGGCGATAATATTTTTAGAGACAATTTATTTGTTGGTAGTCAAGGTTGCTTAACATTAAGACATGGTAATAATGCATTGGTAGAAAGAAACGTGTTTTTAGGTAATGGTGTTTCTAAAACTGGGGGAATTCGAGTAATTAATGCTGGTCATATCATTAGAAATAACTTAATGATTGGTTTATTGGGTGATGGTTATAGAGGGGCTATTGTGACAATGAATGGAGTGCCAAACTCACCTTTAAATAGATATCATCAAGTAAAAAACGTTGATATTCAGAATAATACCATTATAGATTCAGGGCCTATTTCATTTGGTGAAGGTAAAGATGACGAAAAGTCTTTAGCACCCGAAAATGTGAATTTTGCAAATAATATAGTATTCAATACAAAATCAGATAAAAATGTACTTTTTGTAGATGAAGCTGCTAAAATTAACTTTAGTAGTAATTATATTGATGCTAGTACGCCTGTAAAAGGTTTTACAACTACAAAACTAAATTGGAAACAATTAAAAGGTTTCCCTATTCCAACCAATCAAAATCCAGATTTATTACAAGTTTCTAAAAATACAAAAAGTCCTAAAAACGATATTACAAAAACAGTAAGACAAACTTTTAATGCAGGTGCATTTAATTTAAACGCTAACAAATTACCAAAAGCCTTAAGTTTAAGAGCTGGCCCAGGTTGGAAACCTAATATTGTAGCACCAATACTAAAACCTAAAGATATTACAGTAGATCCAGGTGTAGAAACTTTAAGAAAAGCTGTAAGTAATGCAGCTTCAGGCTCTAAACTAATTTTGAAAACAGGAGAATATATCTTAGAAAAGAAAATAACAATCACCAAAAACATCACTATTATTGGTGATAAAGATGGCGCATCTATCATTAGCGTTAAAAAAGATATTGAAAAGCCATTAACCTATTTTTTTAGAATGGCAGAAGGTGCAAAAATGTTATTAAGCAATGTAATTATTGATGCTGAAGATTCTGATACAAAGTACGCTATAGTATCACCAGACAAACAAGAAAGTGGTTTGTATGATGTATTTGTAGACAATGTAACATTTGTCAATTTTAAAAACACAAATGGAGGTTCTATTTTTAAGGCCTACAATGGCACTAAGGCAGATACCTTAAGTTTTATCAATTCTAGATTTCAAGATAGTTACAGAGGTTTAAACCTGTCTTATGATAAAGATATTATGGGTTTCTATAATGCAAATACAATTATTTTAGAAAATTCAGTATTTAAAAATATTGATGAATTTGCTGTGAATTATATAAGAACAACACCAACTGTAAATTTACCAGGAGGTAAATTGGTTGTAAAAAATTGTGTTTTTAGCAACGTACACAATCAAGAAAAAGGAAAAGTATTAAAAGTAAATGGTATTCAAGTTGTTGAAATTTCAAACACTGTTTTTGATGATAGTTACAAAATAAAATCTCCTGTAGATTTAAAAGGGAATTATAGTTTTATAAAAAACTGTGTAATTCATAGAAGCGGATTTGTAAAAGTTTCGCAAGGTGCCGTAAAAGAAAATGTTTTATATAAAAACCCAAAATGGCAAGATGACGAGTTGTTTACGCCAAGCGAAAAATCACCTTTATTGAAAGCAAAAAATAAAGTAGCCAGAATAGGTTTAAAACAAGAATAATGAAACAGAAATCTATATTTTATGCGCTATTGTTATGTTCTGTCATAATGCAAGCTCAAGTTGTTTTAGAGGCTGATGGCCCAGGTAATACGTATGAGCTTATTAATGCTACATTTGCAAACCCTGGCAGAGATATCGTGGAATCTCCAGATTGTAATCATAACGATTTTGGCAGGCACATAGATGAGGTTTTTGATAACGAACTCAATAAAAACGTATTCCGCTTTTATATTCATGTTACCCCAGATAATGATCGTTGTAAAAAGTTTGATAGACAACGAAATGAAATAAAATCTTTTGACGACTCTCCAGAAAATCTAAAAGGGAATATTGGAGAAAATGTAGTATACAAATGGAAGTTTAAATTGAGTGATACTTTTAAACCCTCTACCGGCTTTACACACATTCATCAAATAAAATCTGTGGGAGGTTCTTATGCATCCATCCCAATGATTACCTTAACATTACGAAAATCAAATCCAGATCGATTAGAGTTAAGATACACACCCACAAATGATCAAAATACATTAAAAACATTAAATTTAGAGGCATTAAGAGGAACTTGGGTTTCTGTAAAAGAAACTGTAAAATTTGGTGATGCTGGAAGCTATGCAATAGAAATTAGAAAAACGCTAACTAATGAAATTATATTTAGTTACACAAACACATCAATAGATATGTGGCAAGATGGTGCAGATTTTACAAGACCAAAATGGGGCATTTACAGAAGTTTAAACAATCCGCAGAATTTACAAGACGAAATTGTAAAATATGCAGATTTTAGTGTTGAAGAAATTGCGAATTCACTTTCTATTGATGATTTAAAAAAACAAGCAGAAAGAATTGTATTATTTCCAAATCCATCATCCAAAGAAATAGAATTTAAAAATATCGGATCACTAAATTATAATACCATTGAACTGTTGGATTTTTCTGGCCGACAAATAAATATAGATAACAAATTTCAAAACGATAAACTAGATGTATCAGATTTTTCTAAAGGATTATATTTTATAGTTTTTAAGAAAGATACTGTAAAATTAAAAGTATTGAAATGTTATATCAAATGATAAGTTTTAAAAAAATACTTTGGTTTGTATTTGGTGTTGTGGTGCTATGTGCTTGTTCATCAGAAGAAACAACAGAAGAGCCAGAAATAATTGAGGTTATTGAAGAAAATAATTTTGATGATTATGCACAAATTGATTTTACCAATTGGAAAGTTACTTTACCTGTAGATGCAAATAATAACGGAAGTCCAGATGAATACCAACCTGCTGATTTGGTAAATGGAGGTTACAGAACATTAGAAGCTGTAAAACCTTATATGTATGATGACCAAACAGACAAATCTATTGTATTTTATACCTTTCCAAGACAATCTACAGCAAATAGTAGTTATTCAAGAACCGAATTAAGAGAACTAATTCTACCCTCAAACTCTCGCGTAAATTGGTCTTTAGATACAGGTGGAGCAATGGTTGGGAGACTAAAAATGTTAGACATTTCTAAAGATAACATCAGTAGTAGAGAATATCACAGAACTATTGTAATGCAAATTCATGGTATTTTATCTATTGCAGACGTTGCAAAACTAAATGCTTCTTCTAACAATGGGCCACCTTTAATAAAAATATATTGGGAAGATGGGTATATCTGGGCGTTTAAAAAATCTTTAGTTGATATTACCACTTCTGGCGATGATTTATTAGATACCTCAAGAGACACCTGGGTAGACGAAAAAACAAATATGGGTTATGTAGGTTTTGATGCTTTCGATTTTAGAATTACAGCTTCTACAGGAAAATTAGAATTACAGTTAAATAACGATACACCCGTAATTTATCAAGATATTAGCATGGCAAAATGGCCATTCGAAAATTATTTTAAAGCTGGTAATTATCTAAATACAACAGACGCTGGCTCATTTGCTAGAGTAAAATACTACAGTTTGTCTGTAACACATTAATACTATTTATGTTTATGAAAAATACAATTTTAGTACTTGGTTTTATCTTTTTTTTTATTTCATGTAACCAAGTAACAAAACAACAGATTTTAGTTGCTGATTCTCAAGAATTAGAACAAGCAATTAAAGAAGCAAAAGCAGGAGATGATATTGTGCTAAAAAATGGTATCTATACAGATATAGAAATTAAGTTTGTTGGGCAAGGCACTAAAGAAAATCCTATAAAACTAAGAGCAGAAAATCCAGGAAAGGTTTTTATAGAAGGAACCTCTAGCTTAGAAATTAGCGGTAACCATTTAGAGGTAAGTGGTTTATTTTTTAGAAAAGGGCATTCACCTAAAAAAAACGTAATTGCTTTTAGAACAAGTAAAAAAAAAGTTGCTAATTATAGTAAAGTTACCAATTGTGTAATTTTAGATTTTAATAATTTAGAAAGAGATCAAGATAATCTTTGGGTACAATTCTATGGTAAACACAATGAGTTAAGCAATTGTTATATTGCTGGTAAAACCAATGGCGGACCCACTGTTAGAGTAGATTTAAAAGGAAATCAAAGTATTAGAAATTACCATAAAATTATCAATAATCACTTTGGTCCTAGACCAAGAAAAGGTGGTGCAAGAGGAGAAACTATTCAGTTAGGTAGTAGTTTTACATCAATGTCTCCAAGTAACACAACAATTGCAAATAATTTGTTTGAAGAATGTAATGGAGAAGTAGAAATTATATCAAGCAAAACCAATTTTAACATCATTAAAAATAATGTTTTCTATAAAAGCGAAGGTTCTGTAGTTACAAGGCATGGTAACTATGTAACTGTAGTAGGTAATTATTTTATTGGTGATGGGGTAAATGAACAATATGGCGGAATTAGAATTATCAATACAGGACATTGGGTAATCAATAATCTGTTTTACAACATTAAAGGAAAAAATTTTAGAAGTCCAATTGCAGTGATGAACGGAATTCCAAAATCGCCATTAAACAGATATAATCAAGTAACAGATGTAGTGGTTGCCTACAATACCTTTGTAGATTCAGATGCTCCCTTTCAATTTGGTGTTGGGCAAAACTTAGCACAAAAAGATGTTTTACCAAAATCAGAAATTCGTTCTGCAAGAGCCTTAAGAACCGAGGTTGTTAATAATGTAATTTACAATTCTAAAGGAGATGTAAACCCAATTATTGAACACGATAAAGCAGATGGGGTAACTTTTAAAAGTAATGTTATTGATAATAATGGGGTGTCAATTAAAAATAATCACGGTTTAATTTCTAGAGATTTAACACTTACTGATATCGGAACCAACCTTTCTGTTCCAACAACAGGTTTTGATGATATAGAGGTTTATACAGGTTTCGATTTTGAAACAATCACAGAAGATTTATTAGGAAACGTTAGAGGTAAAAACAATCAAATTGGTGCTATTTTAAATGTAGAAAACATCAATTTAAACCTGTTAAATCCCTCTAAATATGGTGCAAGTTGGTATTCAAATAAAACAGAACCAAAAGCACCTAAAATACATTCAGTGTTAAACGAAACAGAGATTCAAACAAAAATTGATGCCGCAGATAATGGTGATATTATAGAATTAAATGATGGTATATTTAATATTTCTGAATCAATAATTATCAACAAAACGCTTACAATACAATCTAAAGCTAACGCAGAAATAGTTTACAAAGGGGCAGCCAACACGCCTGCTTTAGCTTTGCATCCTTATGGTAAATTAACCTTAAAAAACATTACACTTAAAGGAAATTCTACCAATTACGCTTTTGCGAGTTTAAAAGAAAATATGTTCAATCATTTTGGTTTAACGGTTATCGACTCTAAAATAAGTAACTTTAAGTACGCTTTAAAAGTATATAAACAATCGTTTTCAGAACAAATTACGTTTAAAAATACGTCAATTTTAAATTGTGAAAATGGCATAGAATTATCAGAAGAAACCAATGACAGAGGAGATTATAATACAGAATACCTAACGATAGATAATTGTACTTTTAACAACGTAAAACAAAACGTTGTAGATTATTACAGAGGGGGTTATGATGAGTCTACTATTGGAGGTAACTTACTGATAACAAATAGTACGTTTACAAATTGTGGTGCTAAAGAAAGAAACAAAAGGTTACTGAATCATAATGGTATTGTAAATGTAAATATTAATAATAACACGTTTAAAAACAATAATGTTAAGTTTGTTTCCATTCTTTGGGGAGCAAAAAATAATATAGAATCTAATAATATTTTAATGAATTCAGGAAAAATTAAAACTGAAGAAAATTTAGTAATGACCTTAATGTATTAAAATTATGCCGAAAAAATTAATAACATTTGGTGAGGTAATGATGCGATTATCTCCTCCAGGATACGAAAAATTTTCACAAGCTTCTTCACTAGAACTCGTTTATGGTGGTGGTGAGGCTAATGTAGCTATTTCTTGTGCCTATTTAGGAATGAAAGCTGCACACGTAACTCGTTTTCCAAACAACGCATTAGGTAAAGCTGGTGCGCAGTTTTTAAGAAAACATTGGTTAAGTACAGAGCATGTTATTTATGGTGATGATATGATGGGCAAGTATTTTCTTGAAAAAGGGGCTGTACACAGACCTAGCGAAGTTATTTACGAACGTGAAGGTTCTGCTTTTTCTTTAATTCAACCCTCAATGATCAATTGGCGAGAGGTGCTAAAAGATGCAGACTGGTTTCATTGGACAGGGATTACTCCTGCAATTTCAGAAGGTGCTGCCCAGTGTTGTTTAGATGCTATTAAAGCGGCTAATCAATTAGGAATTACAGTTTCTGGAGATATCAACTCTAGAAACAATATGTGGAAATACGGTAAAACAATGCAAGACGTAATTCCAACATTAGTACAACATACAGATGTTGTAATTACAAGTAGTCATGGCATTAAAGAAATGTTTGCGTTAGGAAAACCAGAAGACAGTTTTAAATCTCTAGCCAAACAACTGATAAAAGAGTTTCCTAAAATAAAAAAAGTAGTTAAAAAAACTAGAAGAACGTTAAGCGCTTCTCATCATCAAATTCAAGGTAAAATTTGGAATGGCAAAAACTATATTAAAACAGAAACACTAAACATAACTCATATCATTGATAGAGTGGGTACTGGAGACGCTTTTGCCTCTGGTTTAATTTACGGATTGTTACATTATAATGATGAAGAAGCTATCGATTTTGCAGCATCAGCTTGTGCATTAAAACATACCATTCCTGGAGATGTAAATATGGTTTCTTTAGAAAATGTACAAAGCTTAATGCAAGGAGATACTTCTGGAGCTATAAAAAGATAACACTTTAAATTTTCATTTTAAAAAACCATATTTAATGAATATCAAATCAATTTTCTACATATTTTTAACAGTTTTATCCGTTTGTTTTTTTAATAGTTGTTCTAAAACTAACAAACAAAATAAAGAAGAAAAAACAAAAAAAGTTACCTATCCAAATGATGTAATTCCGTTTATGCATAAATGGAAAATTCTTTTAGGTGATGGAACTCGTTCAGAAAATCTAGTCAATTTTCAAAAAAAAGATTTTTTTTATGTAGAGAATGATGGAACTACAAATTGGGTAGTTTATAAAACCCCAAATTCTGGCATAACCTCAAAAACCTCAAGCAATACTAGATCTGAGTTAGGAGAAAAGAAACATTGGATTCCTGAAGAAGGAGGTAAATTAACAGGTACATTAAAAGTAATGCACGTTTCTACAACTGGCCATGCAAATGTATCTTCTTCTTTTTCTGTGGTTGTAGGGCAAATTCATAGTGACGAAGGTCATGAAAACGAGCCCTTGAAAATATTTTACAAAAAATTTCCAGAACATACAAAAGGTTCTGTTTTTTGGAATTATGAAATCAATACAAAAGGCAACAATTCTGGTAGATGGGATTACTCAACTGCGGTTTGGGGTCACGATTTTTCTGTAGTAGGTAAAAGCCCCACAGAAGCACCAGAAGAGCCCAAAGATGGTATAGCCTTAGGAGAAGAGTTTAGTTACGAAGTTAATGTACATCAAGGTATAATGTATCTAACTTTTAAAAGTAAAGGCCATAAAACCGTTAGATTTACAAAAAGCTTAATAAAATCAGATTTTCCAACTAAAGCAGATATTCCTCAACAGGTTATAGATAATTATGCTTCTAGACGAGCTATAAGTGAAGAGAAAGAAATTGCATATGCTGGAGAAATTAACTATTTTAAACAAGGAGCATATAATCAAGCAAATGCTAAAAGTACCAAATCAGAAATTTACGGTGGTGATATTTCCAAGCAATATGCAAACGGTAGTTATGCTGAGGTTTGGTATAAAAATGCAACTGTTGGTGCATCAGAAAATCCAAACAAATAATAATAACTTGCGTTAACTTTTTTCAAAAGAACAACTTTATTTTTTGATAAATTTTAAAGTTGTTCTTTTGTTTTTATCGTAAATAGTCATAAAATAAAGGCCTTTTGTAAGCGGTTTAACCGTTAAGATTTTTGTGTTTTTAAAAGTTAATACTTTTTGACCAATAGCATTGTGTATTTGAATACTAAAATCATTTAAATCACCAGCAATAAATATGTTGTCTATAACAGGATTAGGGTATATTTTTAAATTAGACAAAACAATATCATCATCAGACAGTGTTGCATCATTTATAATATTCGGACTTCCATATGAATTTGAACAATCCCAATTTTGTGGTAAATGATTTTCTAAATCTGTTGCAATTAACTCTAAAGTTCTACCAGTTTCATCAGCACAATTGGCCCAACTATCATCATAAATCACTTCATCTTGCAGCACATTATCTGCATTAAATAGGCGTACTGCATCAGAAGTGCCCAAACCAAAATCAAACGCTCCTACAAAATTTTTTACCTTTGGATAAACAGCTGTAAAATCTGAAATATCCTTTACAACGATAAGAAATCCTTTTGCAGAAATTGTGGTACCAGAAGGAATCGTGAATACATGAGTATCATCATCATCTTTAAATAGCCAATTAGATATATCTACAGTAAAAGTATTTGGGTTATAAATTTCTACCCAATCATCTGCATTAAATGCATCATTAGATTTATAATTGATTTCATTAATAACCAAAGGTATTTCAGTAGTAGATTTTTTAAAATTAGGTGTAATTTCAATCGCTTTTTCTAAAGCTATAGTTATCATTTTATTTGTTGATGAAATAGCTCCACTCCAATGCGAAAACTCATAACCAGCTTCTGGTATTGCTCTTAATTGTATGGGTACAGTTTCAAAATAATCTCCACTCCAAGAAGTTGTTTTAATTTTTAAGTTTTCGTTAATTTCAACAAAGCCTTGTTCAATAGCTTTAGAGCTAATTGTTATTTGATGAAAATTAGCCAAGTTAAATTTAGCTTTGATATGATTTTTAGCATACAAAGGCCTATTCTCTGCAAAAATTTTCATTTGGTTGATGAAATAAGTTGCTAAAGAAGGGTTTTCTCCCCAATTGTTATAGTGTGCTTCTATTTCAGGGGCAATGGTTTGATGAATGGCATCAATATGATTTTTTATATGTTCAGGTAAAAATCGAGAGTTCAGTTCATCTGCATATCTATTGATAAATTGGTTTCTAAAGGCTGTGTTTGTTATTAATCTTCTAAATAATAATGTAGACCAAGATGGGTTAGGCCAAGCAGGGCCATAAGGTTCTAATGCAAAGTTTAAAGTATCTTCGTAATAATTACCTGCATTCCAAAAAGGACCAAAACTAAAATCAGTATCGTACATAATCCACCTCCATTTGCCTTCAGGATGTTTCCAAAACTTAATATTATTTCCTGGCCAATCTGTGTTATTAAAGAAAATATTTGCAGCTTGATACAGTATATATTCTTTTATATCTATTTGTTGGTTTACATATTCAAAATTTGTAGCAATAGATAAATCTGTGGTATTGATATAGTTAATTAAATTATTGTATTCTTCATTGTTGCCTTCTAATACTTCTGCGTTATTGGTTAATAAAGTTACATCATCAGCATTAATATTGTGTTTAGAGGCAAGCATGTGTTCGTTTACTTTTTCGCGCAAATTATACATGCCCCAATATTTCCCATTAATATAAGTAGCTGTAGGATTATGCTCTTGAAAATCTAAATTGCTACCTCTCATTAAACTGGTAAGCATAATATCTTTCATAGACGATTTTAACCAATCTTGCCCCGAATTTCTTAATACTAAAGATTGAAAATCAGTATAATTTAATGTGTTAAAAAAAGAATGTTTAAACTCAGTATCTCCATATTGTCCTCTTGCAAAAAGCGCTAACGAACGTTGGTCATTTTGGCCTCTACTCCAGCCTCCAAAAATTTTTATACCTCCATTAAATTCGGCTATTTCATCACTGTCGTTTTCATAAAAAGCAAAGTGAATAGGCCTTTCCCAATCTTCCCAAAAATTTGCTCCATAATAAGGTACTTGGTTATTATAAGTACCCTCTGCACCAAAAACATAAATGCCATAATCTTCATCAAATAAATTTCTAGGTTCTGTGGTTAACGAAATAATATCTAATTGGTGATTTGCGCCTAAAATATAAGATTTCGTGTACGTTTTAGAGGGTAGTTGATTATTAGAAAACAGTTTAGCTCTAATATTTTTGTTATTGTTGATTTGAATTGGATTCGTATACAGCAATGAAGATGCGTTTGGTTCTCTACCATCTAAAGTATAACGAATATCTTCGTTTGATGCATTGCCAGATAAAACTAAATTGATAGGATTTTGAATAACACCTCCTTGATGTGAAAAAACCACGCTATTGGTTACAACTCCTAAAAATTCATTTGTAGAGTTTTTAAATCCTGGTGTGGTTTCTGTATAATGAACAATATTGTCAGAGTTTATTGATATTCCTATAGAACTATTTGGAGGTAATTTTGCAGCAGTAATTTCATCTACAATTTCTCCATTTGCATCAGCAAGAAATAAGGTTTCTGATTTAGAGGCTATTTTAAAATTTGTATGAAAATTATTGCCTTTCAGATTTAAAATAGCTGGCGGATCAACCCCTAACGAATTTGGTGTTTTAAAAATTGCTGATAAAAAGGGAATAATGGTAAAATCTGATGAATTAGCACTCACATTATGCCCTTGAATGCTCAATATATTTTCGCCATCATTTAAAAAATTTTTAAAATTTGAAATCGAAAAACGATCAGGTTTTCCACCAGTATACATTTTGGCTTCGTGATCTTGAATGGTATTTGCATTAAAAGTTGGTGGTACTCCATTAATATTTGCGCGTGCCACTTCTTGCCCATTAATATAAGCCACAAAAGCATCATCATAATCAATATCTAAAATTAAAGATGCAATATTATCAACATCATCAATGGTAAAATTTTTTCGTAAGTAAATAGATTTTGTACCACTAGGAATAATTGTGTTATCATCTCCATCAGCATATCCAAATCCAGAAATTCCTTGCGCCCAATTGGTATCATTAAAATTTAAGTTTTTCCAATTGGTATTTGGTTCTGATGTGGGTAGGATATACTTAAAAGAATCTCCTTTATTAACCAAAGTTTTTGGATACTCAATAGAACGTTTATCTTTAGAAGAAGCCCACAAAAGTAGGTATTGATTGGGAGCTAATGAAACGTTTGGGAATGTCCATTTTAAAAGATGATCCTCATCATCAGACAAAGACCAACCATTTATAGAAATTGTTTGATGGCTAGAATTATACAACTCAATCCAATCTGGTGTATCTCCATCTTCATCAAAATAAACAGAATTAGACGAAACCACCTCGTTAAATCGTATAGTTTGTGCTTGTAAACCAAAAATACTAAACAAGAAAATAAATATAAATGGTTTCATTGGGTTCTATTTTTTAGTAATTTACAAATATAAGTCGCTTTGATTTTAGAATATCTCAATTAATTGGTAATTATATCTTTAATTCTCTTATTTTTCTTTGATTTTTTCTATTTTTAAAGAAAAAAAAAGAATGCTCGTAAAGGTTTTTGGTTCTGCTGTTTTCGGTATAGAAGCTACCACAATTACTGTTGAGGTAAATATTGATAAAGGAATTGGCTATCATCTGGTAGGTTTGCCAGATAAAGCTGTAAGTGAAAGTTCCTATAGAATTTCTGCTGCACTCAACAACAACTCCTATAAACTTCCTGGTAAAAAAATCATTATAAATATGGCACCAGCAGATATTCGAAAAGAAGGGGCTTCATATGATTTAACTTTAGCTATGGGAATTCTAGCTGCCTCCAATCAAATAAAATCAGAGAATATTAATGACTATATTATTATGGGTGAGCTTTCTTTGGATGGGAGTTTACAACCTATAAAAGGAGTGTTACCAATGGCGATAAAAGCTAGAGAAGAAGGTTTTAAATACTTTATTCTTCCTAAAGAAAATGCCAAAGAAGCTGCGATTGTTAATGATTTAGAAATTTTAGGTGTAGAAAATATTTTAGAAGTCATCAATCATTTTGATGGTCATCAAAAAATAGCACCCACTATTGTTGATACAAGGGCTGAATTTTACAAAAATATCGATTTCCCAGAGTTTGATTTTTCGGATGTAAAAGGTCAAGAATCTATAAAACGTTGTATGGAAATTGCTGCAGCTGGTGGGCATAACATCATCTTAATTGGACCTCCAGGTTCTGGGAAAACCATGTTAGCAAAACGATTGCCAAGTATTTTGCCACCAATGACATTACATGAAGCTTTAGAGACCACAAAAATTCATTCTGTGGTTGGTAAAACAAAAAATGAAGGGTTGTTGTATGCGCGTCCATTTCGAAGTCCACATCATACTATCAGCAATGTAGCTTTGGTTGGTGGAGGTCAATATCCAAGACCAGGAGAAATCTCATTATCACACAATGGAGTTTTGTTTTTAGACGAATTACCAGAATTTAAAAGAGAAGTTTTAGAAGTAATGCGTCAACCTTTAGAAGATAGAGAAGTTACCATTTCTAGAGCAAAATTTACGGTTACTTATCCGTCATCATTTATGTTGGTTGCGAGTATGAATCCAAGTCCTTCTGGTTTTTTTAACGATCCAAATTCTCCAATGACTTCTACTCCACAAGAAATGCAACGTTATTTGAGTAAAATTTCTGGACCACTTTTAGACAGAATTGATATTCATATAGAAGTAACTCCTGTACCTTTTGAAAAATTATCCGAAGAACGAAAAGGAGAATCATCCGTAGAAATTAGAAAACGAGTAACAGCTGCAAGAGAACTTCAATCAGAGCGTTTTACAGCACTAGAAAATATACATTATAATGCACAAATGAATGTGAAGCAAATTCGTGAATTCTGTAAATTATCACCAGAAAGTTTATCGCTTTTAAAAACAGCGATGGAAAAATTAAATCTATCTGCAAGGGCTTATGACCGAATTTTAAAAGTATCTAGAACTATTGCAGATTTAGCAAATGCTAAGGATATTTCCCCAGATCATATTGCAGAAGCAATTCAGTACAGAAGTTTAGATAGAGAGGGTTGGTTGGGGTAAATTTTCTATTTTTGTAGTCTATGAAAAATCTTTTACCTCTTATTTTTTGCTTTCTATTTTATTTAAACATTAACGCACAAATTACACTTACCCATAATGTAGGAAATACACCTATTAAAACAGATTGGAAATCTTGTGATTACCAAGAATATTGGGCTAGAACATTTACGCTAGCAGACTTTGGAATAGAAACAACTGATCAATTTATTGTTAGATCTGGTCAAATAGCAATTAGTAATTCTTATGATGGCGCTAGATTAACTCTTGGAATTTATGCAATCGATTCTAACTTTCCTAACTCCACAGCAATTTATATTGGAGGAGGTGGAATATTAGCGCCAAAAATTGATGATTCTCCAGAAATTATTCAAATAAACTTTAATACGCCTGCTGTCATTCCTTCAAATACCGAAAGAATCTTAGTTGTAGCAACTCAATCAGATGATATTTACAATGCTGATTATAAAAAAGTTTTAATAGCAGGTACAGAACAAGATAAAGATACTTCTTGGTTTCAGGGATGCAGAGAACTTTATACATATACCTCTACAGAAGATTTAAGCACACCAGTTTTAAATGCCAATTTTTTTATTAATGTTACAGGAGAGAAAAGAAGTATTATTAATTCTGATAATAATATTGTTTTATCTAATAATATAGGTGATAAACTTATTAAATCAGATATGTTTTCTTGTTCTTCTAGCTCTTTATTTTGGGCTAGAAAATTTGATTTATCTGAATTTAATATTAATGAAAATGAAGAGCTTATAATAAATACAGGTAATGTTGGTATTACAGGTGCAGGTTGGTTAGCTACTCTTCAATTTAATATTTACAAAGTAGATGAAAACTTCCCTAATTCATTTTCTGAAGACGATTTAATTGGAAGTAGTCAAATAGAAGATTTACAACCTTTTTCTTGGAGTGCAGTAAGTTCTAAAATTATTACAATTAACTTTAATCAACCAATTACAATTCCTGCTGATGTAAAAAACATATTAGTTGAAGTTCACAAAGGTGTTAATTATGGTGATGCAAATGCTTTTATTGCAGGTACAGAAAGTGATACAGATTTTTCTTGGTTTAGATCGATAGGCTGTGAATCTAACACTTATCAAACCACCAAAGATATGAGGTTAGCAAGACCAAATGCTAATTTTTATATCACTGTAAATGGAGAAGTAAAAACAATACTTCCTTTCGAAATTACCAATGATAATACTTGTAGTAACTTAACAAATAATTTAAGTCTAACCAATCAATCAGAAATTAAATCTGTGGTTTGGAATTTTGATGACCCAGATTCTGGAGCAAATAATACCTCTACTAATATTGATGTGAATCATCAGTTTTCATCAGCAGGAATTTACAATATTAAAGCTACAGTTACTCACATAGATAATACAGTTTATACAATTCCTAAGGAAATCGAAATTTTTGAAGCACCTAACATCAACCCTTCAGTTTCTTTAAAACAATGTGACAATGCTGATATTGATGGCTTTAGTTTTTTCAATCTAAATGAAGTCAAAGAAAAAATTATTACAGACCCAAAAAACTACAGGATCACTTTTTATGAAGATCAAACTGAAGCTGAAAATAATGGAACTGCTATCACAAATAGCACTCAATACGAAAATGAAACTGTAAGTGTAGATAAAATTTGGGCAAGAGTAGAAAATACCAATGGTTGTTATAAAGTGGGTGAAGTAAATCTTTTTGTCTCTACCACTCAAATTCCCCTAAATTATTCCAAATCTTTTTTTCAATGTGATGATGGCGATGATTTTACTGATGGTATAGCCACTTTCAATTTTAGCTCTGTGTCAGAAGAAATTCAAAATATTTTTCCGCCAAATCAGCAACTCATCATCAATTATTATCAAAACGAATTTGATGCCTTAAAAGAAGAAAATGCAATTGCAGATATTAGCAATTATCAAAATACAAACTCGCCCAATCAACAAATTATTTTTATTCGTGTTGATAGTGAGGTAGATAACGATTGTTTGGGGCTTGGGGCACATATTGTTTTAAATGTAGAAAAAGTTCCTGTTGCAAATTCGGTTGTTATAAATCCTGAATGTGATAATGATAGAGATGGATTCTTTTCTTTTGATACATCCACAATAGAATCTACAATTATTGGTAACCAAACCAATGTTACTGTTACTTATTTTGATGAAAATGGAGCGCAATTGAGTAGCCCATTACCCAATCCTTTTGTAACAGCTTCACAAAATATAATTGCTAGAGTAACAAATACAAATTCTCAAGATGCAGATGGCCAATGTTATGATGAAACCACTATTAATTTTGTAGTAAATACAGTACCTGTTGCCAACCCAATTTTACCTCAAGAAGCATGTGATGATGATTTTGATGGAATAGCAGCTTTTGATACATCAAACATTCAAAATACAATTTTAGGTACGCAAACAAATTTAATTGTTACTTATTTTGATGAAAACGATAATCCACTACCAAGTCCATTACCAAACCCATTTACAACCGCATCACAAATTATAAAAGTGCGTTTAGAAAACCCAATTTATGATGTTTGTTTTCAAGAAACCACCATCAATTTTATTGTAAATGAAAAACCATCTTTCAATTTAATTACAGAAGATATCATCTGTATGAATACCAATCCAAGATTAGCAATTAAAGCTGAGAATCCTTTAGGTAATTATTCCTATTTATGGACAGATGAAAACGGAGCAACTGTAGGTACATCTCAAGCAATAGACGTATTTAAAGGAGGAGTTTATACTGTGTTGGCTACATCAGATAAAGGTTGTAATTCTGATGAAATGCGCATAAAAATTAGTGAGTCTTCTGCATCAACTATTTCAATTGTTGATGTTATTGTACAAGATGATTCTGATAATAATTTTATAAAAGTAAATACTACAAACTTGGGTTTAGGCGATTATGAGTATCGTTTGTTAAATGAAAATTATAACATTGTTTATGATTATCAAGAAAACCCAAATTTTGAAAATTTAGATGGAGGAATTTACACTTTAGAGGTTAACGATAAAAATAATTGTGGTACAATTCCACTCGAAATTTCTTTAATTAGTTTCCCAAGTTTTTTTACACCAAATGGCGATGGTAATAATGATTATTGGCAAATTAAAGGCTTAAATAATAGTTTTTATAAAAGTGGGCAGATTACAATTTTTAACAGATTTGGTAAACAAATTGCTAAGTTTACCATAACTGATATGGGTTGGAATGGTAATTATAATGGCAAACCTTTACCTTCAAATGATTTTTGGTTCCAAGTAATTTTGGTCAGTCAAAATGATGTTATAAAAACCAGATCAGGTAATTTTAGTTTGATAAGAAATTAACCATATTCTAACTATAATAGAAATCTTAAATATTCAGATCTAACTTTCTATTCATTGAATAATTATCAGTATAAAAAGGTGTTTTGCGTATTATAAATATCGTTTTATTAAATTTGTAAGATATTTTTCAATAAAAACAAATTATTTGTGATTTATATTGAAATATCTATACTTCAAAAAATATAATCTTTTATAACTTAGTTGATGTAAATTCAAAAAACAAACCAACTAATGAAATCATCAAATTTAAGCAGACGCGATTGGCTAAAAAAAGGAACATTAACGCTAGGTGCTTTGGCACTTGTACCTCATGAAATTTGGAGCTCTAATGTACTAACTGCTCAAAAAGAAAACCGAACTTTCTTATACAATTCTAACAATTATTTTAACGAATTTACACCTCCACTTTTAAAAGAAGAGGCTCCAATGACCATTTTAAGAGCGAATGAAAATCCTTATGGGCCACCACCAAAATCAGCAGCAGCTTTTCAAAAAGAAGTGTTTTCAGGAAATCGATATTCTTGGAAAACCCTAACCAATTTAAAAGCAAAAATTGCAGAAAATGAAGGGATAGATCCAAATCAAATTTTAATGGGGCCAGGTTCTTCTGATTTATTAGAAAAAGTTGCCATGGTTTTATTTCAAAATGGAGGAAATGTAGTGAGTGCAGACCCAAGTTATATGTCTTTAATTGTAGTGGCAAAATCTGTAGGTGGTAAATGGAAATCTTATAAATTATTAGATGATTCTCAACACGATTTAGATGCCATGGAAGCTGGTATTGATGAAGATACCAAACTAGTATACATCTGTAACCCAAACAACCCAACTGGTTCTATTACAGATGCAAAAAAATTAAGAGAATTTTGTAGCAGAGTTTCAGAAAAAGTACCTGTGTTTGTAGATGAAGCGTATATTGAATTGTCTAAAAACGGCATAAAAGATTCTATGAATACGTTAGTTGCAGAAGGTAAAAATGTAATTGTTGCCAGAACTTTTTCTAAAATTCACGGAATGGCTGGTTTACGAATTGGCTATGTTATTGGAAAAAAAGAAACTTTAGATGTAATTTCTGAAATTACAAGAGGTGGAATGGGTATTACAGGGCCATCTATTGCTGCAGCAACTACAAGTTTAGAAAATACCGATTTTTTAGATATGTGTAAAACTAAAATTGCTGATGCAAGAGATTACACCATGTCTTATTTAAAAGAAAACAACTATTCTTATTTACCATCTGAAACCAACTTTATTATTTTTGAAATTCCGATGACAGGAAAAAAATTCTTAAAAGAAATTTATAGCAGAAACGTTGCTGTAAGAGCTTTTAAATTCTGGGATAAAAATTGGTGTAGAGTTAGTATAGGTACTATGGAAGAAATGAAAACCTTTACCAACGCAATCACAGAAATTTTTGCTTAATTTATGGATGGAGCTTTAGAAAAATCCATTTCATTTTTACTTTTTATTTTTATCGGATTTCTTTTAAAAAAGAAGATTTCTGTTGGTGATGAAACAAACGGAATTAAAAGTTTAATTCTTACAATTGCTTTACCTGCAACCATTTTTATTGCACTTTTAAAAGTAAAAATAGATGGTAACCTAATTCTTTTTCCTGTATTGGCATTAGGTTTAAACATTGTTTTATTTGCAATTACGCCTATTTTACTTTCGCTAATTGGCATACCTATGAATTCTGATAAAGGAAGAAGTGCAAGATTATTAATACCATCTTTAGCACCTGGTTTGTCTTGTTTTCCTTTTATTTTAGAATTTTTGGGTGATGGATCTTTAGCAAAAGCTGCAATGGCAGATTTGGGTAACAAATTTTTTGTGCTCTTTTTATTGTATTTAGTCGCTTTAAAATGGCATTATAAAAATGCAGATTTCGAAGCCAATTCACTTAAAACAAAATTAAAATCGTTGGCTAAAACCTTAGTTTACGAACCCGTAAATCTATTTATTTTGGTTGCCTTAATATTAGTTTCTTTTGGCATTACTTTAGATAAAATTCCGAACTTTTTATCAAGTACCTTAACAAGGTTGAGTTATATTATGACACCTTTAGTGCTACTTTTTATAGGTTTGGCAGTAAAGTTTAAAAAGCAACAATTTTTTCAATTGTTTTCTTTATTACTTTTAAGAGCCGGATTTACTTTGTTGTTAATTGCTGGTATTGTCTTTTTTGCTGATATTTCTATAAAAAAAGACATCTTAGTAATGATTGCTTTTTCTTTAAGTTCTGCTAGTTTTTGGCCTTTTGCCCATATTTCTGCAGTAAACTTTAAAGAACAAAAAGAAAACACGAAAGACAAAACTTTTGACACCAATTTTGCGCTATCCATTTTAGCATTATCCCTACCTATTTCTGTAATTCTTATTTTAGGAATTTTAACTGCTGGAAATACGTTTACAAGTATTCATAACATATTAATTTTAGGTGGATGCTTATCTGCAATCGGATTATTTTATCCGATAATCATAAAGGTAAAATCTAATTTTTCTATTTCTAAAAATGATGTAAATACATCAAAAAAAAAGTCAGTTGAGTTTTTAGCTGATAAATAATCTTTTCATTAATCTGTGCTTGTTTAAATTTTAATCAGGCTCAGATTGATGATTTTAAGGATACATCAACTTAGAATTATGAAAAGAAAAGTGGAATTACAAACTGATAGTAGAAAATCAGCAAACACACAGCAATAACATTTAAAATAACACCTGCTCTTACCATCTGATTTACTTTTACATAACCACTCGCAAAAACAATGGCATTTGGTGGTGTTGCCATGGGCAACATAAATGCACAACTGCTTGCCATAGTTACTGGAATTAATAAATTTAAAATCGGGATGTTTAACCCAATTGCAATTCCTGCAACAACAGGCGCTAAAACAGCAACCAAAGCCACGTTACTCATCAATTCTGTCATAAATAACATAAGTACAATTAGTAATGAAACTGTCAATAAAATATTGAATTCTCCTGCTGCAATTGTATCCGTAATTAAAGCCACCAAACCAGAAGAAGCCATTCCTTTGGCAAGGGCTAAACCACCACCAAATAATAATAAAATTCCCCAAGCCAATTGGCTGGTATCTTTCCATTCCAATATAAAATTTCCTTTTTTAAAGTTTATTGGAATTGCAAATAAAGCTAAAGCACCTATTAAACAAATAATGGTATCAGACAACTTTAATCCTGGAAAAATAGAATTGATTAATGTTCTAGAAATCCATAAAAAAACGGTGATTAAAAAAATGGTCATTACTCTTTTTTCTTCGGATGAAATTTTACCTAGTTGCTCTAATTCTTGATGAATTAAATTTTCTGATGATGTAAATACGATGCCTTTACAAGGAAACATCCATTTTACCAATACAAAATAAACTGCTGTAATCATTAGTAAAGAAAATGGCAAACCAAAACTCATCCAAGTTAAAAAGGAAATTTGAATGTTATACTGATTTTCTAATAAACCTATTAAAACCGAATTTGGTGGTGTGCCAATAACTGTGGCTATTCCACCTGCATTGGCAGCAAATGCAATACCTAACATAATGCTTAATGCAAAATTTTTATTGCCTTTTGTAAAACCATCTTTATCATCTATCAAAAGTTTAATTACAGAAATCGCGATTGGTAACATTACTACAGTAGAAGCTGTATTGCTAATCCACATACTCATAAAAGCTGTGGCCAACATAAAACCTAGCACTACTTTTTCTGGAGTTGTCCCTGTCAATTTCACAATAGTTAAGGCAATTCTTCTATGTAAATTCACTTTTTCTAAAGCCAATGCCAACACAAAACCACCAAAGAATAAAAAGATAATTGGGCTACCATAATTGGCACCAACATCTACAATGGGCATCACTTTTAATAGTGGAAATAAAATTAAAGGTAATAGTGCTGTAACTGCAATATTTACGGTTTCTGTGATCCACCAAATTACCATCCAAACTGCTACTGCAATTACTGCATCACCTTTATTAGAAACCAAGGCTACTGGTAAAAATTGAATGATAAAAAATAAAAGAGGCCCAAGAAGTAAGCCTGTTTTTTGTGTTGTTTTCATATAGTACCTGTAAGTATTTGCAAAATAGTAAAAGTTTCTACAAAATTATTAGAGTAATACAACTACTTTTTTACAATATACTAAGAACTAAATAATGTGATTTCGATATAGCTTTTCAGGTTGATACAGGTTTTATGTATCGAAAAACAGCAAATTGTTATTTTTAATATTACTGAGTTAGCTGTAATTTCCAAGCAAACTCAAAATCTGAAAATTTATGAAAAGAATTTTAATTTTAGGACTATTAACTTTATCATTAATATCTTGCAATTCAAACAACAAGAACAAATTTAAAAAAGAGAAAAATATTGAATTTGTTAAAGAAAAAGATTCTGGGTTTACAGTTTACAAAACTAAAAATTTAATAGCAGGAAAAGCAAAGAAAATATATTCTACTAAAAACAGAAAGAAAACACAATTTCCAATAAACAGAAACTCAATAATTGAAATATCTGAAAAGAACTACATAAAAATATCTGAAAAAGAAATTTTAATCTGTAATAAAAATGAAAGAATAACGAAATCGCTCAAAGTTTTAAAAAAATGGATTGACAAAACTGGACCTTCAAATGTTTACGATTTAAAAGACAAAAATGGAACTGAATACTATTTAGACCATTATGTAGATATTAACAAAAAAAATTATTTAGCATTCAGATTTAAAGACTCTTTAACAACATATACAGATGAATAACGAGAAAAAAACTGTATTCACTAAATCTCTTTTCGATTTTGAAAATGTCGATTTAAACAATGACAAAACTGTTGAATTATATAACAGAATTTCTGAAACTGGAGACGACCGTTCAAAAATAATTTTAGCTGGAATTATTGTTGAATGGTATTTAGATAGAATTTTAAAATGTTTATTTATAGATTATAAAATTCTTACTAAAAGAAGTGATTTTACATTTTCTGTTAAAATTTCTATTTTAAAATCTTTAAGGCTTATTCCTTTAAACATAATCATAATGTGTGATTGCGTTAGAAAAATAAGAAATGAATTTGCTCATAATCTGAACATTGACAACATTAATCAAACAGAAAAGAAGTTTAAAGACCAAATTCATCAACTTTATGTAAAAAATGTAGAAAACACATCCGACATTGATTTGATTAAAAAATTTGAAAGTGTTTATAGACTTGGTTCAAGTCATTTAAGAACATATGAAAAAAATATTATTTTGTTAAGAGAAAGAATAGATGACCCTAATTTTGAAAAAGAATTAGATAAGTTAAACAACGAAAGAATGTTTGAATTTCATCAAAAACTTATGGAAAAAGAACCAATTGAAATAATAGAAAGAGGAAATAATGAAATTGAAATGAAATATTCAAAAAGTTTTGGAGTAATAAAAAAGAAAAAATAAAAACTACAGCTAACAACGTATAAAAAAAATTGCTGGTAAAAGCCAGTTTACGAAAGTCCTCGCGGACTTTCTATCTGTGATTTATTTGCTAACTTTAGTGCTTAAACCACGCAACTTTTCTTATACAACAACGATAAAAATAAATTTTTTATTGAAATTAGCTTACAAAGCAAATAGTGTAGCTGAAAAATCTCAAATGTAAATTAAGATTTTTTCATTACAGTTGAAATGACGGTCTTTTCAAAGAGCAAAGATTATAATCGATTAATAATTAGTGGTTTTTAAATCAAACACGCCTTAAATATCTTTTTTCTTCTTCTTTTTCTTTAATTTATTAAGCCAGATAATGGTTCCTGTAATCGGTAAACTTGTAGCTATTAAGCAAGCCAAGAAGTAAATTATTTTAGAAATATTTCCAAAAATTTCACCTGTATGAATTGGTTTTATTAAAGAAGCAAATTGTACATTTAAGGGTTTATATTTAAAATATTGTACATCCAAAATTTCACCAGAAGTGCTTAAGTATAACTTATCAGAAGTTACAGGAGACCAATTTGCTTTATTAGCTTTACTAATACTGAAATAATTATTTCTTTTAGAAGGGAAACTTATAGAAAGATCCCCTGAGTAATTTAAGGTAGTATTTGCAATTGCTACAGCCTGATTATATGATATTGTTTTGTCTTCAATATGGTTTTTTACGTCAAGTTTGGGGCTAGTTCTATTAAAAACTTTTGCGCCAATTAAAGTACTTAAACCAGATCTGTAACTTGTAAAAGACCAACACAAACCGGTTATAGACATTATAATTAAAAAAATACATGCATAAAAGCCCAATGTATTGTGCAAATCATAATTAATCCTTTTTAAATTTGCTTTGGTTTTAATTTTTAAGCCTTGTTTTATATACTTCCATTTTAATTTTTTAGGAAACCATAAAACAATACCAGAAATAGCCAATAGTATAAATATAATGGTAGCCACACCTACAATTGGTCTGCCTATTTTGGTGTCTAATAACAGCCACCTATGTAATCTAAACATAGTTGATAAAAATGCATCTGCACTAGATTTTTCTACTTGTTTGATTTCAGCAGTGTACGGATTTACCAAAATTGTAGTTCCTCTTCTTTGTTTAGGGTCTTTTTTTACTCTAAAGCTATAGGCTTTTAAGTCATCAGAAGGTATTTTTACACTCGAAACTACCCCTTGATTATTGTTTTTTAAAGCTAAAACTAAAGTGTCTACACTTAATTTTTGAGGTTTTTTTTCAATACGAAATTCATCAGAAAAAGCATCTTTAATTTCATGTTCAAAAACTAAAATGGTTCCGCTGAAACAAACCAAAAAAAGAATAATTCCACTGCCTAAACCTAACCAAAGGTGAATATCATTGATGAACTTTTTTAAACTATACTTCTTTTTACGCATGAGACCTCTATTTTATAATCAACTTAATATCTATACTTCTAAAACACACAAAAAATATCAGTTGTTTAGAATGAATATAAATAAAATGCGAAAATAATAATTGACTTTGAAATCACAAATTTTATTTAGACTTAATTTAAATAAAATTATTGCAAGACTATTTACAGGATGACATGAATAAAAAAAAGGCTTTTTCTAGTGAAAGAAAAAACCTTTGATAGGCTAATTATGCTTAGTCAGAACTATATAATTTAGTATCTGTAATGCTCTGGTTTGTATGGTCCTTCTACAGTAACACCAATATATTCTGCTTGGTCGTTACGTAATTCTGTTAACTCTACACCAATTTTTTCTAGGTGTAATTTTGCTACTTTTTCATCTAAATGTTTTGGTAACATGTATACTTTGTTTTCGTAAGCATCTGCATTGTTCCAAAGCTCCATTTGTGCCAAAGTTTGGTTGGTAAATGAGTTAGACATTACAAAACTTGGGTGCCCAGTTGCACAGCCTAAGTTTACCAAACGTCCTTCTGCTAAAATAATGATGTCTTTACCATCAATGGTATATTTATCAACCTGTGGCTTGATTTCTACTTTTGTATCACCATAGTTATCATTTAACCAAGCAATATCTAATTCGTTATCAAAATGCCCAATATTACAGATAATTGTTTTGTCTTTTACACCTTTAAAGTGCTCTGCTTTTACAATATCTTTATTCCCTGTTGTTGTGATAATGATATCAGCATTTGCCATCACAGTTTCTAATTTCTTAACTTCAAAACCGTCCATTGCAGCTTGTAATGCACAAATTGGGTCGATTTCTGTAACCGTAACAATAGAACCTGCACCTTTAAAAGAAGCAGCTGTACCTTTACCAACATCACCATAACCACAAACCACAACACGCTTACCTGCTAACATAATGTCTGTTGCTCTTCTAATTGCATCTACAGCAGATTCTTTACAACCGTATTTGTTATCGAATTTAGATTTGGTAACAGAATCGTTAATATTGATTGCTGGCATTGGTAACGTTCCGTTTTTTACTCTTTCGTAAAGTCTATGAACTCCTGTGGTTGTTTCTTCTGATAAACCATTGATTCCTGCAGCCAATTCTGGATATTTATCTAAAACCATGTTGGTTAAATCTCCACCATCATCTAAAATCATATTTAATGGCTTTTTGTCTTCACCAAAAAATAAAGTTTGCTCAATACACCAATCGAATTCTTCTTCATTCATCCCTTTCCATGCATACACAGGTGTTCCTGTAGCAGCAATTGCAGCAGCAGCTTGATCTTGTGTAGAAAAAATGTTACAAGAACTCCAAGTTACCTCAGCTCCTAAAGCTTGTAACGTTTCAATTAAAACCGCAGTCTGAATGGTCATGTGCAAACAACCTGCAATTCTTGCACCTTTTAATGGCTGAGCATCTTTATATTCTTCTCTTAAACTCATTAATCCTGGCATTTCTGCTTCTGCCAATTCTATTTCTTTTCTACCCCAATCTGCTAAAGAAATATCTTTAACTTTAAATGGTACGTAAGCTGTTTTTGTGCTCATATTATGTATATTTATTGTCTATTTTTTGCGACTGCAAAGTTACAACATAGAAATTAAAATATATGGCTCTTTACAAAACATTAACTATCAGCCCAGAAACCAAAATTTTTATCTGGAAAATAGAAGAATCTATTGATGAATTAAAAGCAGGAATTTCTTTGACCGAAAAGAATAAAATTCGATTTAATTCGATGAAATCTGATTTACATCAAAAAGGATTTTTATCTATAAGACACTTGTTAAAAGAAATTAATTTAACTGATGCTGATTTAATGTATGATGAATTTGGGAAGCCTCATTTAGATAAAGGACGATATATTTCTATTACACACTCTTTTAATTTTACAGCAATTATATATTCTACAGAAAAAGAAGTTGGTATTGATATTGAAAAACAGCGTGATAAAATTTTAAAAATGGCTCATAAATTTACACCAATTGAAGAGTATAAAACCATTGCCAATGCTGATGCTTTAATTAGTAAACTAACCATTGTTTGGGGAGCCAAAGAAAGTTTGTACAAAATTTACGGAAAGAAAAAACTACTTTTTTTACGTGATATTTATGTTGCTGATTTTAAATTTGCTGATGGAAAAACGGCTGGAGAAATCCGTTTTAACGGAGAAACTTTTTCTTATGCAGTAGAGTTTTTAGAATTTGAAGGTTTTACTTGTGTCTATGCATATTGATTTTTAAAAAACGATAAATTTTATTTTTTTAGAATTCATTCTCAGCGCAGCTAGTGTTATTTATCACCAATAAACTACATCTTATTCAGTACTATCGTAAAAGTAGTACCCTTATCAATTACAGACTTTTTTACGAATATTTTTCCATTATGATAATCTTCTACAATTCTTTTAGAAAGCGATAAACCTAAACCCCAACCCCGTTTTTTGGTTGTAAAACCAGGTTTAAAAATTTGTTTAAATAGTTTTTTGGGTATTCCTTTTCCTGTATCTGTAACTGTAATATTTATTTTCTTTGATGTGTTTTCTATATGTAAACTTAATTCTCCTTTGCCTAACATGGCATCTATGGCATTTTTAATTAAATTTTCTATAACCCAGCCAAATAATTCAGTATTCAGGTTGGTGTAAATTTCGTTTTTGGGAGAAGAAAACGAAAATGAAATTTGCTTAGAACTACGAGACTCTAAATAGTCAAAAGATTGCTTTGTAATCGTAACAACATTTTCTTTTTTTAGTTCAGGTATCGAACCAATTTTAGAAAAACGATTGGCAATTGTGTTTAACCTATGAACATCTTTTTCAATTTCATCAATATAGGTTTCATCAACTTTCTCCATTTTTAAGATAGATATCCAACCTAGAAGAGAAGATAGAGGTGTGCCAATTTGATGTGCAGTTTCTTTGGCCATTCCTGTCCATAATTTATTGGTTTCAGCAGCTTTATTAGAGCTGTAAAATAAATAAATGACAGCTAAAAACAGCACTAAAATTAAAATTAAAGCTAATGGATAATAAGTAAGTTTGTTTAATAAATCTGAATCTCTGTAATAGATATATTGTTTGTTTTTTCCATCATAACTAATTAAAATTGGCTCATTCTGTTCTTTCATAATAGCCAATTGTTTTTTTAAGTACTCTGGATTTAATGATTTAACAGAGTCTAAGTTTTGCGTATTGATAACGTTATCTTTTGCATCAACTAAAATCATAGGAATACTACTATTATTTTCTAGTATTTTAAGCGGTAGATCTACTTTTGCATTTAAATCTGTGCTTGAACCTATTTCTTTTTGCGCAGCTGCTAAAATTTCCATTTTAATACGCTCTTCTTGTTTAAATTTTTGAAAAAAAGAGTAGGTATTCCAAAGAATAGACAAAACGATTATAAACGAAACAAAAATTGTAATGCGTTTGAATAAAAGTGTATTTGAGAAAATTTCCATTAAAAACAAATATAAAGGTTTCTTGTATATAACTCGTTTCAAGATTTGATAGTATCTTTACTAGTAAATTTTTTGATTATGCTTTCAATAGACCCAAAAGAAATATCAACCCCCAAATTACACAGTTATTTATTAGGTGCAGTAGCTCCAAGGCCAATAGCTTTTGCAAGTACTATTGATGCTGATGGAAACCCCAATTTATCGCCATTTTCATTTTTTAATGTATTTGGTGCAAATCCGCCAATAATGATTTTTTCACCAGCAAGAAGTGTACGAAATAATACTACAAAAGATACCTTAGATAATGTAGAAATTACAAAAGAGGTTGTAATTAATGTGGTAAATTATGCCATTGTACAGCAAATGTCTTTGAGTAGTACAATGTACCCAAAAGGTGTAAACGAGTTTGAAAAATCGGGTTTAACGATGCTAAAATCTGATATTGTACAACCTTTTAGAGTCGCAGAATCTCCTGTGCAATTTGAGTGTAAAGTTACCGACATTATTTATACTGGAAATGAAGGTGGAGCTGGAAATTTAATTATTTGTGAAGTAGTAAAAATACATATTAGTAAGGCTGTTTTGGATGATAATGATGCAATAGATCAATATAAAATTGATTTAGTAGCAAGGGCAGGAGGGAGTTACTATTCGCGAGCCAAAGATGGTTTTTTCGAAATTCCGAAACCAATATCTAGTTTAGGAATGGGGGTAGATCAAATACCACAATCAATAAAAAATAGTGATGTTTTAACAGGTAATAATCTAGGAATGTTGGGCAATGTTGCTCAATTACCAGATGCAAAGGCTGTTGATAACTTTGCGAAAGAACATCCTGAATTTATTGGGTTAGAAACCGTAAAAAAACATACATTTGCTCAGAAGTTTTTAAAAATAAATGATGTAGAAAGTGCTTGGAAAGTGCTTTTAATTAAATAGTTAAGTTTATAGTATGGAAGTTATAGGAAAAATAAAATTGATTGGAGAGGTTCAAACATTTGGTTCAAACGGATTCAGAAAGAGAGAAATGGTAGTGACTACTGATGAACAATATCCGCAAATGATTATGATTGAGTTTATACAAGACAAAACAGACTTGTTAAACAATTTTAAAGTAGGGCAAGACGTAAAAGTATCTATCAATTTAAGAGGTAGAGAGTGGATTAATCCACAAGGAGAAGCAAAATATTTTAACTCTGTACAGGGGTGGAGAATTGAAAATTTATCTCAACAAGGTGCACCCAGCAACTTACCACCAGTAGATCAATTTGAGCCAGCATCTAAGGTTTCTGATGATGAGCCAGATGATTTACCATTTTAGATTATTAGATATTTAATGGTTTTGTTTTTTTGATTTTATAGAATTAAGAGACAAGATAAAAAAGAGAGAATTCATTTAATGAATTCTCTCTTTTTTTTGATTAATATATTTTTAGTCTTGGTTCTTGTCTCTAAAAATCTAACTGACTAAGTGTCTAAAAAAAAATCTACGATTTTTTAGGCATTGGCCCACGCAAATGAATAATCAATCCGTTCAAAAAATTACGCAAAAACTGATCTCCACATTCTACATATTTAGGATGATCTTCTTTTCTAAAAATAGCCCCTAACTCACCTTTAGTTACTTTAAAATCTACCAAAGCACAAATTTCTATAATATCTGTATCACGCAGTTTGTGTGCTACTCTTAGTTTTTTAAAAATATCGTTATTTGTTAATCCCATATTGCAAAGATAATTGTTTTAATGTACTACTTTAAAAATTGCCCACGCATAAATTGCAAATCTTGCAAAACGAAATAATCCGAAGAAAAAAACATTTTTAAAAGGATATTTAATCATACCAGCAGCAACACAAGCAATAGAAAAAGGTAGAGGTAATAAAGCGCCTGCTAAAATTAAAATGCCACCCCATTTTTTGGTATTTGCCAAATTCTTTGCCATTTTAATTTCTAAATATTCTTTTACTGAACGTATTTTTAAGGTCATTCTTCCTAAAAAGTAAGAAATTAACCCTCCTGAATAAGAAAGTGTTGCTAAAATAGCCAAGTTAATTATAGGTGTTCCTGTTTTTTTTGTCCATGCAATAAATATTTCTGGAGGAATTAAGCCCAATAAAGTTTCAGATATAAAAAATACAGCCAATACAGTACCTCTAGAAAACGTTTCTGTAAAATGACGCAAACCCTCATTAACATTGTACACGTATTTGTTAAATAAAAAAATGACTAAAACAATACCTAAAATTGGTAAAATTGCACTTTTAAGGTTTTTGCCAACAAAAGCATAAAAACCAGTGCGTTCATAATATTTATGAATCAGTTTGAATCTTTTTCCTTTCGATTTTTCTCTTTTTGGCATTTGCAGGGATCATTTATCAAAATGATTTGCAAAAATAGTGACAATTTTCGACAAATTTCCTTTATATTTAACATTAACGCATTTTTAAGAATTTGTTAATTTTACTTTATAAAAACTACTAAAATTGATTTGGCTTACGGATACAATTTCTTTTCCAGATTATAAATTTGCAACACCAGATGGTATTTTAGCTTTGGGAGGCGACTTGTCTGAAGAACGTTTAATTTACGCTTACAAAAACGGAATTTTCCCTTGGTTTTCTGAAGGTGATCCTATTGTTTGGTATTGCCCATCAGAGAGAATGGTGCTGTTTCCTGAGGATATAAAAGTGTCAAAATCGATGCGAAAAATCATTAAAAATAATGAGTTTGTAATCACAGAAAATCAAGCATTTGAAGAGGTAATCTATAATTGCAAAAACATCAACAGAAAAGATGGTTTTGGCACGTGGATTACAGATGATATGGAGCAAGCTTACATCAATTTACACAAAAGAGGAGTTGCAAAATCTATAGAAGTTTGGAAAGAAAAAAAATTAGTTGGTGGCTTGTATGGTGTAGAAATTAACCAAGTTTTTTGTGGAGAAAGCATGTTTAGCAAAGTGTCTAATGCTTCTAAATTGGCATTTGTTCACTTAGCAAAAAATAAAAATTATACATTGATAGATTGCCAAATTTATAATAAACATTTGGCAAGTTTAGGAGCTAAAGAAATTAATAGAAATATTTTTTTAAAGATTTTAAAAACTTAAAGTTTAACCAGTTTTTTAGAGATGGTTTTGCCGTTTTCAAATGCTGTTTTTAAGAAATAAACACCTTTTGATAGCTTTGAAATATCAATTTTTTGAATTTCTTTAGATTGTAAATCAATAGCATCAACCTTATAAAATTTAGAAGATAGCACATTAAATAATTCCATTTTTACCACTTTTAAAGGTGTTTTAATACTCAAATTTATTTCATTAGCTGTAGGATTTGGAAAGATTGAAATTTGAGGTTCAATATCCGAATTTTGGTCGGCAACCGATAGTTTTGATACTTCATTAAGTTCTTCTATTTTAAAGTAATCAATAACCATAGTGTGTGTGCCTGTCCATCTAAAATCGCCAGCCCAAGGCAAATTTCGATATCCAATAATTACTTCAGACCATCCTCTAGCAATATTGGTGTTAAAAGATTCTTGTAATACATTATCAATAAAAAAATCTACTTGATCTTCTTTCCAGTCTATGGTATAGGTATGAAATTTATCATCTATTAAAGATATTCTGTTGTTGTTTATATCAATCACAGGTTTTGAAGAACCTGTAAAAGGCAATGCTGTAATTTCATTTGCATCTCGCCAAGTGTTAAATCTTGCATCTGTCCATCCATTTGGAGGCAAAATATCATGTTTAGGAATTCCTGATTGTAAATCTTGAGCAACAACCTCAATATCAACTTCATTAAAAACATCACCAACATAACCATATGTAAAAATAAACGCAGCCAAACCACCATCTACAGCAGCACCTTTCATGCGTACTTCTAAACGATGATTTTCTCCTACACCTCCAAAAACTATGGTTTGATACGGGTATGTTAAATCCGTATCGTTACTTTTATCGGCATCTACAGTAATGTATGCAAATCCGTCACCAGGTATAAAACTTTCCCAACCTATTTGTTGTGGATGAATATCGTTAAAAAATTTCCAATAACTATTTTTCGGGATATTTTTAGGATAACCTTTTGTATCGAAATTTTCTGTGTACGTAGTTTGGCTTATCGCAAAAAAACAATTAAAACTTAATACTGTAAATAGTAAGATTTTTGAGCTCATCAATGGTAATCAAAAATTTTTGTGCTAAATTAAGTATTTATTACAAATTGAACGTTTTAAATTTCTTTTACAAAATTTAAAAATACTTTTTTATGCAATTCAAGATTCATATTTCCAGAAAGTGAAGTACGTACAATATAATCTTTATCTCCTTCTTTTGTTGTGCCTTGAGTTGATGTTGCAGGGATAGTCCAATAAGAACCTTTTAGTTGCCCATAGCTTACACAAAATTTACTTTCATCAGGAATTTCGGTAATCATTTTATTGATTAACTTCAAGTTAAGTGCTCTCTTATAAGCTTCTTTTTCAGTGTCAGAATTTCCTTTTGTAGGTAAATCTAAAGAAAATACAGAGGGTGTAAAACCTTTTTTAGCCAAATGTTCTGAAACAAAATTTATTTTTGCAGTGGGTAAATTTTTTTGAATAAAAGTAACAAACTCACGTGTATTTTGATAAGCAGCCTCAATTCTTTGATTCATTGATGGCATTTGGTTTGCTAAGATTTCATATTGATGATTTGTAGCTTCGTTATCGAAAAGCTGTAAATGAATAGCTATTTTATCTAACAAAAGCTGTGTTTTATCAGTTCCTACACAATAGCCAGCTGTACACTTTCCTCCACTTGGAAACTTAGAACCGCTTGCATACGAAATTGTGCGTACTTCAGATAGTATTTTACCTTTACCTAAAAAGTGTACATTTGGGCAAAAAGTTTGGTCTAAAATAAACACAGGATCAATGGCAATTTTACCAGAATTTGTAGTCCTTTTTTTACTTAAAACATTTTTTAAATCATCTAAATTTGGTACTTCTACTCTTGGATTGGTTGGAATTTCTGCAATGATATATGGAATAGCATCATCTTTTGCAATTTTTGCCAAAACTGTATCAATACTTTGCACCATATCATTATCACCATCTACAGGTAAATCTACAATCTCTACATTTTTTAAACACGCAGCAACTCTTCTGGCCTGGTCATTTGTGCCCCCATAACAATTGGGTGGCACAATAAATTTAATGGGTTTTTGAGGATGCTGCTTTTGAGCGTCATCAATTAACCCCATCATTATAGCATACTGCATAGACAAACCACTCGAAGCTACTAAGGGTTTTGTACGAGTACCTGTAATTTTTTTAATAACTTCTAACACTATTTTTTTGTTAGATGTGATATCAATTTGTGAAAAATCAACAGAATTTAATTGAATTAAAGACTGTAAAGCCATAAGAGCATTTTTAGGCGTCATTGCAATAGTTTCTCTTCTCCTTACATGCTGAATGTCTGAAATATAGCTTTTGTTTTTTTGTCCGTTAACCAAAATGATACTGCCCAGGTTTTGGGTACAGTTTACAAAAAAATCGATATTTGTGTGATTATTAAAATTAGAAATATCATTTTTTTGCGAGATAAAAATAGTGCTTCCGTCAAATTTAGAAGTATTGTTCAGCGACTCAATTTTTTTAATTTCAAATTGATAACCATAAACGTTTTTAATAAGATTTGTATTAAAAAATTCAGGGAGCTCATCAATATAAAGAATCTGAGTGTTTTTGTTATCTAGTAAATTTTTTCTAAGTATTGCTAAAACTGGAGCTGTTCTTGAAGAAAAACTAATGATATTTTCTGATTTCTGAGCGGTTAAATTTGCAATGGTCCACTCTAAAATACAAGATAATGGATGCCCTAAGCGAATATAGTCGTAAGCAGTTGGTAAGTTTTTTAAAGCACTTTTTGTAGAATTATTATGATGATATAAATGTGTAAAGTTGTCTAAAAATGCGGTTTTAGCTAAAGATTCATTATAAATATCAAGTCTGTGTGTGGTTAAATATAACCAATCTGAAGGCATGTTGTTTAAAACATCTTCAATATAGTTTAGTACTTTATTTTTCTGCATATTATTTGCTTTTCATGAAAGGGTTAAAGATACAATATCTTGTTTTTTATAGTCGATTGAAAAGCCAAATTATTACTTATTTCTTTTTGAGAAATAGAATTTTTTGAGGTACTATATACTCGGTTTTGCTAATATTTGACGACTAATTTTAGTAATGTACTTCCTTTTTTGAATTTGAGAGGATGCCTTTTTAAAGTAATCGATATTTTACCATATGCTTTGAGATTTTCATTCCAAATTAATTGAACTGAATGCTTTTACAACATTTGTATTGGTATTTATCACTTTTAAAAAAAGGAACAAACCAATTTTTCCGTTATTTGTTTATCTGTGTTTTTGTTGTTAAAGTTTGCGAAAAAAATCCGTTTTTGTTTTTAAAATAGGATAAGCTTCTGCAATAAAAACAGGTTTGTAGTGTTTTTGGGCAAAAGTTGTCATTTCATCATCTAGATTATGAAAATAGGAGTAGCCACATCAATCTAGAATACATACCTAAAGATACCAAAAAAGAGGCTATCTTCTCAGAAAGCCTCTTACTATAAAAATAATTTTGGTATTATTTCTTAGCCAACAAATCTCTAATTTCAGCCAATAAATCTTCTTGACTTGGACCTTTTGGAGCTTCAGGTTTAGGTTCTTCTTTCTTTTTTGTGGCGTTAATTCCTTTTATCATCATAAACATTACAAAAGCTACGATTATAAAGTCGATAACGTTGGTAATAAAATCTCCATATAAAACAGCAACTTCACCCACAACCTTACCTGTTTCATCAGCCACACCTTCTTTAGCAATCCATTTTAAATCTTTAAAATCAGCTTTAAAAATTAAGCCAATTAAAGGAGAAACTATTCCTCCAGTAAAAGAAGTTACAACCTGTTTAAAAGCGGCACCCATTACAAAACCTACAGCAATATCTACAAGGTTTCCCTTCATTGCAAAGGCTTTAAATTCTTTAAGCATTCCCATTTGTATTTGATTTTTAATTAGTTAATCTAAGCTAAAGTAGAAAAAATAATTTTTGGGCAATTTGTTTATTCGATAAAAGGTATCGTTTGCCCTTTTAAGTTTCCGATTTTTAAGTTTTGTGGAATATTATTTTAAAATCTTTTTAATACGTGTAGAAATAGCAGTTAGGGTTTCGTAAACAATAGTTTCAGAAATAGTAGCTATATGTTGTATCATTTGTTGAGTATTAAAAATAATAACCTCATCACCTTCATTACAATCAATTTTGGTAACATCAACCATAATCATATCCATACAAACGTTGCCAATTATTTTTGCTTTTTGATTGTTGATGAGTACAAATCCTTTTTTATTTCCTAATTTTCTAGATAAACCATCTGCATGACCAACAGGTATTGTAGCAGATTTGGTTGGTCTTTTAGCTACAAATGCTCTGTTATAGCCCACAGTTTCACCTGGTTGAATGATATGAATTTGAGAAATTATCGATTTTAGATTGTGTGTATTTTTTAGTTGCGCTGTTTCTTGTTGATCATTTCCAAAGCCATATAAACCAATGCCAACGCGAACCATATTAAACTGAGCTTTTGCAAAATTAACAACTCCAGAAGTGTTTAAAATATGCAACATAGGTTCGTAACCCAAGTGTTTGTAAAATTGCTGAGCAATGTATGCAAAATTATTAATTTGATTGATGGTAAAATCTTGCTCTTCTAAATCTTCACTTGCTGCCAAATGAGAAAATAAAGATTGTATTTTAATATGATTGGTTTCTTTTAAATCTGCTATTATTTTAGGAATATCTGTATGCCAAAATCCTAATCTATTTAAACCTGTGTTGAATTTAAGATGCACAGGGTAATTCATTAACGGAAATTTATCTGCCAATTTTAAAAAAGCATTAAAAATTTTAAAATTGTATAAATTTGGTTCTAAACGATAATCAATAACAGCTTGTAAATTTGGTATTTGTGGGTGCAAAACCAAAATAGGTGTTTTTACATTAGCTTTACGTAAAGCAACACCTTCGTGAGTATAAGCCACTGCAAAATAATCTACTTTATCTTGTAAAAATTGCGCCACTTGAACGCCATCTGATCCGTAGCCAAAAGCTTTAACAACGGCTAAAATTTTAGTGTCAGCATTTAGTTTTTTCTTGAAATAATTCAGGTTATGCAGCAACGCATTTCCGTCAATTTCTAAAACGGTTACATGGTTATTCATATTTTTATGCTGAACTAGATTCAGTATCTCTTGAACTAGTTTCAGTATCTTATTACTTTGTTTCAGAATCTGTTTTATTAGACTCAGATTTAATTTCTGAAGAAATTTCTTCTTTTTTATTCCTCACAGCTTTATAGTATGCAGCTCTGCTTAAAGGTTCATATTCTTCAGTTTCACCTAACATCACCAACTTATCATTTTGCGCCTTTCTAAAACTATAATGTGCTAAATTTCCTGTGTGTGTGCAAACCGCATGTACTTTGGTTACGTATTCTGCAGTTGCCATTAAGGCAGGCATTGGTCCAAAAGGATTTCCTTTAAAATCCATATCTAAACCAGCCACAATAACACGTACACCTCTATTTGCCAAGTCATTACAAACCGCTACAATTTCATCATCAAAAAATTGAGCTTCATCAATACCCACCACATCAACATTATTGGCTAATAATCTAATATTAGAAGAAACAGGTACAGGTGTAGAGCGAATTCTAGAATCGTTATGAGAAACTACCTCTTCTTCATCATAACGTGTATCTACAGCAGGTTTAAAAATTTCTACTCTTTGCTTTGCAAATTGGGCGCGTTTTAAGCGTCTGATCAATTCTTCTGTTTTGCCAGAAAACATAGATCCGCAAATAACTTCTATCCAACCAAATTGTTCTGTATGATTTACGGTATTTTCAAGAAACATTTTGTAATTTTAGGCGTTATAAATTAAGTCTATTTTTCGGCGCTTACAAATTTAGGAATAAATCATAGTAAAATTTAATATCAACAGAGAACTTATGCACAAAAAATTGGAAGCAGATTTAATCAGTTTAGCACACAGCATTTTAACTATGAAAAATAAAGATGATGTGTTTGCGCTAAAAGAAAAATCTAAAGAAGTATATGAAAAACTGTCTATGTTGGCTTTTGTAGAAGAATATGTAAATACCACCCCGAATTTAGAAACTACAAAAGAGGTATTGATAGAAAAAATAACTACAGCTTTTAATGCTAAAGAAAATTTGAAAGAAGAAGAATCAACTACTGAACAAAAAGTTCAAGAAACAGTAATTGATGAAGCTGAAAAAGAAAAAGTACATCAAATACAAGAAAGTAAAACAGAAGCACCAATAGAGCAGCCCTTTGATGAATTAGAAGCGTTAATGTTTTCATCAAAAGAAGCATCAGATGAAGTAATATCAGAAGAAAATGTGGAAGATGTTATAGAATCGCAGTTAAAAGAGGTTGAAAACGAGAGTGAACCTAATACACCAATAGTAAGTGATGCTGCAAAAGTTGAAGAGTGTAAAATAATGTCTTTAGAAGAAGAGTTGCAAGATATTGTTTCTGTAGATGTTATGGCTGATTTTTTTGAAAATGCACAACCAAAATCGTTAAACGACAAATTGGCAGCTAACATACAAATTGGTTTAAATGATAGAATTGCCTTTGTAAAACACTTATTTAATAATCAACATGAAGATTATAATCGCGTTATTTCTCAGTTAAATACGTTTAAGTCAGAAAAAGATGCAAAAACATTTATCAAAACTTTAGTAAAACCAGATTACGATTGGTCTGAAAAAGAAGAGTTAGAAAATCGTTTTATGGAAATAATATCACGTAAATTTGCATAAATAGTTAAAATTTTGTGTTTAAAGTTCAAAATTGATACTTCCAACTTCATACATCTAACTACAAATTTTAATCTTTGAAACCCATTTTAATTCATACCCATTTTCATAAACGTAAAACAGGTATTACAAGAAGTATAGAAAATGTACTTCCTTTTTTTGATGACGAGTTTGAAACCTACGTATATGGTTCAAATATAGACGGAACTCATATAACCACCTCAAAATTAAAATCTATTTTATTTTCTGATGAAAAAACAGTGGTGCATTGTCATAGAAATAACGAAATACTAAAAATGCTTTGGTATCGTATGTTAGGCGCAAAATTTACCTTGGTAGCTACTAGGCATGCAGAAACTAAACCATCTAAATTAACGCTATTTTTACTCAACAAATCAGATATAGTTATTACGCTTGTAAAAAGTATGAGTAAAGGTTTGGGCATTAAAAACACCATTGTTGGCCATGGAGTGCGCGTTAGCGAATTTGTTCCTAAAAAAAGCGTATGGCTTAGAAATGTAGATCAAGAAAACATAATTTTAAATGCGGGAAGAGTGCGAAAAGCAAAAGGACAAATTGTTTTGCTAGAAGCCGCTAAAGTTTTAAAACATCATAAAGATTGGGCATTAGTTATTGTTGGGCAAGTAGATAAACCTGAGTTTTTAAAAGAATTAAAAACAATAGCAAAAAAATACAACATAGAAAAACAGGTTTATTTTGTAAACGAAACTAGAGAAATTATTAAGTATTACCAAACTTCAAAAATAGTTGTGGCACCCAGTTTTTCTGAAGGTTTTTCTTTGGTTACTGCAGAAGCTATGGCTTGTGAATGTTCTGTAATTGCAACCAAAAATGTGGGTGTACACTCAGAGTTAATTACTCACCAAAAAAATGGATATTTGTTTGATGCTGGAAATAGCAATCAATTAGAAAAATTATTATTAAAACAAATAAAAGGAGAAAACCCACTTTTAGGGGCAGCAGCAAGAACAGAAATAGTACAAAATTGGAGTGCAGAAAAAGAAGCCAAACAGTTAATTAAAGTATATCAATCAAAATTAATATAAACATGAAAAAACGTATAATTTTTATTGCAGCTATTTTATTTGGGGCAGTAGCATTTCATGCACAAGAAATTGAAATGAAAAAAGTTTGGGGTGGTTATCAATTTTTACAAGATGGTAAAATGCTGAATGTAAAAAATATGCAAGAGATTATGAAAAATAATCAAGAAGCGTTAGATTTAATATCATCAGCAAAATCAAATCAAAATTGGGCATTAGCATTGGGTACTGCTGGTGGATTTTTAGTAGGTTACCCTCTAGGAACGTCAATAGGTGGTGGAGATCCTCAATGGGCATTAGCAGGTGCAGGCGCTGCTTTAATTGCAGCAACAATTCCAATTATTAAAGGCTTTAATAAAAAAGCCTCAAAAGCGGTTGAATTGTATAATGCAGGTATATCTTCTACAAGTTATAAATTTAATCCTTCGTTTCATTTTAATATACAAGGTGCAAATATGGGTATTGCAATGAAATTCTGATAGTTACACTTTTTGTTGTAACAAAATTAAAGGTGAATCGTTTTATAAGAAAACCAAATAACATGAAACGATTTACCTTTTTTTTATGCTTGCTTTTTGCATTAAACAGCACAGCGCAAGAAGTTACTTTTAAAAATTTTTACAAAACACATAAAGAGCAATCTGCTTTTTCAATAAACTTAAACGCATCATTTGCAGGTTCTTTTTTAAGTGATGATGATCATGACGATTTACAAAAATTACTAAAAAAATCGAGCGATTTTAAATTAATGGTTTTTAATAATGAAGATGCAACTGTATCTAAAGATTTTAAAAAGTACATTAAAAAGAACAGGTTAAAAACTATGGCTCGTGTAAAAGGAGATGATGGTAAAGCTTCTTTTTACATTTTAGAAAAGAATAATATTATAAAAGAAATTATTCTACAAGCCAATAGCCAAGGAGATCAATTGGTACTATTGGGCATAAAAACCAATTTAACCACAGATGAGCTTGCAGAAATGATGTCGAAATCTAACATCAAAACCGATTAACAAAACAATCAACTTGTCATTTCAACCTTGTGATGAAATCACACAAATAAGAATTTGTTTAGATTTCTTTATAAAGTCAAAATGACAAGTACAACGAATTTTTATAGAACTTCTTTCAATTGCGCAACCACTTTTTTACTATTCCCTATAAAAATTGTATCATCAACTATAAAAACAGGACGTTTTAAAAAGGTGTATTCTTGCAACAAATAGTTCTTATAATCGGCTTCAGATAAGTTTTGGTTTTTCAAATCCATAGATGTATATAATCTTGCACGTTTATTAAATAACCCTTCATAACTGCCAGAAAGCGCATACATTTCGTCGAGCTGTGTTTCAGTAATATTATTCGTTTTAATTTCTTGATGCTCAAACCCAGCTGTATTTACCTCTTTTAAAATTCTTTTACAGGTATCACAAGTTTGCAAAAAATAGACTTTCTTCATGTTTAATCAATTATATTTACAGTATCAAAATTACTGATAAAAATGAACACTCACTTTTATATTTTAAAAAAATCGAGAGCACTTTTAATGAAAGAATTAGAAGGCTTAACCTTAGATGATCTTCATAAAATTCCTGAAGGTTTTAAAAATAACATTGCTTGGAATGTGGCACATTTGGTAGTAACACAACAATTGTTGCACTATAAATTATCAGGCTTAAATCCTTTATGTCCAGACGAATTGATAGAGGCACACAGAAAAGGAACAGTACCAACAAAAACCTTTACAGCAGAAGAATTTGAAGAGTTAAAAGAACTTTTAATTGGCTTACCAGACACTTTAGAAGAAGATTTTAACGCAGGTATTTTTCAGAATTATACAGAATATCCAACAAGTACAGGCGTTGTTTTAGATAGTATAAACATTGCAATTCCGTTTAATAATTTTCATGAAGGCATTCATTACGGAATTATAAGATCTATTAAAAAGTTTTTATAGAAGCTATTTCCAGCTTTCAGCACTCGCTTTTTTTTATGGTGAATGTATTTTTGCATCTTTTCTTTAAAAGAAGTAATTGAATTACTATTAAAGCATTTAATTTAAGTATAGCATAAAAAAAGAGCTCAAACAAATGCTTCAATCTGGGCTCATATCTTTGAGATATTCAAAGATATCTAAATTTTCTATCT
>NZ_JBTLRD010000084.1:0-1017 GCF_054584775.1 Polaribacter litoreus | reverse complement strand
TTCGGAATTTCTCCGTTCGTGTTTTATTTAGTAAATTCACTGCTTAAACAACGCAACAAAGCTTATACAACAACGTTGGCAACAATTAAAGAGAAACTATGTACAAAGAAAAAACTGATAGAGAATTAATTGAACTTTTAGCAATTCATAAAAAGTTGACATTCCAATCTCAACTGAATTTAAAAGCGGAATTAAATCACCGAAATATTCAAGAGAGTATCACAGATTTGGAGAACACTATTAGTGAAAAAATTTCTGAAATTAAAAATCTTGATTATTTAAAAAATCTTGGTTTTAAAGCCGACAAATTCGGCGACTCAATTAAAGTTACCCGAACTGACAAAGCTGTTTTAGTGGATATTGTTGCGATTGTTTTGGGAATAATATTTTGTTTAATTGGATTTTTCGGGATTTTAGGTCTGATTGGTTCATTTTCAAGCGAAAGTGAATTCAGTATATTTTCGCTAATCACAGAAATCGGAATGATAGCAATCGGAATTTTAGGAGTTAAGTTTTTAAGTGGAATTAAGCGTTTAATTGACTATGCAGGTTTTGAATTGCTAAATAATAACGGAACAATAACTCTGAAAAAAAGATTTGATACAAAACTTGTGGAAATACAGAAAAACGAATCTTTACTTGAATTAAAAGAACAATCGGAATTAATGACTTTAAAATTGGAAAACGACGAAATTTTAAGTGCAAATACGAATAATATTATTCAGAAAATGACAATATCTGAATTAACAAAAAGATTAAAAACTGTTGCCAACACCGTATAAAATTAATTGCTAGTGCAAGCTTACTTACGAAAATCCTCTCGGATTTTCTATTCGGTTTGTATTTGCTAAATTAGTTACTTGAAATACGCAACTAATCTTATACAAACACGTTGTAAATAATAGTGGAAAACACTCAGGAACGTGAAACTTTGAACTTTCAAAATGTCTGAATTTAGTTGTTCGTGGGAATTTTTTAATCGCTTAAAATGGAATTTAACAATTGCTGAATTATCTT
>NZ_JBTLRD010000083.1:0-1056 GCF_054584775.1 Polaribacter litoreus | reverse complement strand
TTTCGCGATTTTTTTTTAGTAATTATCAGGAAAATAGTATCTTTAATTAACGTAACTAACCATACAACCCGTACGTTGCCACACATAAAAAACTGAACCGAAAATGTTCTGGAATAGAAAAAAGAAATTGCCAATTACAGAAGAGGATAGAATTTGGATTAACGAAGATTTGAATTGGTTAAGAACTGAATTTGGAGAAGAACATTTTCAAGAAATTAGAACAATTACACCAACAAAAGAATTCTACGAAAGAACTTTTGACGGAACTGAAAAAGACGCTGAATTTATTCTCAAACGAACAATGGAACTAATGAGAATTGAAAATTGTGAGATTAAACTTGATTTTTTTACAGATGGTATTGTAGAGTCTGAAAATGGAGGAATACTAACAACACCTGCTGACATAAATGGAAAATGGGAAAGTGCTTCTGGAACTTATGAAATGAAAGAAAATGAGACAATAATTTCAATTGAAACACAACAGTTGAAAGATCCTATTTCTTTAATTGCAACAATTTCTCACGAATTATCGCATCAAATATTATTAGGAGAAAATCGAATTGAGGAGAATGACGAATTTTTAACAGATTTAACCGCTATTACTTACGGTTTTGGAATTTTTATTGGAAATTCAAGGTTTAAGTTTTCTCAATTTTCGACAAATGGAGGTTTTGGTTGGCAATCGAGCAATCAAGGTTATTTGCCTGAACAAATAATTGCTTATTCAATGGCTTGGTTATCTAAAGAAAGAAATGAAAAAACAGATTATTCAAAATTTATGAAACAATCTGTAAAAAAATATTTTGAACAAAGTTTTGAATATTTGGAAAAAGAAAAAACTGAATAATTACGTGTGGCAACACCATATATAATTTATTGCTGGCTTTTTGCCTACTTACGAAAGTCCTCGCGGACTTTCTTGGTTGGTAATTATTTACTAAATTATGTACTTAAACCACGCAACAAACCATATATAAACACGTTAGCACCAATTAATTGCCTTGAAGAATATTATATACATTTTATTATTAACAATTACCTCTAGTTTAATTGCTT
>NZ_JBTLRD010000082.1:0-1076 GCF_054584775.1 Polaribacter litoreus | reverse complement strand
GCGTGGTTTAAGCACTAAATTTAGCAAATAAAAACCGAATAGAAAATCCGCGAGGATTTTCGTAAGTAGGCTAGAACCAAGCAATAAATTATATACGGTGTTAGGTGTTGTTTTTTATTTTGTCTAATTTCATTAAGTATCTTATCAATGACACACCTGTATAAAAAACAAATTCAGCGTCTTCAATTTTTAGGTTAGAATGACTTGTTCCTCCGTGTCGTATTGAAGGTGTTGCATTTGAAAAAATGTATATTTTATCAATAACATCAACCAATAATTTAGGGAATTCAGATTCTTTTTTTAATTCTTTAATTACTTGACCTAATGTACTAGTTTTGGGATAAATTGTTCGTCCAATGCTTTCAATTGCACTAACTATTTCTTTAATTCCATTTTCAGAATCAATTGGAATTGAGAAAATATAATTAATTGCTTTTTTATAATGATTACGAGCAGGTTCAAATTTATCTTCAAGTTCGTTTTCTGCTGTAGTAACTGTTTTTAGTAAAACTTCTGGTATATTTCTAGAAATTTCTCCTTTTTCATTTAATCTCCAGACAAAGTTGTCTTCTTTAAAAAGGTCATTGATTTTTTTTTGAAACGAATTGAACCCAAATTCTTTTAATTTTTCGTCCTCAAATAGATAGTTAATTTCATTCAATTTCAATTCTTTAGAAACAAGCTCAATGAAATCATAAACATAATACCAAGGTGTTGATTTTAAATGGTCGAAAAGTCTCTCTTGGCACAACCAAGAATCATAATCATCTTGGTCCATTTCTATTCTTGTAATACTTGAAAAATCTTTGTGTATTTTTTTAATACCTAATGGTCTATTTTCACTAGAATATCTAGAATCCATATCTACATAAAGTAAATCTTCTAGAATTTGTAATAATGCAACTCTTGTCCATTCAGGAAAATCCTCAATAATTTCTTTACTGACTTTTTCGTCGAACCCATATTTTTTTGAAAATCTACTCATTTTTTAAATAACACCTAACGTTTATGTGTATTAAAAGTTGCGATTTTGTGCCATCGTTATTTTCCGAAGGAAAATATAAGATTGCAAAAAA
>NZ_JBTLRD010000081.1:0-1076 GCF_054584775.1 Polaribacter litoreus | reverse complement strand
TCGGAAACGCTAAAGTTTTAGTCTAAATAGCTTTTTTTTCGCTAAATTTACGCAACAAATAATACACCAAAACGTTAGGCAACATATAAACCAATCAACAACCAAATATTATGAAATCAAAATTACTACTTATTGCAATCTTTTTTTTAGGAACTACAGTTTATGCTCAAGACCAAAGTTGGACTTTAAGAAAATCTTATAAAACAACAATCGATTTGACCGTTAATTATTTAGATGGAGCGAATATAAAAACTCGAACTGCAAAAGCTGGGTTGAAATATCGTTATATAGAAACTGTAGACGATAATATCTACATTAAGTTTTTAAAAATCACAAAAGACACTCAATTAACACAAGGAGATGACAACTATGTAAATGCAACTAATGACGGAATTACATATTTCGTCAAAAAAGACAAACTTAATGTTTTACATAAACAGAAAAACGGAAGTTTGGTTTCTGGAACTTTATTAGCGCCAATAAAAATAAGACCTGAAAAGAAAATTGATGACACGAACACTGTTCCTTGGGAATTATCTACTGACATTTCTCTTGGACAATACATTGGATATCGATTTCCTTTAAGTAAAACAAATCCATATTATTTAACTGTTCCAACATTTACTCTTGGAACAAGTCTTTTATCAATAAATAGTTCAAATACAACACCTGAATCTGCTACTTCTACGACTTTAGGTTTAACTTGGTCAACAGGAATAATTTTAGATTTAAATGGTTTTAACATTGGGTTGTTAGTTGGGAAAGATTATGCACCAGGACAAGCAGGAAAAGATTGGATATATAATGAAGAAACTTGGTTTAGCATTGGATTTGGAATAAATCTAACATCAAAAAATAGAGATTTATAAAATACGTTGCCTAACACCGTGTATAATTCATTGCTAGTTATAGCCTACTTACGAAAGTCCTCGCGGACTTTCTATCTGTGATTTATTTGTTAACTTTAGTGCTTAAACACGCAACGAAATCATACACAATCACGTTGCCAACAATGTAAATGCAAATCCGAAAGTGAATAGATTTATAATAATTTTAGTAATATTTTGTTTTTCAAA
>NZ_JBTLRD010000080.1:0-1168 GCF_054584775.1 Polaribacter litoreus | reverse complement strand
ACGTTAGCACCAATTAATTGCCTTGAAGAATATTATATACATTTTATTATTAACAATTACCTCTAGTTTAATTGCTTGGTTTTATGTTGAATCGAACGACGGATTTGGAAAAGGAGATGTTTTACCTTTTACTTTTTATTCATTTATTTTATCATCGTTTTCCCTATCAATAATTGGACTTTATCAAAAAGCATTTGAAAAAGTGCATTACTTTTTCGGTTTTACACTTTCAATCATTTTTTCTATTGTACAAACCATTCTTTTCATTCTAATTTTATGGTTTGTATTTGGACCTTGGATTGGAGCAATTAGCTTTCCTTTCCAAATATGTTGGCTAATCGGAGTTAATGTTGCTAATCTATTCCTACTAACTAAATCTCAAAGTAAATTTAATACTCGTCATCTTTTTATTATTTTTATAGTTGTCGGGTTATCGATTGCAGTTTATAAAATAACTTATCAGGTAAAAGATAATCTAGCTGAAAATCAAAATTATGATATAATTTGTCTTTCACATTCACCAAATGAAGAAGGAAAATCGAGTATTCAAGACCTTATAAATTATGGATTATCTGAAAATGAAGCCAGAGTAATTCTCGAGCAAAACTTGACTGGAAGTTTTTGGACTGATACTTTTTTTAGAGTTTCTCAATCTAAACTGATTTCAACTGATCATCCAAATTATGATTTCTATAAATTGGAAAAAAATGCTGGAAATGAAATTGAATTTACTTTTGGCAATAAACTAAATTCAACTATTAATTTAAATTCAAATAAAATCATAATCGTTATGAATCACCCCTTAACTGAACCATTTGAGTTCAAGGAACCTTTAAACACATCTATGATAATTATTCAAGATACTATTGGAAACGGGTTTAAAGAAATTCGATTCAGCGAAAAAAAGAATTTAAAGAAAATAACAATACAAGAAACTGATTTTCGAGGTTTCCCATATTCTACCTCAATTGAACTTAATTTGAAAGAACGTGGTGAATTTAATATTCACGGATTTCAATGGTTAAAAAAATAACAGGTGCTAACACCGTATATAATTTATTGCTAGTTCTAGCCTGCTTACGAAAATCCTCGCGGATTTTCTATTCGGTTTTTATTTGGTAAATTAGGTGCTTAAATCACGCAACAAATCATATACAACAACGTTAGG
>NZ_JBTLRD010000008.1:0-189354 GCF_054584775.1 Polaribacter litoreus | reverse complement strand
TATATTTGAAAACAGGATTAAACTATGAAAAATCTAATCCTGTAATTTTTAACTTACACACTTGATGGGAAAGTGTCAAAATCAATAATAAACTATAATCTAAAAAAAAAGCCTCATATTTTGTGAGGCTTTTTTAGATTTTACTTATCTCTCTCTGCGTCTTCTGCCAAAACCACCAGATTTTCTGTCGCCAGAACTTCTTGGTTTATCAGAAGAGCGTCTATCAGATCTTTCTCTGCTACCTCTATCATCACTTCTTTTCGAAGAACTTCTACGTCTTCCAAAACCACCATCTTTTTTACCAAAAGTTTTTTTTCCTCCTCTTCTACCACCTCCAGATCGTTCTTTTTTGGTAATTTCTATGTTTACAGAACGTCCATCAAAGTCTGGTTGATTGTTGCCAAAGGCTTCTAAAGTTTTAGATTCAAAGTTTTTATCTATCTCAAAGAAAGAAAAAGTATCTAAAATATCAATGGCACCAATTTCAATTTTATCGCCAATTTCTTGATCGTTTATTAAACCTATTAATTTTGCTGGGTTTAAACTATCTTTTCTACCAATATTGATAAAAAAGCGTGTCATGTTTTCAGCAGTTTCTCTTCTTCTAGAATTATCTCTACCTAAATCATTTAAGTCTTTAGCATTTTCGTAATAGGCCAACATGGTATTAAACTCTAAAGAAACAAATTTTTGAATAAGTTCTTCTCTATTTAAATCGGCAAGTTTGTCGTAAATATTTGGTAAAAATTCATTGATTTCAGATGCATTAACTTCTGTTTTTTGAACCTTATCAATCAAATTCATTAATTGATTTTGAACAATTTCTTTACCAGAAGGTACTTTACCTTCAACAAATTTCTTTTTAATGATTCTTTCTATTGGTCTTAGTTTCCCTTTTTCTTTATTATTTACTAAAACTATAGAAATTCCTTTATTTCCAGCTCTACCAGTTCTACCACTTCTGTGTGTGTAATTTTCTATTTGATCTGGTAACTTATGATTAATCACATGTGTTAATTCAGTAACATCTAATCCACGTGCAGCAACATCTGTAGCTACTAAGATTTGAATGGTTTTTTTACGGAATTTACCCATAACAGAATCTCTCTGTGCCTGAGATAAATCTCCATGCAAAGCATCAGCATTATAACCATCTTTTATTAAATTATCTGCTACTTCTTGCGTTTCTCTACGAGTTCTACAGAAAATAATGGCATAAATATCTGGGTTTAAATCTGCAATTCTTTTTAATGCAGGATAGCGAGTTCTTTCAGAAACCGCGTAAAATTCGTGTTCTACATTATCCGAACCTTTATTTTTTTCACCCGATGTAATTTCAACAGGTTTAACCATGTAGTTTCTAGCAATAGCTTCTACTTCTCTAGGAAAAGTTGCAGAAAATAATAAGGTTTGTTTGGTTTCTGGTGTAGCTTCTAAAACCTTATCCAACTCTTCTTTAAAGCCCATGTTTAGCATTTCATCGGCTTCATCTAAAACCAACCACTGTACATTGCCCAACTTTAAAGCTCTTCTGTTGATTAAATCTACAGTTCTACCTGGTGTTCCAACAACAATTTGAGATCCTTTTTTTAAAGATCTTATTTGTTCTTCCATACTAGAACCACCATAAACAGTAGTAACTTTTATGTTTTTTAAATATTTAGTAAAATCTTTAATATTATTACCTATTTGAACGGCCAACTCTCTTGTTGGTGACAAAATAATGGCTTGTACATTACTTTGATTTTCATCAATTTGTTGTAAAATAGGTAAACTAAATGCTGCTGTTTTTCCTGTTCCTGTTTGTGCAAACGCTTTTAAATCGTCTGTAGAAGACATAATTTGAGGTATTGCTTTTTCTTGTATAACAGTTGGTTTTTCGTAACCTAAATCTGTTAATGCTTTGTTTATAGGCTCTTTTAAGCCTAATTCTAAAAATGTTGACATGTCTGTGTTTTTGTAGATTCACAGAACGCCCACCTGCAAATCAGTTTATATATCGACTTGATTTCTTATTGTGATCTCACAAAATTAAAATCGTGCAAAGGTAGTTTAAATAATATAATAATTGAAGTTTAAAACGCAGAATTAGTTATCATTCAATTCTTTGAGATAAGGATTTAAATTTCTAGAAGATATTGTAGCATATGCATTTATAACCTTACCATGCTTATTTACTAATATAGAACGTGGCATTTTACTGGTTAAAAATTGGTGCGCATCACTATCTGATTGCAAATAATATTGATTTTTAATATCAATTTTTTGAATTCTATCATCATGATCTCCATCTATTTTTACCTGAATAAAGTTAATATTAGGATAATTATTAGATAAATATTTGATTCTTTTAATAATATAGGCTTGAGAAACATATTCAGGACTCCAGAAAAATAATAAAGTGTTTTTATTTTTTATAATGTCTGCAATTTGATGAGAAGCATTGTTATAATTGGTCACTTTAAAATTAGGTAACTTTTTGTGAGCTGGTACAGATTTTACATCTTTAATTAAACTAGAAATTAGTTCTTTATCTTTTTTATTAGTAGAAAGTTTTAAAAATGTATTAAAAGATTCTTTATCAAGATTACAACTAGATTTATTAAAAAAATGACTAATAATTGTTTGTCTTAAAATGGCATTTTTTGTTTTTTCAACAGTTATATTCTCATCAATTGTTTTCAGTAAATCAATCGTAAATTTAGAAGAATATTCCTTTTTCATTGGGGGGTGACCCAAGGAATAGGTTTTATTATACAAGTAATTTCTAATAAATTTTGTGTACGGAGGAAAGTACATTAAAGAATCCTTATTGATGGTAATATTTTTTCTGTAATCGTAAAATGTTTCGTTCAATTCAGGGAAATTACCGTTATTTGTATATTTTGCATTGATGTAAGGGTACCTTTCTAAACGCGCATAAATAGGGTATGTTAATGCAGTTTTTAATATTTCTCTATAGCCAAAAGTTTCTTTTGGATGACTCTGAATATAATCATTATAAGTATCCATTTTTACAGCCAATAAAGAATCTACTTTATTTGTAAAAATATTTGGAGGCAATTTATTGTAGTGATAAAAAAGTTTGCCGTCAATTTCGTTCTCTAAAAAACAATCAATTAAAAAATTATTTCTTTCTGCTCCTTTACCAGCAAAAACCAATGACTCGTCAAAATCCCAAGTATTTAATCGCAACATTAGGCTATCTTCGGGTTCTATGTACACATATTGATTTTCATCACCATGAGAAAAATGATACAAACCTTCATTAGCATTATCAATTTTACCAATAAATTTATTTTTATTGTCTAAGAAAAAAGTATCTATCACTTTTTCCATAGTGTACAAAATTACCTGATTAGATTTAGGATTAATAATTTTACCACCAAAAAAAGTTTGAGTGTCTTTTTTGCTTGTATTACAACTAATTAAGAAAAAAAACAATAAAATTTTAAATAGTAATATTAAGTTTTTTGTCATATAAGTGTTCTCAAAGTATAGGCTACAAATTTAACTATAGAACCCTATTTGTTTTGTTAATGCGCTGTTAAAAATAAATCTACTTTTTTTAAGAAATGAGCTTTAAATTGAGCTATTTAAGAAAAATCAATTTATTACTTTTGCAGAAATTTAAAATAGAATTATGTTATCAGTTTCTAACCTATCCGTACAATTTGGAAAACGTATTTTGTTTGATGAAGTAAATACCAAATTTCAAACAGGTAACTGTTATGGAATTATTGGTGCAAATGGAGCAGGAAAATCTACTTTTTTAAAGATTCTTTCTGGTAAGCAAGAACCAACTTCTGGACAAGTACATTTAGAACCAGGCAAAAGAATGTCTGTTTTATCTCAAAACCATAATGAGTTTGATGAATTTCCTGTTTTAGAAACAGTTGTAATGGGTAACAAAGAACTATTTGAAATTAAAAAACAAATAGATGCTTTATATGCTGATTATACTGATGAAAATGCAGAAAAAATTGGAGAGCTTCAAATTGTTTTTGAAGAAATGAATGGTTGGAATGCAGATTCTGATGCTGCTGCAATGCTATCTAACTTAGGGATTTCTGAAGATTTACATTATACGTTAATGAAAGATTTAGATGGTAAACAAAAAGTACGTGTATTAATTGCACAAGCGCTTTTTGGTAATCCTGATGTGTTAATTATGGATGAGCCTACCAACGATTTGGATTTTGAAACCATTAATTGGCTAGAAAACTTTTTAGCAAATTACGACAATTGTGTAATTGTAGTATCGCATGACAGACACTTTTTAGATGCAGTTTGTACACATATTTCTGATATCGATTATGGAAAAATAAACCATTATTCTGGTAATTATACATTTTGGTACGAATCGAGTCAATTAGCCGCAAAACAAAGAGCGCAACAAAACAAAAAAGCAGAAGATAAAAAGAAAGAATTAGAAGAATTTATCAGACGTTTTTCTGCAAACGTAGCAAAATCGAAACAGGCTACTTCTCGAAAAAAAATGATCGAGAAGTTAAATGTTGAAGATATAAAACCTTCTAGTAGACGTTATCCTGCAATTATTTTTGAAAGAGATCGAGAAGCTGGAGACCAAATTTTAAATGTAGAAGGCTTAAGTAAAGAATTTGAAGGCGAAAAATTGTTCGACAATATTCATATCAACCTTAATAAAGGAGATAAAGTAGCTGTAATTTCTAAAAACTCTAGAGCTGTAACCGCATTTTACCAAATTGTAACTGGAAATGAAGAAGCTGATGGAGGAAAATTTTCTTGGGGTGTAACCACAACTCAATCGTATTTACCGTTAGATAATTCTTCATTTTTTCAGGATGGAAGTTTAAATTTGGTAGATTGGTTAAGACAATATGCGCAAACTGAAGAAGAACGTGAAGAAGTTTTTTTAAGAGGATTTTTAGGAAAAATGATTTTTTCTGGAGAAGAAGCTTTAAAGAAAAGTAACGTTTTATCTGGAGGAGAAAAAGTGCGTTGTATGTTATCTAGAATGATGATGAAAAGAGCAAATATTTTATTATTAGACGAGCCAACAAATCACTTAGATTTAGAATCGATACAAGCCTTAAACAACTCCTTAATTAATTTTAAAGGAACAGTTTTATTATCTACACACGATCATGAATTTGCGCAAACTGTTGCTAATAGAATTATAGAATTAACTCCTAAAGGAGCTATTGATAGATATACTACTTTTGATGAATATTTATCGGATAAAAAAATTAAAGAACTACGAGATTCAATGTATGATTAGCATATATTTTTAATCTAAAATTTACTAAAACCAAAAAAACCTAATCTAAACAAATGCTTTAGATTAGGTTTTTTTACTATCAGAATAACAGGAGATTATGTTAAAAAAAATACTTATTTAGTAATAGTTAATCACTTGTTTTAAATAGTTTTATTTTTTTTGCAAAGGACTAATAATTTTAACATCAGAAAAAGCAATTGCACCTTTTACAACACCATCAATAGTTTTCTTTAAAGCTTCTATTAATTGCATTTTTAATTGCGATTTGTGATAAATTAAACTCACTTCTCTTGCAGGTGGTGGCGAGGTAAATTCACGTAAATGTTTTTTATCGTTTTCGTTTAAATCTAACGTATGTAAATAAGGTAATAAAGTCATCCCTAAACCTTCTTTAGAAAGTTTTATAAGGGTGTCAAAACTTCCACTTTCTAGCTGAAAACCTTTTTTATTATCTATTTTGTGTGCTCTACACAAATTAATAACGCTCTCTTTAAAACAATGGCCATCTTCTAATAATAAAATATCTTCCATTTCTAATTCATCTTCAGAAATTTGTTTTTTATTAAATAATCTATGGTTTTGAGGAATTAAGCCCACAAAAGGTTCGTAGTACAAAGGTCTTTCTTTAATACCTTCATTTTCTAAGGGAGTTGCAGCAATACCAGCATCTACATGTCCGTCAGATAGTTTTCTTATAATTTCTTCTGTAGTTAATTCTTCAATAATTAACTTTACTTTCGGATATTTTTTGGTAAAATTATATAAAAACATGGGCAGTAAGGTGGGCATAATTGTAGGAATAATTCCCAAACGAAACTCTCCACCAATAAAGCCTTTTTGTTGATGTACTATATCTAAAATCCGATTACTTTCATCAACAATAACTTTTGCTTGTTCTACAATTTTTTTACCCACATCTGTTAATTCTATGGGTTTTTTAGAACGATTAAATATTTGTATATCTAACTCGTCTTCAAGCTTTTGAATTTGCATACTCAATGTTGGCTGAGTTACAAAACTATGTTCTGCGGCTATTGTAAAATTTTTATATTCAGCAACAGATAATACGTATTTTAATTGGGTAATAGTCATTAAATAATAATTTCTGATAAAGATATTAAATCTATCAATAATAATAATAAGTTATCAGTTTAAATTTTTTATAAATTTGTACTATCAAAACACAATAAATAATGAAGACAACAATATTAGGTTTAAACAAAGAAAAAAATGAGATTTTAGTTGATAAATTAAATGGTTTGTTAGCAAATTTTCAAATTTATTATCAAAGTTTAAGAGGCTTACACTGGAATATTAAAGGGAAAAACTTTTTTGAATTACACTTAAAGTTTGAAGAGTTTTATACAGATTCTCAAGTTAAAATTGATGAAATTGCAGAACGTATTTTAACGCTACAAGGCAAACCTTTACACACGTTTACAGATTATATAGAAAATGCTTCTGTACCTGTAGGAAAAAATATTTCTAAAGACACAGACGGAGTTGAATTAGTAGTAAACTCTTTATCTGAATTATTAAAAATAGAAAGAGAAATTTTAGAGGTATCAGCAGATGCAGATGATGAAGGCACAAATGCCATGATGAGCGATTTTATATCTGAACAAGAAAAAACAATCTGGATGTTAAATTCTTGGTTAGGCTAAATTCATGTAATTACTATCAATTTTAAAGAGGCTGTCTAAAAAGTATAAAATCCCTGTCATTTCGACTGTAATGGAGAAATCTTATTTTTTGATCATCAAATAGATAGATTTTTCGACTTCACTCAAAATAACAAGTAAATTTGCTTTTTAGGCAGTTTTTTTAAAGTAAAAAAGACCAACCAATTTCAAAACCTAAAATATTATACCCATCATTGGGTTGTTTAAAATCTAAATTAGAAACATGACCAAAAAGATTAGAGCCTAAATAAAGATAAGATTTAGAAAGTATTTGATAAGAAAAGCCTAAAGAAAAATTTTCATTAAATGTAAATCCTTTAGCCAAACGTTCTGTTCTAGTATCAATATAATTCAACCCCAAACTTATGGTTCCTTGAATGTCTAATTTTTTTACAAGTTGTTTTTTAAACGCAAAGCCAAAATCAACTCCATACAAATTCATTTTTTTTGATTTTGTAAATTCATCAATTTTATCTTGAAAATTATCTTGATCTGGAGTTACATACCACCTATTTAACAATTGATGTTTTAAGAATTGAACTTGAGGTTGTACCATCAATTCAATATTTAAACCTTTCCATTTTGTCAATTTGTAAAAAGCCTGTAATTTAAAGGTGTTTGTAGTGTAATCATAATCAGAATCATCATTTAAGAAATTCTCATTGGTTGCAAAATTATACAAAAAACCTATTTTAAAAGGGGTTAGTTGAGAATCCTTTTTATTTTGATTAAACGCTAAAAAAGAAGACAGTAAAAAAAGAACTAAAATAAATTGTTTAATCATTTGAGTATCAACTAAACATTTTAGCCACTTTTTCAGCTTTTTTGCTTTCAGTATAATCGTAAAAACCTTCACCAGATTTTACACCTAATTTTCCTGCCATTACCATATTTACCAGCAGTGGGCAAGGAGCATATTTAGGGTTTTTAAACCCATCATACATTACGTTTAAAATAGATAAACATACATCTAAACCAATAAAATCTGCCAATTGTAAAGGTCCCATTGGGTGTGCCATTCCTAATTTCATAACCGTATCAATTTCTGCAACACCAGCAACACCATTGTATAACGTTTCTATAGATTCGTTAATCATAGGCATTAAAATTCTGTTGGCAACAAAACCAGGATAATCATTTACTTCAACAGGAATTTTACCAATTTGTTTAGAAAGGTTAACAATGATTTTGGTTACTTCATCAGTAGTGTTGTAACCTCTAATAATTTCTACCAATTTCATAATTGGTACAGGGTTCATAAAATGCATCCCAATTACTTTATTTGGTCTGTTGGTAACAGCCGCAATTTGAGTAATGGAAATAGAAGATGTATTGGTTGCTAAAATTGTATTTGCATCACAGACTTCATCTAATTCTTTAAATATTTTAGACTTTAAAACAGCGTTTTCTGTAGCAGCTTCAACCACTAAGTCCATTTTTTTAGCTCCTTCAGTAATATTTGTAAAAGTAAAAATATTGTTTAATGTGTTGGTTTTATCAGCTTCAGAAATTTTTTCTTTAGCAATCATTCTATCTAAGTTTCTAGAAATGGTAGCCAGCCCTTTTTGCAAAGCATCTTCAGAAATATCAATCAAATGTACCTTATAATTACATTGTGCAAACGTGTGTGCAATTCCATTTCCCATGGTTCCAGCACCAATTACAGCTATATTTTTCATATTTAAAAAGGTTTAAAATTATTTGGCGTTTTAACGGGCTTTCACTACTCGCTTTACGCCCAAAAGCGTAAGAGCTCAAACACGCGTTCAATCCCTAACGCACTTTTTTACCAACTAATGGCTATAAATTAATGTCTTTTTCTGATTTAAAAGAATCAATTACCAATTGTGCAATTCGTAAAGCTTCAGTACCAGCACTTAGTGTAACAATTGGTGTTGTATTATTTTTTATGGCATCAGCAAATGTTTCTAACTCATCTAATATCGCGTTGTTAGTGGTAACTTCTGGATTTTCAAAATAAATTTGTTTTTCAACACCTTCGTCATTTTTTAAAATCATAGCAAATTCATCCGGATTTTCAGGAGCATCTTTAATTCTTACAATTTCAGATTCTTTGCTTAAAAAGTTTACAGAAATATAAGCATCCTTTTGAAAAAAACGAGTTTTACGCATGTTTTTCATAGAAATTCTACTCGAAGTTAAATTAGCCACACAACCATTTTCAAATTCTATTCTTGCGTTAGCAATATCAGGAGTTTCAGAAATTACAGAAATTCCGCTTGCGTGTACATTTTTTACTTTCGAGTTTACACAAGATAAAATAATATCTATATCATGAATCATCAAATCTAATACCACAGGCACATCTGTACCTCTTGGATTAAATTCGGCCAATCTGTGGGTTTCAATAAACATAGGGTTGTTTATTTTGTCTTTTACAGCTGTAAAAGCAGGATTAAAACGCTCTACATGACCAACTTGCCCTTTAACGTTATATTCATTTGCTAAAGCTCTTATATCTTCAGCTTCAGAAACTGTTTTAGCAATGGGTTTTTCAATAAAAATATGACGTCCTTTTTCAATTGCTTTTTTTGCGCAATCAAAATGAGAAAGAGTAGGAGTTACTATATCAACTACTTCTACAGCATCAATTAAAGCATCAATTGAGTCGAAAAAGGTGTATCCAAAATCTTCAACCACTTTTTTGGCATTCGCTTCAGAAGGGTCATAAAAACCAACCAAGTTGTATTTTTTAGATTGTTTTAATAATTTTAAATGTATTTTTCCTAAATGACCAGCTCCTAAAACGCCAACTTTTAACATAAATTCTATTATTTTATCATCGCGAACAAAGTAAAACAATCTTGTTTAATGATGTGAATTGTTCTATATCTTGTCGAAAAGAAATTTGTTTTTATTTTATCATCTGAAAAAAAATCAGACTAAACAAAGATACAATTTTATAAGAATTTATTACTACATTTAGGCTTCTGAAATTAAAATACAATTGAGAGATACAGCAAAACACCAAGGACTTCGAAACCAACTAGCTACAGTTTTAAAAGCTAAAGGAATTATAGATGAAAATGTGTTAAATGCCATCAGAAAAATTCCAAGACATTTGTTTATAGACTCTAGTTTTGAGTCTCACGCTTATCAAGACAAAGCTTTTCCTATTGCTGCAGAACAAACCATTTCACAGCCTTATACTGTAGCATTTCAATCGCAAACTTTAGCCATAAAAAAGGGCGACAAAGTTTTAGAAATTGGTACGGGTTCTGGTTACCAAACAGCAGTTTTGTTAGAATTAAAAGCAGAAGTGTATACCATTGAAAGACAAAATGAATTGTTTAAAAAAACATCTCGTTTTTTACCCACTTTAGGTTACAAACCTAAAAAATTTATTTTTGGTGATGGTTACATTGGCTGGGCAGAAAAAGCACCTTTTGATAAAATAATAGTTACTGCTGGTGCACCTTATGTGCCAAATCCTTTATTGGCTCAGTTAAAAGTAGGAGGGATGCTGTTAATACCTGTGGGAGATACCAAACAAATTATGACTTTGTTTATCAGAAAATCTGCCAAAGAATTTGAAAAACACGAATTGGGTGATTTTGCTTTTGTACCAATGCTTGAGGAGAAGAATTAAATCTTATCTAAATCTTCCCAAAGGGAAGACTTTGAAATGCATTTTTTTACTTTTGAACACTGAACACTGAACACTGAACACTGAACACTGAACACTGAACACTGAATACGAACTATTCTATCTATTCAGCTCTTTTCCAGTACTTTGTTTTACCTAATAAAGAAAAACCAACATAACCACGTAATTTTAATTTATTGGGTTTAACCAACTCAATATAACATTTATAGATTTTTCCATTTCTTGGGTCTAAAATTTCTCCTCCAGACCACTCGTCGCCATCTTTTTCTAATCCTGTTAAAATTTCTAAGCCTAAAATAGGTTTGCCTTTATTTTCTCCTTCACATAATTCACATACTGCATTTTTTCGGTCAGGGTTTTTAATTTCGATGATTTTAGCATAGGCTTTGCCATTCTTTTTGTACATTTCTATTACAGAATCTACTTTTCCTGTTTCATCATTTGTAGAGTTCCATTTTCCAAAAATAGTTTGTGAGTTTACTGTAATTGTTATAGTTAAAACAATCATTGTTAAAAATGTTTTTTTCATATTATTAATGTTTTGCAATAAAAAGTTATTATGAATTGTAAAGTTTAATTTACGCTATCCCAATATACGGTTTTTCCAAAAATAGGAATTCTTGCGTATTCTCTTATTTTTAGTTTATTAGCTTTTTCTAGCTTAATATTAACGTTAAAATAATGACCACTTCTTGGATCTAGACCATAACCCCCCATTTATTCTTCTTTTTTTCTAACTCATATAAAACAGTTAACCCCAATGCCGGCTTGTTTTTTACGCTTCCTTTACATTTGGTACAAAGTGCGGCATTTAATTTTGGATCTGTAATATCTATGATGTTAGCAAAAGCAAAGCCATTTTTTTCATAGATTTCAACAACAGAATCTACTTTTCCTGTGTTTTCGTCTCTATTGTTCCATTTTCCGAAAATTGTTTGTGAATTCACGGTAAGTGTAACACACATCATTAAAAAAATAAAGTTACTTTATACATATGGTCTTCGCTTAAACCAAACACTATTTTTGTTGATTTATGACGTAAAAATTATTTTAAAATCATAAAGTTGCATCAAAATAATCGTCCCATTTACCTTGAACTTTTAAAACTTGTTCAATAACATCTCTTACACAACCTTCACCTCCTTTAAGGTTAGAAATATATTTCGATTTTTTTTGAACTTCAGGAACTGCATCGTTTGGACATGCTGGCATTCCTACTTTTTGCATTACTGGTACATCAGGAATATCATCACCCATATATAAAACTTCTTCAGAAGATAGATTATACTTTTCTATAATTTCGGAATATTGTTGTATTTTGTTGTGAGCTCCTAAATAAATATCTTCAATACCTAGAGCAGCCAGCCTACTTTTTACAGCTTGGTTTGTTCCTCCAGATATAATGCAAACTTTAAAGCCTTTGTTTAAAGCAGTTTTCATTGCATAACCATCTTTTACATTCATGTGTCTTACCAATTCTCCACTTGGCATAATGGTTAACATTCCGTTGGTTAATACACCATCTACATCAAAAATAAAAGTTGATATTTTAGGTAAGCGTTGTTTGTAACTAATTTCCATATTTTAATAAGATATCTCTACTAAAAATAGAGATAATATTTTAGGGTTTAACTGATTTTTGAATTGATCTTGTTAGAATTTTATAAATTTCTTGCTGATTTTCATTCAACAAATTTAAGTGATTTTTTATGGTTGTTTGATCATTTCTTATCGCTGGTCCTGTTTGGGCTTTTTCTGGAGATATTTTTTGAATCTTTTCTGAAGTTTCTTGTATTAATGGATATAAAATTTCAAAGGGTACATTATTTTGTTTACAAATATCACTCCCAATTTTATAGAAATGGTTGGTAAAGTTATTTACAAAAACTGCTGCAACGTGCAATACTTTGCGTTGTTCAGAATTAATAGTATAGATTTTATTTCCTAAATATTTTGCTAAACGTTGTAATAATTGCAAATCATTTTTGTTTTCGGCTTCTAAACAAAACGGAACCTTATTAAAATCTACTTTTTTATCTTCAGAAAAAGTTTGTAACATATAAAAAACACCTTTTTTATTGGGGTTTTCTAAATCAGTCATGGCAATACTACCAGAGGTGTGTACCACAAAATTGTTTTTTATTTTAGAGGATACCTTGGCTATTGCATCATCTGAAACTGCAACGATTGTAATAGCTGCTTCTATGAGGTTTTCTAATGATCTAGAACTGATTAGAGTTACATTTATAGCATCAATACCTAAAAAAGCATTGTATAAATGCATGCCAACTTTTCCCTTACCCACAATTAATACTGATATCATATTACGAAGATATTGAAATTTTAAGAGATTATATTTTTAAGAATTGTTAATTTAGCCATTATAAATTCAGTTTAATGAAAGATTCTAAAAAACTAGGTATAAATACAACATGTGTTCATGTTGGCGAAGTACAAGATGAACAATTTAAAGGAGCAGTTTCTCCTATATATATGTCTACATCGTATGCCTTTGATAATGTGGCCGTAAAACGTTACCCACGTTATTACAATACCCCTAATCAAGAAATGTTATGTAAAAAAATTGCTGCTCTAGAACACACGGAAGATGCATTGATTTTTACATCTGGTATGGCTGCAATATCTTCTGCAATGTTGGCATTTTTAAAACATGGTGATCATGTTATTATTCAGCAAGTGATTTATGGGGGAACGTATAATTTTATTGTTTCTGAATTTGATAAATACGGAATTGAGTATTCTTTTACAGAATCTGATAAAGTGGAAGATTTTATCCCTCTAATTAAAGAAAACACCAAGATTTTATATATTGAAACACCTTCAAATCCGTTATTAGGAATTACAGATATGAAAGCCATAGCCGAAGTTGCTAAAGAAAAATCGATTGTAACCATGATTGATAATACGTTTGCATCTCCCATCAATCAAAATCCGTTTAATTTCGGAATTGATATTGTAATTCATTCAGCAACAAAATATATGGGAGGGCATTCTGATATTTCAGCAGGTGCAGTTGCAGCGTCAGCTATACATATTGAACAAATTTGGAAAACTGCCATAAATCTAGGTGGAAATTTAAGCGATCAAACCGTTTGGTTGTTAGAACGAAGTTTAAAAACTTTAAACTTACGAGTAAAAGCACAAACTGAAAATGCACAGAAAATGGCAGAATATTTAGAAGGTTCTTCTGATATTGATGCTGTATATTATCCTGGTTTAAAAAGTCATTCACAGTATAAAATCGCAAAAAAACAAATGAAAGGTTTTGGGGCGATGTTGTCTTTTGAATTATCTTCAACTATTGATGCCATGGGGTTTCAAAGAAGTTTACAATTGATAAAACCTTCTATGAGTTTAGCAGGTTTAGAAAGTACCACTGTTAGCCCTGCCCAAACAACACACGCTTTATTAAGTGAAGAGGAACGTTTGGCAAGAGGTATAAAAGATGGATTAATACGATTTTCAGTGGGTATAGAAGAAACCAAAGATTTAATTGCAGATATAGAGCAAGCCATAAAAAAAGCGAAGAATTAATTCTTCGCTTTTTTTATGTAAAAATCTTAGCTTAAAAAGGCCAAATAATTGGCACTAACACCATAGTTGTTATAAAAAATATGACTAATAATGGTGCTCCAACTTTTAAATAATCCATAAATTTATAATTTCCAGAGCTCATAACCATTGCATTTGTGGTTGTACCAATTGGTGTTAAAAATGCGGTAGATGCGCTTATGGCAATTGTAATTAGTAATGGTTCTGGAGAAATACCTAAAGTTTGAGCAGCTAACAAAACAATTGGAGCCATTAAAACAGCTGTTGCAGAGTTGTTAATAAACTGACTAAAAGTAGTAGTTAACAAGAAAATACCACCCAATAAAAGCGTAGGGTTATCTTTACCTAACATACCAATTAAAGAATTGGAAATTAATTCTGCAGTACCTGTTTTTTGAATGGCAACACCCATAGGTATCATAGCTGCAATCATTACAACACTAACCCAGCTAATGCTTTTGTAAGCTTTTGTAAAAGGTACACAACCTGTAAATAATACAATTCCTGCACAAATTAATGCAGCAATAGCGCCTGGTACAGCTTTAACAACCAACAAAACAATCATTAAAATTAAAGCTCCTAAAGCAACGTAAGATTTTGGTGTTAAACTATCAACGTCTTTTAACATTTCTTCAGGACTACCTACTACAACAGTGTTTTTATAATCGGTTTTTAATTCTTCTATTTTTTCCCAAGGCCCTCTAATAATAAAACTATCTCCTGCATTTACTCTCATTTCTTCTTCTAAGAATGGCTTTTTATTTCTAGACATTGCTAAAAGCTGAATTTCATAACGCTTAAAATATTCACGCATTTTTATTTTTCTACCCACTAAAAAAGATTTAGGCGTAATTAATATTTCAGCAACACCAACCTCTTGGTTAATTAAATTATTTCTAATTTCTGATTTGGCAGACTCTTTTGGTAATAAACCTAAACTAAACGTAAGCATCAGTTCATTAATATGTTCTGTAGAACCTTTTACCGTTAAAATATCATGATATCTTAATTCGGTATCATCTTCAGGAAACTCGATATAAGGTTGTGTTCCTTTTAAACGATTTGGATGTCTTCTTTTTAATCTAATAATATTAACCTGATACTTGTTTTCTAAATCCCAATCACTCAGTTTTGTGTTAATTAAGTTAGAAAAAGAACGTATTCTTAAACGATAATAATCGTTTTCTATTTGATAGGCTTCAATCCATTCGTGCAAGGTTGAATCTATATTGATAGGTTTATTATTTGTTTTGTTTTTAGGAAGCAACTTAAAACCTATAAATCTAAAATATACAATGGCAATGATTAAAAGAGGCAAGCCTATTAAACCAAATTCAAAGAAAGAAAAACCTTCATAGCCAGCATCAATCAATGCATTATTAGCAATAATGTTTGGTGGAGTACCTGTTAATGTTAATAAACCACCTGTATTTGAACCAAAGGCAACAGGTATCAAAATTTTTGAAGGCATGGTACCAATACTCCATGCAGATGAAATAGTTGCAGGTAATAAAGTAGCTACTGTACCTGTATTACTTACAAAGCCAGATAAAACACCAGACCCTAAAGTAATAATAACTAATAATTTAGGTACGCTTTTCTTAGCTAAACCAATCAATTTTTTACCAGCTAAAGCTGTCCAACCTGTTTGAGATAATCCTTCACCTATAATAAATAAAGAGGCAATCATAATTACTGTAGGATTGCTAAAACCACTTAGTGTTTCACTTAAATTTAAGATACCACATAAAAATAAACTTAACATAGAAACTAAGGCTACTACATCTGGAGAATATTTTCCCCAAACAAATAATCCAATAGTAATTGTTAGAATAATCAACATTAAAACCATAATTTTTTTTGTATTTATTTTATTATTAACTGATGTAAAATTACTGGGGTTAATTCCCTTTTTTTATGACGAATGTCATACAACATAAGGTGTCATTATTTTTATCATTCTCATAAAAAATCAATCATATTTTGATGAAAATTAAAAACGAAAACGAAATAGAAATTCCAGTAGTGCAAATTATTATTATAAAAAGATTATTTTTGATTTCAATTTCTCTTTAATTTATAAAAAGTAATATCAAATATTAGAAAAAATATGGCAAAAGAGAAAAATACAGATACAAATTAAATGATGAAATTAGATATTTTAGCCTTTGGCGCACATCCTGATGATGTGGAGTTAGGTTGTGGTGCTACAATAGCCAAAGAAATTTCTTTAGGAAAAAAAATAGGGATTATAGATTTAACAAGAGGAGAGTTGGGTACTCGTGGATCTGCAGATTTAAGAGATATAGAGGCTAAAAATGCAGCGCAAATACTAGGCGTTAGTATTCGAGAAAATCTACATTTTGCTGATGGTTTTTTTACAAATGATAAAGAGCATCAAATAGAAGTTATAAAGATGATTCGTAAATATCAGCCTGATATTGTTTTATGTAATTCAATTGATGATAGACATATAGATCATCCAAAAGGTAGTAAATTAGTATCTGATGCTTGTTTTTTAAGTGGATTATTAAAAATAAAAACAACAGTAGAAGGGAAGCAACAAGAAAAATGGAGACCAAAACAAGTATACCATTACATACAATGGAAAAACATTGAACCTGATTTTGTAATTGATGTTAGTGGCTTTATTGATATTAAAGAAAAAGCTGTGATGGCATATACATCTCAATTTTTTAACCCGAATAGCAAAGAACCAGAAACGCCTATAACAAGTAAAAATTTTATAGATAGCATACATTATAGAGCAAGAGATTTAGGAAGGCTTATAAATGTAGATTTTGCAGAAGGTTTTACTTCAGAGCGTTACGTTGCTGTAGAAAGTTTTGAAAAATTAATTTAATTTTTTCTTTTTTTTAAACTTAAAATATATTTATATTTGCACCCGCAACAAATGGTGGTTGTAGCTCAGTTGGTTAGAGCGTCGGTTTGTGGTACCGAAAGTCGTGGGTTCGAGCCCCATCTTCCACCCAAAATTGTACTATAAAACCTATCCTTGTGATAGGTTTTTTTATGCTTAAAAACTAAATAAATGCTATTGTTTTAGGGATCAATACCAAAAGTTGTGGGAAAGCAAAAATTGATATTTTCTAAAAAATTATGTTATTAATTAGAGTTTTTAATTGAATCTTCAATGTTCAACAATTTTTGAATGATATCTTTTGTTAGTTCTTCAAATTCTTTTCTAACTATTTTTTTAATATGAATTTCGATTGGTGATTCTTCTGGTGGAAATTGTAAATGGCTAATGTTATGATTTCTTGTTTTACTTCCTGTTCCTGTAAATAGCCAAACAGGGTCTATATCTGCTATGTGATCTATAATAGCAAGTAAAATTGTAGCATTAGGCTTTTTGGTATAATTCACTACGGCGCTTACCAATTGTTGGGAAACCCCTATGAGTTCCGAAAATTGCCTTTGGTTTAATCCTGAGTTGTTAAAAACTTCAATGACTCTGTCTGCTCGTTGTTTGTCTTCTCTTTTCATATAAACATGTCAAATATACTATTATTTTTACTACAAACAATGATTTTTTACCATTTATAACGACTAAATTGCTGTTAAAATTCTATAAAAAACTGAATTAGAGATCAATAATACTTATAGGTGAAGTTTTTAAAATGATTAAATATAGCACTCAAATCCTATAAATAATATTTTTTTTATGCCTATGGATTATTTATCCAGCTTAAAAAGCAAAAATAGTTTAGAAAAAGGGAAGGTTAGTAGTTTCCAGATCTTAAATCTACTATACTGTATAGTTCAACATATTTAAATTATATATTGTTATTGTATAAATACAAGAGGGCAAAAACCCTCTACATCCTTAGCTTGGAGTATTTTACCATTATTAAATAATTAACGATTGTGTAAGATTTTAAATAAACCACAAATAATGTTATTTTACTACAAGTGATGTTTGTGAGAATTAAATCAGAAATTATTTTTTAAGAGCATTAATGATTTCACTTTTTTTTCTTGCTGATACAGGAATATTAGAAGAATCATTTAATATTAAATATCCTCCATCAGATTTAATAAACTCTTTAATAAAAGATTTATTTATTAAGTGGCTTTGATGAACTCTTAAAAAATTTACATCCTTTAAAATGTCTGAATAGTATTTTAAAGTTTTTGAAACGAGAATTTTAGACTTATCTTGAAGGTAAAATGTAGTGTAATTGTTGTCTGATTTACACCTTACAATATCTTTAATGGCAACTACTATAATTTTTTCTGAGGTGTGCAATGATAATCTTGTAGGTTTTTCTAGAGGCTTTGTAACAATTTGCTTTAAAAGACTTAATTGTTGCTTTTGGGGTTGTATCTGTGCTTTAGCTTTACGAATTGCGGACGTTAAATCTTTTAAAGAATAAGGTTTTAAAAGGTAATCTACAGCTGCAAATTTAAATGCTTTAATAGCGTAATCTTCGCTAGCAGTAACAAATATTACCTTAGCATTAAGGTTGGGTACAATTTCTAAAATGTCAAAACCAGTGCCATCTCCCAGCATTATATCTAAAAATAAAATATCTGGTTTTTTAGTTTGTAGTATTTTGCAAGCCTCTACAACACTTGATGCTTTTCCGATTATCTCTATCTCTGGATGCGTTTTTTTTATATCATTAGATAAAAGATCTAGAGCATCTGGAATATCATCTACCACAAACGATGTAAGTTTATTCATTATGGTTGTATTTTTAAATTAATAGTCTGTTTTTAGTGGTATTTTAAAACTAACTTTTGTACCTAATACCTTATTATCTGTTAGTATCTCGTTAATTCTAAAAGAGCTGTTTTTAGTCAATACAAATAACCGCTCTTTAGCTATTTTTATAGCTACAGGTTTATGTGTAGAATTGCCTTTTCTTTTTTGCGATTGATAAATCCCTATACCATTATCTGCAATAGTACATTCTAAAAAGCGATGTTTAACACTAAAACTTATTGTAATTTCACCTGTAGCGTTTATTTTAAATGCGTGTTTTATACAATTTTCAACAAAAGGTTGTAAGAGCATTGTGGGAATCAATATTTCATCAGGATCTATGTGATTTAAGTGAGTTACAATTCTATAGCAAAATGATTTTGAGCTCATTTTTTGTTCTAATTCGATATAATTCTTTAATAATAATATTTCATCTTTTAAAGATATTTCATCCTTTCTAGAGTTGTTTAATATTCCTCTTAACAGTACTGAAAACTTAGAGATAGTATTGTTTAATTCATTGATATCTCCTCTGTTTCCTAATGCTTTTATTCCGTTTAATACATTAAAAATAAAGTGAGGATTCATTTGTAATTGTAATGCTTTATGTTCTAAAGAAAGTAATTGATTTTTTTGTTTGAGTTGATTAATTTTTTGTTTGTTTCTAGTATTGATTTGCTTTAAATAGTAATCTAAGTAAAGATAACTAGCTAGTAAAAGAGTTATAACAACAGTGAAAATAAACCAAGCTTTTTGATAAAAAGGAGTTTTAATCATAAAGGCTAATGATTTTATTTTACTTTTTTTATTCTCAATTTTTGATTGTATTTTAAACTGGTAACTACCAGCATTTAAATTGGGTAATTGTACGTTGTTGTTAAAAGTCCATGGAGAAAAATAATCATTGAGCTGATATCTATATTGTATTTTTTTAGGATAGGATAGATTAACCGTTTTAAATGAAATGGAAATATTATTTTCTAAATGAGACAAGATGAATTTCTTTTTTGCGAGTAAAGTATCTGCATTTTGATGATTTACTTGGAAATTTTCAAAATAAACCACAGGTTTAAAATCAGATGTATTTTTACTAACCAAATTTTTTAAAACATAAACTCCTTTTGATGAAGCAATATAAGTAGTTTGATCATCTGTTTTAAAAACATCGTAAATGGTATTGGTTTGCAAAGAATTGTACTTGTTTATTTTTTGTTTAAATGTAAAAGAAGGCAGTGAGTACACTTCAATTCCGTTAGTTTTAGAGCTTACCCAAACTTCATTTTTTATTTTTCTTATTGAATTGGCATTACTTATCGTTTCTATGGTTTTTAGAATAGAATCGTTTTTAACTTCAATAATTTTACCATTTGATTCAGTAGCAATATAGCTGTTATAAGATTTATCTATAGAGGTGAAAACACCTTTTTCAATTTTATTTAAATAGCTTTTATTCAGTGATATATGTAATTTATATAAACCTTTAGTTGATGTGATAATAATCCCTTTTTCGGTAGATATCATACCGTTAACAGAAGGTAAATTTACAGTACTATTATTTAGTAATGGATATAATTCTTTATTTTCTAAGCTATAGATACCTTCTATAGTACCTGTATAAATCTTGTTTTTGTGTTTAACGATAGAAAGAATTTTTTCTGATTTTATAAAATATTCGTTTGATTTGTTTTTAATAAATAATCCGTTCTCTAAACCTGCGTATATAGTAGATCCATCAATAAAAAGAGTGGTTGTTTTTAGAGAGTTGATTAACGTAAAATCATCACCATCAAATTTAACCAATCCTTTTTCTGTGGCTATCCATAAGTACCCTATTTTATCTTGTTGAATATCATACACAATATTGCTAGGTAAACCATCTTGAATGGTTAAATTTTTAACGCTATAATTCTGAGCATCGATTTTCATCACAAAAAAGAGAAAGAAAATAACGATATACTTTTTAAAAACATACATAAAACAAACTTACTAATTAAAACGTCATCATACTATTTTTGTATAACAACGTTTTCTAACAAAACTTTTTTGACCTATTTATTTTATAGCATACAATCGCTTGTTATTAGTATCTGGTGTTATGTATTCTAAATCTCCATAAGGTTTAATTAATGGTTTTAACACTATTAACACTGTGGTTTTACCTTTTATAGTTAACATGCTATTGTGCATTGAATATGTCCATCTAAATTTTTCAATTGGTATGTTAAGCTGCTCCACTTCTAAAAATAGCGCTTCTTGCTGTTCAATAAAATCAATGATTTGATCTTGATTTTCAAAAGTTGGAATTTCTTCATCAGAATTATGGTAATCTAATTGAAATTTTAAAGGGATTGTAAATTGTTTGGTATAAGCTTCACCTATAAAACGTTCTTCGTAATTATATAAAGCATCTAACCAATTGATGTCTTTTTCAGAATCATATTTTTTAGCAATTTCTTTAGATAAATCTACTTTTCCTGGTGAATGCGCAGTTGGATAAAAAACATAGTATGGTTTGGCCAAGTAATGTTGTGTAAATTCACCATCAAAAACTGTATAATATGGTGATGTCATAATATTAGGTAATTCGTTAGCGTATAAAGCATCCTTAAATGTAGTTAATAATTCTTTATTATTACTTAAGCCATTAGCATGAAAAATTATTTTAGAATTGGCATTTACACTTTCTTGTAAAACAGGTAAAGTACCTTTTGTAATATGTTTTCTAAGGCTTTCTGCAGTAACTTTTTCTCCGTTAATAACAGTTTCTAAAGTTAAACCCTGAAAGGCATTGCTGTTGTTTACAATGTGAATTTCTCCATAGGGTTTTTCTGATTTATTTTCATTTAACCAATTTATAATTTCTTCTAATGAATATTGATCTTCTATAATCTCATAATTGTTATCTTTAAAGTATGTTCTTGCATTGTGGTAAAATCTTTCTACACCTTTATCAAAGCCTGTAATAAAAACGATAGAATTTCGGGTAGCTACAGTCTTTTTAATACCATATTCTTTAATATTTTCTACAACTTTAGTTTTAAAATCATCGTTTGTGGTAATGTCTTTATGGTTGCAATTGGTAAAAAAAGCTGCTGTTAAAATTAGAGCTGATGCTAAAACCGATTTTTTAAGTGTTAAGTTCATAATTCTTGTTTTTTAAATGTTAATACATGATAAAAATACAAGGGAACACTTCTTTAATTTTGGACATATTAGAATTCGTGAAAAGTCAATTAGAATTCGTAATAGTTTAAACAAAAAAAACCTTACAAAATTTTAAAATTTTGTAAGGTTTTTGAAAAATGTTGGGGGATAATTTTACATGCAAATATACTATTAGATATTACTGAACTACATAAATATGTTGTGAAATATTGTAAAATTGTTGTAACCTAAATAATTATTGATGTTTAATGTTTTGAAAAATATTAAGGTTTTAAGCTTTAAAGTTGAAGTATATGTACATTCCATTTTTTGGATTGATTTCTGCTTCTTCACCCAATTGATTTACCAATCTTAATATTAAGTTTATACCTATTGATTTATTTTTATCTAAAGCTTTAAGGTCAAAACCTTGTCCATTATCTTTGTAAAAGAAAGAGTACCCCTTGCTTGATTCGCGAATGGTTATGGTAATAAGGTTTTTATATGTACTTTCTGTAAATGCATATTTAAAAGAGTTGGTTATCAATTCATTAATAATAAGTCCAATGGTTGTTTTTTTATCAGTATCTAAAAACAAGTTTGGTTGTATATCAATGCTAAAGTCTACTTTAATCTCTGGATTTATAATAGATTTTACCAAATAATCTTTTAAAGTAGTAATATAATTTAAAAGATCTACTTTATCTAATTGATTTTGAGAGTACAAGCTATTATGAATTTGAGAAAGTACTTTTACTCTATTAACTGCAGATTTAAAGTGTAATTTAGAATTTTCGTCCTTTATTTTAGATGCTTGCAAAGAAATTACACTACTTACCATTTGTAAATTATTTTTTACACGATGATTAAGTTCTTTAAGAAGCGTATTATTATTTTTTAAAGCGGTTTCTATTTTGTTTTTTTGAGATTCTACAAGTACTTGCTTTTTCTTAATATCAAAATAGAAATAAAGTAGTACCAGAAAAAAAACAACGGTTATAAAAGATACCACTAAAGATAATCTAATCTTCATAGATTTAGAATAATCTTGTGCTTCTAACAATCTTATTTGCTTTTCTTGGCTTTTTAATTTGGCATTAACTTCTAAAACCCCTAAAGATTCTATTTTTTGCTGTTTCAGTTTTTGATTAAAAATAGAATCTGAAATTTTAATAAGTTTTTTAGAATACAATAAAGTAGAGTCTTTATTTCTTAATTTTGTAAAATATTCTACTTTTAAATCGTAATAAATAGATTTTAATTTTTTTAGTTTTTCAATATAGTTCTCTCCCTTTTTAAATTGATTTGTATGTATATAACATCTTGCAATTCTGTTGTATACTTTTTCTGAATCAAACCAATCATAAGTATTATAATAATCTCTGCATGCTTCAATTTCGTAGAGATATCTAGGTATTGCTTCTTTATAGTTACCTTGTTTTAAAAGGCAAGTACCAATATTACCAGCAACAACACCTAGCATAAGTTTTACATCTCGACTTCTATAACTAGAATCTTTCTCTTTTTGTTGTTTAAAAAGTAAGTTTGCTTTATTATAATAATACAGTGCAGAATCAATTTTATTATCATACATAAAATACACTCCAAAATCGTTGTTATGAAATGCTTGGGTATATAAATCATGCCTTTTATACGTTGGTTTACCATAATCTATATGCACTCTGTAGTCCTTGAGAGCCAAATCATATAAACCCATGTTAAAGTAGATATTGAATAACATAGCATCGTTTTTACCACAGGTTTTAAACTTTTCTTTGTTTAAGCGAATTAATTCTAGATTATTATTCTTTAAATAATAACAGGTTTCTAACTCTTGTAAAAGATTACATAATAGAGTTTTATGTGTTTTTTTTTCTGAATTAATGTAGTATGTTTCTATCCCTAATTCAATAGCTTTTTCTAATTGACTAGAAATTCGATATAAATGTACAAGAATAAAATTTACATAAAGTGATTCTTCTGTGTTGCTATACTTTTCACTCTTTTTTTTAAAATATGCAATCCATTCATCTATATTATCTACGTAATTATTAGAGTATATCGTAGATCGTATATAAAAAGAGTATTGTTCTTGTGGATTTGATAATGAAGTGATTTTTTTAAATTTTGACTCATTCTCAACTAAATTTTGCGAATAAAACGTAAAGCAAATAAAAAAGGTTAGTGTAAACTGTAGGAACTTGTTAATTTGAAAAGTCATTTTGATTCGTTAATTTAAAAGCGACTTTAAATAAGGTTTAAACTCTTTAGAAACAGGTATTTGTACATTATTTATAAATACATAATTTAAATTAAAACTTTCAATTTCATCAATATTAATTATATAAGATTTATTGCATTTATAAAAATGAGAAGGTAATTTTTTTATGAACTCTTTTAAAGTGTTTCTAACTAAAAACTTTTGATTGTTTTTCGTAAATATTTCTAAGTAAATATTGTCTGATTTTACAAAGTAAATTTCATTATATTTTATCTTATGATACAGATTATTTTTTTTCAGATACAAAAATTCTCGCAAATTAGAATTGTCCATTTGCTTTTTATTAAAACTATTTACAGCTACTTCAATGGATGTATAAATGGTTTTTACATCAAAAGGTTTTACTAAATAGGATGCTGGCAATGTTTTTGAAGCTTCCCCAATAGTTTGATCATCTATATTAGAGGTTAAAAATATAAACGGAATTTTTAAATTAAGGTTTATGTATTCTGCTAAATCTATACCTGTTTTATGAGTGGCTAAATTAATATCTATCAGTACCAAATCTACTTTATGATGCGATAAAAAATGAACTGCTTTTTCATAAGAAATTACATTTCCAGGCACATCATAACCAAAACCTTCAATGATTTGTTGCAAATCATCGGCTATAATTACATTATCTTCTACGATTAGAATTTTAAATTTAGTGCTCAAGGTAGATTTAATTTCCTTTAAAAATAAGAAAATTAATAGAAGTAAAAATTTTTTACTTCATAAACATTAAAAAAAAGTACAACTTATTTTGATAAAAAAACCAAATTATTTAGCTTTCTCTACAAGCTCTAGTTTGGCTAGTGTTGTTTTAGTGGTAAAAACACCATAATTAATTGTTACATTTTTTCGGTCTATTTTATCAATAGTACCAACAGAATTTGAGTCGATAATTCTTACCTTATCGTTCACTTTAAAAATATATTCAGATTTTGCTTTGGCAATTTTAGCCTCTTCTATTTTCTTTACTTTTCGTACTTCAACTACTTTTTCTAAAACCTCTTTTTCTACTTTTTTTATGGTTTCCTGCATTTGCTTTTTCACAATTTTTGCTTTTTGCTTTTGCGATTTGGTTTTTGGCTGTACAGGATTTTTTTTGACATGCTTTACTTTTTCATCAGCCACCCATTTGTTAAAACTTATATTTAACTCCTTTTTATTGTTGGTCTGAAAGTATTTGTTTAAAAGCTCATTTAATTTTCTCCCTAAAGACAACATTTTTTGATTCTGATCATACAATTCTTGAAAACCCGCTAATTTCTCTTGTATGCGTTGTTCTTTTTCTTGCAAACTCTCTAAATGCTCTTGGCCTTTTGTTTTTTGTTTTTCTAAGCTATCAGAATTTTTTTGCAGTCTATTTCTTTCTTTTTGTAATTTAGAAATCGTTTTATCCAAACGAACTTTTTCAGTCTCCACGCGCTTTTTAGCTTTGTTAATTAAACTAAAAGGAATTCCGTTTTTCTGTGCTACTTCAAAGGTAAAAGAGCTACCTGCTTGCCCTACAAATAATTTGTACAAAGGCTCTAAAGAACGTTCATCAAACTGCATATTTGCGTTAGTAACATTTTCTAATTCGTTAGCTAGCACTTTTAGGTTAGAGTAGTGGGTGGTTATAATACCAAATGCTTTTTTGTTATAAAATTCTTCTAAAAAAATTTCAGCTAATGCTCCTCCTAGTTCTGGGTCAGATCCTGTACCAAATTCATCAATTAAAAACAAGGTGTTTTCATTACATTTTCGTAAAAAGTAACGCATATTTTTCAAACGATAACTATAAGTACTTAGTTGATTTTCAATAGATTGATTATCTCCAATATCCGTTAAAACAGTATCAAAAATATAAGTTTCACTGCGTTCATCAACAGGAATTAAAATACCACTTTGTACCATAATTTGCAGTAAACCAATGGTTTTTAAGGTAATACTTTTACCTCCCGCATTTGGCCCAGAAATAACAATTATTTGTTGTTTATCATGTAAAGTAATGGTTTGAGAAACAGTAGTAATGTTTTGTATTTTATTTTTTTTCCATAAAACAGGATGGTAAGCATTTTTAAAAAATATTTTTTTCTTTTTGGTTATTTTTGGCAAAACTGCATTCATTTCTAAAGCATATTTTGCTTTGGCGCCAACAGCATCAATATGAATTAGAAATTCGATATACTCTCTTAATAAAGAAACCAAAGGTCTAATTGTGTCTCCTAAAGCTCGTAAAATTTTTACAACTTCTTGTTTTTCTTCGTACACTAAATTTTGATATTCTCTACTGTATGCCAATGTGGCTTGCGGAGCAATATATACAATACTACCAGATTTTGATGATCCTAATAAACTACCAGCAACTTTTCTTCTATACATGGCAGAAACAGCTAAAACACGCTGATTGTCTATAACAGTTTCTTTAATATCATCTAAATATCCTGCTGCACTAGCTTTTGATAAAGCTGATGAAAAACTGGAGCCTATTTTACCACGAATATTGTTAATATCTCTTCTTATTTGCTTTAATGTAGGTGATGCACTGTTTTTAACTTCACCAGATATATCTATAATTTTCTTAATTTCATCATTTATATAAGTGGTAAATTCTATTTGTTGTGAAAGTGTAAAAAAGGTAGGAAACTGAATTTGAAACTTCTTGAAAAACTTAATTAATTCATTTACAGTTAATGAGGTGGTGGCTATTTTTAAAAATGCTTCAGTTTCAATAAAACTATTTTCTATGGCCAATCGTTTTACACTTTCTGTGATATTATCAAAACCATGATTCGGAATTCTATTTTCGCTCTCAAAAGAAGCCAAATACTCATCTACAAGATGCAACTCTTTAAAAAGCTGTTTTCTACTACCAATTGGTTTTGTTTCAAATATGCGTTCTTTTCCTAAACCAGAAATACAAAACGTTGAAATGTGTTGTAAAACTGTCGAAAACTCTAAATCTTGAAGTGTTTTTTCTGAAATATTCAATTTTGTATCTTTACGAACTTATAAATCCTCTTCGGCTTTTAAATCTCTCGAGGTCTTTAATTCGTCACAAAAATAATAAACAATGCAAGTAAAAATAGCTGATTCTTGGAAAAATATTTTACAGCCAGAATTTGAAAAACCCTACTTTTTAGAACTAGTAAATTTTGTAAAAAAAGAGTACGAAACGCATATTTGTTACCCTAAAGGAAATGCCATTTTTGCGGCTTTCGATTTTTGTGCTTTTAATGATTTAAAAGTAGTAATTATTGGTCAAGATCCTTATCACGGACCAAATCAAGCCAATGGATTGTGTTTTTCTGTAAAAGATAATATTTCTCATCCACCATCATTAATTAATATTTTTAAAGAAATCTCTAACGATTTAAACATAGAATATCCAAAAAGTGGAAATTTAGAAAAATGGGCAAAACAAGGCGTTTTATTATTAAATGCTACGTTAACAGTAAGAGCACATGAGGCTGCTAGTCATCAAAATAAAGGTTGGGAAACTTTTACAGATCAAGTAATTCAGCAAATTTCAAATCAAAAAGAAAATATTGTTTTTTTACTTTGGGGAGGATTTGCGAAAAAGAAAAAAAAGTTAATAGACACCAAAAAACATCATGTTTTAGAATCTGGTCATCCATCACCTTTAAGTGCAAATAGAGGGTATTGGTTTGGTAACCAGCATTTTTCTAAAACAAATTTGTATTTAAAGTCAATTGACAAAAATCCAATTAATTGGTGATGTTTAACAGCGTAAATAAAACACCAATTCATGTTAGAAATACTTTTGTCTTTTGCACTTGCTACTGCTGTGTTGGCATTGTCTCCAGGGCCAGATAATATTTTTGTGTTGACGCAAAGTATTGTAAATGGAAGAAAGTTTGGTTTAGCAACTGTTTTTGGTTTAATTTCAGGCTGTTTGGTACATACCACTTTATTGGCTTTTGGTGTTTCAGCGATGATAAAACAATCAGAAAATTTATTTTTTGCCATCAAATTATTTGGAGCCATTTATTTGTTGTTTTTGACTTATAAAGTATACAAATCAGATGCAAACATTGTTTTATCCCATAAAAATGTTGCAGAAAAAACAACCACACAATTATTTAAACAAGGGTTTATTATGAATGTGTTAAACCCTAAAGTATCTATTTTCTTTTTGGCTTTTTTTCCTGGGTTCTTATTTTCTGATCATCTTTCAATAGTTATACAATTTTATGTATTGGGAGGTGTTTTTATGATGGTTTCTTTCATCATTTTCTCTACAATTGCCATTTTAGCAGGTGCAATTTCTAATACAATAAAAGAAAATCAAAAAATCGCATTGTATTTAAAATGGATGCAAATTGTGGTTTTTTTAGCTATTGCTGTTTTTATTTTGGTATAGATTTGCTAAGGTAATTGGTCATAAATATATTTATAATTTTTATGTCAGTTAGTTAAAATATTGTTGATTTGTAGTTTATGCTACAAACTTAAACTGTTGGGTTTGCAAGTTATTTCAAATGTCTTTTTAAATATCTGATTATTTATTGGATAACTACATCTTATTCCATTTCCATCAATTATCTCAAAATAAACATTATATATACCTGAATTAGAAAGCTCTTTTTTGGGTATTGTCATTTTAAACATAACATGATTTTCTTTTGAATTTTCTGAAATACCAAAGCTTTTTTCACAGGTTGCTCCCGAGTTAAAGTAACATGTTGAGGAACTATTATTTGAAAACATTATAGATTTACAGACTTCATAAGTATTCTTTTTTGAAAATGGAGAAAAGAACCTATCTATCAAAGAATCTACTTTTTGATTATTGTTAAAATCAACCCAAATTTGGTAATAATCAACTTTTGGCCATTTGCCATGTATATCGTTTGATTTGTCTCCAATGAGATCAAAAGAGAATTCAATAGTATCTTCTTTACATTGATATGAAATTACATGTAAATTATTTCTCACTAAATCAGTTTTATTTTCAATTACAGATAATTTAGAAAGAAAGATTAAAATATATAAATAGCTTTGATAAGGAATAATCATTTTTTTAATTTAATTTTCATTCGTGTGTTAGTTTTTAAACTTCGGTTTTAAGCAGGGCAGTTTGAACTACCCCTGTTCAAAGTTAAAGATTTCTCTTATCTTAATTAATGTATCAACAAACAAAAAAACATCTTTTTAAGAAATAAAATTCAACAAAAAACCAAATCTTGATAAATATTATAAACCGTCAAAAATATATCGATTATCATTTGGAAGTTATTGCATAATATTAAGATATTTGTACAAATAAAAAAAGTAATGAACTTTATTCAAACACATCACCATCATTTTTACAATTGCTCTCAAGCGATTTAAAAATGTATTGAATAAAATCAAGATATTTATAAACCTGTTTGAGCAAATCAAACAGGTTTTTTAATTTTAAAACCAATTTGCTCAAACCAAACTAAAAAAAATGAGTAACTTAAGAATTGCAGTACAAAAATCAGGAAGATTAAACGAAGATTCAATGCGAATCTTAAAAGACATTGGTATTTCTATCGATAATGGAAAAGACCAATTAAAAGCAGCTGCAAGAGATTTTCCTGTAGAAGTTTTTTATCTTAGAAATGGCGATATTCCTCAGTATTTAAAAGACGGAGTAGTAGATGCAGCCATAATTGGCGAGAATGTTTTAATTGAAAAAGGAAACGATATTCAGTTTGTAGAACGTTTGGGTTTTTCGAAATGTAAAGTTTCTATTGCTGTGCCAAAAGAATCAAATGCTAGTTCATTAAAAGATTTGGCAGGCAAACGAATTGCAACTTCTTACCCAGAAACTGTAAAAAAGTTTTTAAAAGAACAAAATATTGATGCTCAGTTACATAAAATTAATGGTTCAGTAGAAATTGCACCCAATATTGGTTTAGCAGATGGTATTTGCGATATCGTTTCTAGTGGAAGTACACTATTTAAAAACGGTTTAAAAGAGATTGAAGTTTTATTAAAATCGGAAGCAGTTTTAGCGGTTTCACCTCAAATTAACGAAGAAAGAAAAGCAATTTTACAGAAAATACAATTTAGAATTCAGTCAGTTTTAAAAGGCAGAAATTCCAAATATATATTGCTAAATGCACCAAATGATAAATTAGAAAGTATCTTAAAATTGTTACCAGGTATGAGAAGTCCTACTGTTTTGCCTTTGGCAGAAAAAGGTTGGAGCTCAGTGCACACTGTAATTTCTAAAAACGAATTTTGGGAAATCATAGACGAATTAAAAGCCAATGGAGCAGAAGGTATTTTAGTATGTCCAATCGAAAAAATGGTGCTTTAATTTTCCTGCAAGGTTTTAGCAACCTTGTAGGTATAAATGAACAAGATAAATAATTTTTTGGGCGTTTTAACGGGCTTTCATTACTCGCTTTTTTTGAGAAAAACAAAAAAGAGCTCAAACAAGCCATTCAATCCCTAACGCTCACGCAAGTTTATAGAATTTAATCATTATGAAAATTATCAATAATCCATCTAAAGAAACTTGGTCTCAAATTTTAGAAAGACCAACAAAAACAGTTGATGATATAGAAGGTATAGTAAATGAAGTTTTTGCTGATATTCAGAAAAATGGAGATCAAGCTGTACAAAAATATACAGCCAAGTTCGATGGTATTTCTTTAGAAAACAATATTGTTTCAGAAGTAGAAATTGCAGAAGCTATAAATTTAGTTTCAGAAGATTTAAAAGCAGCTATACAATTAGCAAAAGAAAATATTACTAATTTTCATAAAGCTCAAAAAACAGAAAAAGTTTTTGTAGAAACTGCAAACGGAGTAGAATGTTGGCAAGAAAAAAGACCAATTCAAAAAGTAGGTTTGTACATTCCTGGAGGTACAGCACCTTTATTTTCTACAGTTTTAATGTTGGCTGTTCCTGCTCAAATTGCAGGCTGTAGCGAAATTGTTTTGTGTTCTCCACCAAATGCAGCAGGTAAAATTAATCCAGCTATTTTATACACAGCTAATTTATGTGGTGTAACTAAAATTGTAAAAGTTGGTGGAATTCAAGCCATTGCCGGTTTTACATTCGGAACAGAAACTATACCACAAGTGTATAAAATTTTCGGACCTGGAAATCAATTTGTAACGGTTGCCAAACAATTAGCAACTAAATTTGGGGTGGCAATAGATATGCCTGCAGGACCAAGTGAATTGTTAGTAGTTGCAGACAATGCTGCAAATGCAAGTTTTGTGGCATCAGATTTATTAAGTCAGGCAGAACATGGAGTAGATAGTCAGGTTATTTTAGTTTCCACATCAAAAGAATTGATTAATGAAGTTGAAAAAGAAATAGAAAAACAATTAGCAGTATTACCAAGAGTAGAAATTGCCCAAAAAGCCATTGCCAACTCTAAATCTATTTTAGTTGAGAATGATGAAGTTGCTTTAGAATTAATCAACGAATATGGACCAGAACATTTTATTGTTTGTACCAATAATAATGATTTTTATGTAGATCATATTGCAAATGCAGGCTCTGTTTTTATTGGCAATTATACACCAGAAAGTGCAGGAGATTATGCGTCTGGTACAAATCATACTTTACCAACAAATGGATTTTCTAAAGCCTATTCAGGTGTAAATTTAGATAGTTTTACAAAAAGTATTACTTTTCAAAAAATATCTAAAGAGGGGATAAAAAATATTGGAAATGCCATAGAATTAATGGCAGAAGCAGAAGGTTTAAATGCACATAAAAATGCAGTTACATTGCGTTTAAAAGATTTAAAATAAGATGTAACACAAAGGCAAACTTTACAGTCTTTTAAATATATGAAAGCAAATTTTAACATACAAAATCTCGTTAGAGAAAATATCAAATCTTTAAAACCATATTCATCTGCAAGAGATGAATATAAAGACATCAGTAATAAGGATATGATTTTTTTAGATGCCAATGAAAACCCTTTCGAAAATGGCGTAAATCGTTATCCAGATCCACAACAAATTAACGTAAAAAAAATATTAGCAGAAATAAAAGGGATTGACACTCAACATATTTTATTGGGTAATGGAAGTGATGAAGTTTTAGATTTATTATTTAGAGCCTTTTGTGAACCCCATGTAGATAATGTAATTACATTGCCACCAACTTATGGAATGTATGGCGTTTTAGCGAATGTAAATGCTATAGAAAACAAACAAATATTATTAAAAGATAATTTTGAACCTAATGTAAAAGCTATTCTTAGTGAATGTGATGTAAGAACTAAAATTCTGTTTTTATGTTCGCCTAACAATCCTACAGGAAATACTTTTAACGAAAAAAGTGTTCACGAATTATTAATTCGTTTTAAAGGTTTAGTAGTTATTGATGAGGCATATATCGATTTTTCTCAGCAAAAAAGTTGGCTAAAAAAATTGAATAAATTTCCGAATTTAATTATTACGCAAACCTTATCAAAGGCTTATGGTTTAGCAGGTATTCGTTTGGGGGTTTGTTACGCATCAAAAGAAATCATTCAAATATTAAATAATATAAAACCTCCTTACAATGTTAACGAATTAACGCAACAAAGAGCAATAAGTAGATTGCAAAAGATTGATGAAATAAATAACGAAATTGCACAGTTAATCAGCGAAAGAAAACGCTTAAAGCAAGAGTTAGAATGTTGCGTAAGTTTTATAGAAAAAGTATATCCTTCTGATGGTAATTTTTTATTATTAAAGGTTGATGATGCCAACAAACGTTACCAACAGTTGATAGAATATGGAGTAGTAATTCGTAACAGAACAACACAACCATTATGTAAAAATTGCTTAAGAATTAGTGTTGGAGTTTGCGAAGAAAATCAAAGATTAATTAGAGCTTTAAAATCATTACAATAATGAAAAAAGTATTATTTATAGATAGAGATGGAACTCTAGTTTTAGAACCACCTGTAGATTATCAATTAGATAGTTTAGAAAAGTTAGAGTACTATCCTAAAGTATTTCAATACATGGCAAAAATTGCCTCAGAATTAGATTACGAATTGGTAATGGTTACCAACCAAGATGGTTTGGGTACAGCTTCTTTTCCTGAAGATACTTTTTGGCCAGCTCAGAATAAAATCATTGCTGCATTCGAAAAAGAAGGCGTTGTTTTTTCTGAAGTTTGTATCGATAAAACTTTTCCGCATGAAAATGCTGAAACCCGTAAACCAAGAACAGGCTTATTAACCAAATATTTTTCTGAAGATTATGATTTAGAAAATTCATTTGTTTTGGGTGATCGAATTACAGACATGGAATTAGCTAAAAATCTTGGAGCAAAAGGGATATTTTTATCAGAAAATCCGGAGTTAGGTGCAGATGAAATTGAAACTTCTAAACAAGAAATTTTAAATTGTATTGCTTTAACGTCTACAGATTGGAAAGCCATTTACGAGTTTCTAAAACTAGAAGATAGAGTTTCTGAAATTACCAGAAATACCAATGAAACTAAAATTTACATCAAACTAAATTTAGATGGTTCTGGGAAAAATGATATTGATACAGGTGTTAAGTTTTTCGATCACATGTTAGATCAAATTGGTAGACATGGAGCTATGGATTTAACTGTAAAAGTTGATGGTGATTTAGAGGTTGATGAACACCATACCATAGAAGATACTATGATTGCTTTAGGTGAATTATTTCACAAAGCATTAGGTAATAAATTAGGCATAGAACGTTATGGTTTTTGTTTGCCTATGGACGATTGTTTAGCGCAAGCAGCAGTTGATTTTGGTGGTAGACCTTGGCTAGTTTGGGATGCAGATTTTAAACGAGAAATGATTGGAGACATGCCCACAGAAATGTTTTTACACTTATTTAAATCGTTTACAGATGGTGCAAAATGTAATTTAAACATAAAAGCAGAAGGAGTAAACGAACATCACAAAATAGAAGGAATTTTTAAAGCATTTGCAAAAGCTATGAAAATGGCAGTAAAAAGAGATGCTAATAAGATGTTTTTACCATCTACAAAAGGACTTCTTTAGTTGATAGATGATAATTTTTAGTCGTTAGTTTTTTTTTGAACCATCAACCAAAAACTATCAACCAAAAACCAATAGAAAAATGAAATTAGTGATTATAAATTATGGAGCAGGTAACATAAAAAGCATTCAATTTGCCTTTAAACGTCTGGGGATTGATGCTGTTTTATCGAATAATATTGATGAAATTAAAGCTGCTGATAAAGTAATTTTTCCAGGAGTTGGAGAAGCAAGTTCTGCTATGAAAATGTTACAAGAAAGTGGTTTAGATAAAGTAATACCTACTTTAACACAACCAGTTTTAGGTATTTGTTTGGGCATGCAATTGATGTGTAATTTTTCTGAAGAAGGAAATACTAAAGGCTTAGGAATTTTTGATGTTGAAGTAAAACGTTTTTCTAATGATGTAAAAGTGCCTCAAATGGGATGGAATGTAATTTACAACCTAGAGTCTGAATTATTTGCTGGCATTAAAGAAAAAGAATTTATGTATTTGGTGCATAGTTTTTACGCAGAAGAATGCGCAGAATCAATTGCAACTACAGATTATGAAATCGAATATGCATCAGCATTAAAAAAAGATAATTTTTATGGAGTGCAATTTCATCCAGAGAAGTCTGGAATTATAGGTTCAAAAATTCTTGAGAATTTTCTGAACCTATAATTCCATTCTGAACTTGTTTCAGAAACTTTTAAAATGAAAAAATATTATTGTTACATATTATCAAATAAAAATAGGTCAGTTTTATATGTTGGTTATTCAGAAAATCTAAAAAAAAGAATCTGGCAGCATAAAACAGGAAATGGAGCATTATTTACAAAAAAATATAATGTTATTGATTTAATTTATTTTGAAGAATTTGAAACATCAAAATTAGCGAGAAATAGAGAAAAACAGTTAAAAAATTGGCACAAAGAATGGAAATGGAACTTAGTTAAGCTATCCAATCCTAAATTATTAAAAATAGAAATATAAAAAAGGCCCTGAAACAAGTTCAGGGTTGATTAACAAGTAAATCAATGCGTATAATTCCAGCCATAGATATCATAGAAGGAAAATGTGTTCGTTTAACAAAAGGCGATTACAATACCAAAAAAATATATAACGAAAATCCGTTAGAAGTTGCTACAGCATTTGAAGCAGCAGGAATCGAATATTTACACGTTGTAGATTTAGATGGCGCTAAAGCAAGCCAAATCATCAATTATAAAGTGTTAGAGCAAATTGCTACCAAAACCAATTTAAAAATTGATTTTGGAGGTGGATTAAAGTCTGATAAAGATTTAGAAATTGCTTTTAATTCAGGCGCAAATCAAATTACTGGAGGCAGTATTGCTGTTAAAAATCCACAAATATTTGAAAGTTGGATTGCTAAATATGGTTCAGAGAAAATAATTTTGGGAGCCGATTTTTATCCTGATGCAACAGGAGGAAAAATTGCTACAAATGGTTGGCAAGAAGAAAGTGCTTTAGAGTTGATTCCTTTTATTTCTGATTATCAACAAAAAGGAATTCAGTATGTAATTTGTACAGATATTTCTAAAGATGGTATGTTGCAAGGCCCAAGTTTTGATGTTTATAATGATATTTTAAGTAAAACTGTCATTTCGAACGGAGTTGAGAAATCTCTAAAACTTATTGCGTCTGGAGGAATTTCTAAATTCGATGAATTGCCAAAACTAGCGGAAAATGGTTGCGAAGGCGTAATTATTGGTAAAGCGATTTATGAGAATAAAATCAGCTTAAAACAATTAGAGAATTTTATAATTAATAAACAATGAAAAAACTAACTTTAGCATTAGATTGGACACCAAATATTAACCATATTGGTTTTTTTGTAGCCAAAGAAAAGGGGTTTTATAAAAGTTTAGGTATTGATTTAAATATAGTTGATCCTTCTGTTGATAATTACCAGATTACACCAGCAAAGAAAGTTGAATTAGAACAAGCTGATTTTGCATTGTGTCCTACAGAAAGTGTTATCAGTTATCAAACTAAAAAAAAATCATTTGATTTGGTAGCAATTGCAGCAGTATTAAAAGAAGATTTAAGTGCAATTGTTGTTAAAAAAAAATCAGAAATCACTTCGCCAAAAAATTTAGATGGCAAAATTTATAGCTCTTACAAAGCAAAATACGAAGACGGTATTGTAAAAGAAATGATTAAAAATGATGGTGGATTTGGAAATTTAAAAATTACTTATCCAGGTAAATTGGGCATATGGAATACTCTACTAAATGGAGGTTCAGATGCAACTTGGATTTTTCTAAATTGGGAAGGTGTTGAAGCTGAAAATTATAAAGAAGAACTGGCTTATTTTAAAATGAAAGAATTTGATATTCCTTATTCGTATTCTCCAGTAATCGCATCAAGTTTATCAAAATCTATAAAAAACAAACAAGCCGTAAAAGATTTCTTAAAAGCAACCAAAAAAGGTTTTTTATACTGTAAAGATAATCCAGAAGAATCATCAAAAATTTTATCGAAATTCATTTCAACTTCTGATCAAAAAATCAATTTAGATAAAGCTTTAGCCATAAGTAGCCCATATTTTGGAAACACTTTAAATTGGGGAAGGTTAGATGAAAATGTAATCTCTAAATTTATAGATTGGATAAAGGATAAAAATTTAGAAGAGAGTACAATCAATACAGCAACCATTTTTACAAATCAATTTTTAGAATAATGCTAACAAAAAGAATAGTACCTTGTTTAGATATCAAAAACGGAAGAACTGTAAAAGGGGTAAATTTCGTGAATTTAATTGATGCTGGAGATCCTGTGGTTTTAGCAAAACAATATGCAGATTTAGGTGCAGACGAATTGGTTTTTTTAGACATTGCAGCTACTTTAGAAAATAGAGGAACTACTTTAGATATGGTTTTAAAAGTGGCAGAACAAGTAAATATTCCGTTTACAGTTGGTGGTGGAATATCTTCTGTAGAGCATGTAGATGCCTTATTAAAATGTGGTGCAGATAAGGTTTCTATAAATTCATCCGCAGTAAAAAGGCCAGAATTGGCAAGTGAATTGGCAGATAAATTCGGAAGCCAATGTGTGGTTGTTGCAATTGATGCAAAACAGATTGATGGAGAATGGTTTGTGCATTTGGCAGGAGGTACAATACCAACAGATATTAAATTATTTGATTGGGCAAAAGAAGTGGAAGAAAGAGGAGCAGGAGAAATTTTATTTACTTCTATGAATCATGATGGTACAAAAGCTGGTTTTGCAAATGAAGCTCTGGCACAGTTATCAGAATTGGTAAATATTCCGATTATTGCTTCTGGTGGAGCAGGAACAATTCAGCATTTTGCAGATACTTTTATTGATGGGAAATCTGATGCTGCTTTGGCTGCTAGTGTTTTTCATTTTGGTGAAATACCAATTTTAGAATTAAAACAAGCATTAAAAGAACAAAATATACCTGTAAGATTGTAGTGTCATTACGAGGAAGAATGACAAAGTAATCTTATTAAATAAACAGATTGCCACAGCAAATTATCATTTGCTTCGCAATGACAGAAAAATAATATTATGAATATAGATTTCAATAAAAATAACGATGGTTTAGTACCTGCCATCATTCAAGATGCAACGACAAAAAATGTGTTGATGTTGGCATATATGAATGAAGAAGCATTCAACAAAACCAAAGAAACGAATTTGGTAACTTTTTTTTCTAGAACTAAAAACAGGTTATGGACTAAAGGTGAAGAAAGTGGCAATGTGTTGAATTTAGTGGATATGAAACTAGATTGTGATAATGATACTTTATTAATTCAGGTAAATCCAAAAGGGCCAACTTGCCATAAAGGATCAGATACTTGTTGGAACGAAGAAAATAATTCGAATTTTGGTTTCTTTTCTACTTTAGAAGATGTGATTAAAGAACGCGTTGAAAATAAGGATACTAAGAAATCTTATGTGGCGAGTTTGTTTGCAAAAGGGATTAATAAAGTAGCACAAAAAGTAGGAGAGGAGGCTGTAGAAACAGTTATTGAGGCTATGGATAATAATGATGAGTTATTTTTATACGAGTCAGCAGATTTACTATTCCATTATTTAATGTTATTACAAGCCAAAGGATTTACTTTAAAAGATATTGAAGCCGAATTAAAAGGCAGACATAAATAAATTTTACTACTGTCATTCCTTTTGAAAAATCCAAATAGATATTCGTTTATAAAGCCCAAAAAAATTCCGTTTTTTTACGGTTATGTAGTTTTATTTTTTGGAAGTATTGGAGTGTTATTTAGTATTCCTGGTCAAACTGTAGGAGTTTCTGTATTTACAGACCCTGTAAAAGACGCATTAGGCTTAACAAGAAATCAGTTTAGTAACGCATATATGATAGGCACTTTATTAAGTGCTTTTTTTGTAACCAAAGCAGGGAGATTGTTTGATAAATTTGGAGCAAGAATGGTAGGCTTTTTTGCTGCTTTTGTTTTAAGTTTGTCATTGGTGTTTTTTTCATTTTCTGAAATTATTAGTAAAACAATTCAAAAATTGTTTCATTCAGAATCTTGGCTAATACCATTTATTTTATTGTGCTTTTTGTTTTTTTTAGTCCGTTTTTGTGGCCAAGGTGTTTTAACAATGTCTTCTAAAAACATGATTATGATGTGGTTTGATAAACATAGAGGCAAGGTAAACTCTGTTAGTAGTATTGCTATTTCTTTAGGATTTTCTAGCTCACCAATGTTTATAAATTATTTAATTGATAATAATGGATGGGAATTTAGCTGGCAAATATTAGCACTTTGTTTGTTGCTTTTTAGCTTCTTAGTGTTACAGTTTTACAGAAATAAACCAGAAGATTTTGGGATGCTTCCAGACGGAATTAAGAGCGATACAAAGCAGAAATCGATTGATAAATCTGTTGAAAAAAACATCACCTTACAAGAAGCAAAAAAAACAAGGGCTTTTTGGATGTTTGGTTGTGCTTTGGCTTTTAGTAGTTTTTTAATAACGGGTTTTACGTTTCATGTAATTTCAATTTTTGAATCAAATTCATTTACAAGAGAAGAAGCAATTTCAATTTTCTTACCCATTTCATTAATAGCCATTACAGTTTCAACAATTGCTAATATTTTAAGTGATTATGTTGCACATAAAATTTACCTATATCTAATGATTTGTAGTGGTTTTTTAGCTTCATACGGACTGTTAATTTTAGAAAATTCAAACGGAATTTATTTTTTAATAGCAGGTTTAGGAATGTATAGTGGTTTATTTGCTGTGGTAAATGCTGTAACTTGGCCAAGATATTATGGCAGAAAATTTTTAGGAGAAATTACTGGTAAAGTAGCTAGTTTTTTGGTAATTGCAAGTGCAATAGCTCCTACTTTATTTAGTTACTGTTTTACTTCTTTTGGCGATTATAAATTTATAAGTTACCTCTTACTTCCTTTTTTAATTTTTATGTTTTTTGCGGCATTTAAAGTTCAAAATCCGCAGGTGAGTTTATCAAATCTAAAGTAACTATATACACATCTTTTTGTAGTATTTTTGCTTTTAGTCAGGCGTAAAAACGCATCACAAAAATACCTTCTTTTTCTCTTATTACCCAATCAAAAGAATTGGCTACTTTTTTATGAAATTATCAGAAGTTACAATTTCGGGGTTTTTATAGTAGGTTTCAATAAGTGTAAAAAAAGCAATTACTTTAATAAAAATATGATGTTTTATTTTGTTTAAGATAGATTCTTTGAGCTCTTTTCTAATTTCAAATAACGTATAAAGTTAATCGTAAAAAGTGTATGTAATGCTCTTAAATCAATTAAATTTTAACGCATTTCAAAAATACATCATATTTAACTTTTATAAAATTCTTTTAACAGCTCATTAACTGTGAAGCCTTTAAATATACTATAACTTTAAATGAATTTAAAAATTAAAACAATGAGTATAATTAAGGAAAACAAAAAGTTTAAACGAGAAAAAAGACAAAAATCAACAACAAATCCTGATGGTAAACTTAGTGATAACAAAAAGTTTAATCTAGAACACAAAACCATTAAAGATCAACAAACAAAGCATTAAATTTTTTGGTTTTTGAAAAAGTAATATTTTAGAAAAGCGTGAGTTTTATTTAAAAAATATTGTGTATTAGTTCGTTAAATTTTGTTCAAACATCAATTATATTATGTTTTTAAATGAAATATAATTACGTAAATTATTTCGAACTCGCGTTTTATTAATGAAAACAATAAACTTAAAAAAATACGATAAATACATTAAGTTAATTTTAATGTGTAACAAACTTATTACAAAATAAATAATAGTATGAAGAAACAACCGTTATTACAAAATTTTAATAACATCGATAATTTACCACTCAAAAACAGAATTGTAATGGCACCTATGACAAGAAGCCGTGCAAATAACGAGGGTAATTATCCCACAGAAGATTTACAAGGATTATACTATGCACAAAGGGCATCTGCAGGATTGATAATTACAGAAGGATCTCAAGTATCTAAAGAAGCTGTTGGATACATTAATACACCTGGTATTTACAGCGATCAGCAAATTGCTGGTTGGCAAAAAGTTACAGAAAAAGTTCATAAAAATGGAGGAAATATCTTTATTCAGCTTTGGCATGTTGGAAGAATTTCTCATCCTGATTTTCACAATGGTAATTTGCCATTAGCTCCATCTGCAATAAATCCTAACGAAAAGGTTTTTACGTTTGATGGAGAAAAGAAAACAGTAACGCCAAAAGAAATGACCAAAGAGGATATTAAAAGAACTGTTAACGATTTTAAGAATGCAGCAAAAAATGCAATGGATTCTGGTTTTGACGGTGTTGAAATTCATTCTTCAAATGGATATTTATTCCATCAATTTTTTAACAAATCATCAAATAAAAGAACAGATGAATATGGTGGAAGTATAGAAAACAGAGCACGTTTCTTTTTTGAAGTTTTAGAAGCAATTAAGGAAGTATTACCAGACCAAAAAATAGGGGCAAGATTTAATCCTTCTTTAGATGGATTATTTGGTATGAAAATGGACAATGAAACCATACCTACTTTTGAATACGTTATAAAAAAGCTTAACAATTATAATTTAGCGTATGTACATTTATCTGAGCCTTTTACAGACGTTTCTGATATACCATATGCAATTCAAAACATTGCAGCGCATTTTAGACCATTATATAATGGTACCTTAATGATTAATGGTGGTTTTAATCAAGAATTAGGAAACAAAGTACTTGAAAATGGTTATGCAGATTTAGTGGCATTTGGAAAACCATTTATTTCCAATCCTGATTTAGCAGAACGTTTTGAAAAAAAATTAGAACTTACAGATTGGAATAAAGACACATTTTATACGCCTGGACCTGAAGGTTATACAGATTATAAAAATGCTGAAAAAAATCAACTTATTTCTAGTTAAAATATATCTTTACATTTATTGATACAAAAAAAGCTTGTAGATATTTCATACAAGCTTTTTTATGTCTTGTGTTTTGAACCTACAAAACAATTTAGGTTAATCTATCCAAATTGTTTTGGCATTTACAAATTCTTTAATACCAAAGCTAGACAATTCTCTTCCATAACCGCTGTTTTTAATTCCACCAAAAGGTAATCTCGGGTCAGAGGCTACTAACTTATTTACAAAACTATTTCCAGCTTCTAATTGAAGGGCAATTTTTTCACCTCTATTTACATCACTTGTACAAACTCCAGAACCTAAGCCAAACACTGAATTATTAGCCAATTCTATAGCTTCTTGTTCATTTTTAGCTTTTATTACAGCTGCTACTGGACCAAATAACTCTTCATCAAAAGCAACCATTCCAGGGGTTACATCAGCTAAAATAGTTGCAGGATAATACGCTCCTTTTTGTTTTGGTATCTGCCCTCCCAAAATTAATTTACCACCTCCTTCAATAGTTTTTTTAACTTGTAGATGTAGTTCGTCACGTAAATCTAACCTTGCTAATGGACCATAATAACTGTTTTCATCTATTGGATTTCCCATTTTAGCATCTTGCATTTTTTTTGTAAGAAGTTTTAGGAAATCATCGTAAACTTCTTCCAAAACAATAAATCTTTTTGCGGCAATACAAGTTTGTCCATTATTTTGTAACCTACCATGTAAAGCAAGGTCTGTTACTTTTTCTAAATCTACATCTTCTAAAATAATGTAAGCATCAGAGCCACCTAATTCTAAAACCGTCTTTTTTAAATTTTTTCCAGCAATTTCTGCTACATTGCGTCCTGCAGGTGCACTACCTGTTAAAGTTACAGCAACAATATTTTTATGTTCGATACTATTTTTTATTTCACTTGAAGACACATTTATATTGGTAAATACACCTTCTGGAAAGCCAGCTTTTTTAAAAGCGTCTTCTAAAGCAAATGCACAGCCTTGAACATTGGATGCGTGTTTTAGTACTCCCACATTACCTGTTATTATTGCAGGCGCTGCAAAACGTATAACTTGATAAAACGGAAAATTCCATGGCATAATAGCGAGTACTACACCTAAAGGCTGATAAGTAACATAACTTTTGTAAGCCTCAGTTTTTATCATTTCATCGGCTAATAAAGTTTCAATATTTTTGGCATAATACCTACAAACCATGGCGCATTTTTCAATTTCTGCTCTAGATTGTTTAATAATTTTACCCATTTCTTGTGTAGCTAATTGGGCATAGGCTTCTTTATGATCTTCAAATACAGTTGCCAATTTGTACATTAATGCAGATCGTTCTTTTAAACTGGTTTTTTTCCAAGTTAGATAAGTTTTATTAGCGATGTTTATTTTTCTTTTTGCTTCTTCTTTAGATATTCTCTCGTAAGACGCTATTTTTTTTTCTGTGGCAGGGTTTATACTTATGGCTTTATTCATTTTTATAGGTAATGTTATGATGAAATAGTTGATTATACAAGTCTTAAAATTACTAATAATAGCAAGCTTTACAAGGAAAATCATCACTAAAAAAAAGTTAATCTTAAGCAAATAATGTTATAAAAAGTTAAATTCTTAAAAGCGTTAAAGATTAATGTAAATGAACAAACCTTTAGAAGCATAAAGAAATACTTTAGCTAAAAATATCACTTAAAACAGACTAAAAATGATAAAACCAAGAGAAAAAACACCAGAAATAGAAATAAGTTTAGTAAATGATACCAATTGGATTTTGAGTGAACAAAATCCTAAAAACTTTACACTAATTGTTTTTTATAGAGGAAAACATTGCCCTGTGTGTAAAAAACAATTAGAAGAGTTGCAGAAAAATATCGATAAATTCACTGAAAGAGGTGTAAATGTTATTGCCATTAGTGCCAATACAAAAGAATTGGCAAAAGAAACACATAAAGAATGGGAAATTGAAGATTTACCTCTTGGCTATAATTTTACTGTAGATGAAGCTCGTAAATGGGGATTATTTATAAGTAAGGCCATAAAAGATACTGAACCTGACACATTTTTTGAACCAGGTATATTTTTAATAGATACTGCACAAAAAGTATATTGGCAGTCTGTACAATCTATGCCATTTGGTAGGCCAAAATTTAGAGAAATTTTAAATGGAATAGATTATATTTTAAAAGAAAATTATCCTGCTAGGGGTGAAGCATAAATAAAAAATCACCTTTTATATATGGTATAATATTCTTTTTAAAAATCAAAATAACAGACTTGAACAACAAATTTAAAATAATACATTTTCCAAAATTACTATTTCAAACAAGTAAAAATTGGTTGAATAACGAGCCTTTTGCACTTAGTGCAATTGTGGCTTATTATGCCATTTTATCATTACCCGCTTTAATGGTAATCATTTTGAATTTAGTAGGTAATATTTGGGGTAAAGATATTGTACAAGGAGAGCTTTTAGAAGAAATTACAGCTGCTGTTGGTGTACAAACTGCAGAATCTATTAGGCAGATGATGTTAGATAGAGGTAATGAATCTGTATCTGTTTTTACAACAGTTGTAGGTTTTGGTACATTAATTTATGGTGCTACAGGTGTTTTTTACCAACTACAGGCAGCTTTTGATAAAATTTGGAAAGTAAGTGAAGAAGCTAAACCAACAGGAATTATAGAAATTTTAATAAGCAGACTTAAAAGTTTTGGATTTATTTTAATTATCGGTTTTTTATTGTTGATTAGCTTTTTGCTTACTTCTCTAATAAGCGCTTTTAGCAGGCGTTTAGAAAGTTTTTTGCCAGATTCACTTTTTGATTATATGTATGTAATTGATTTCTTTATTTCGTTATTATTTATTTATGCTCTTTTTGCAGCCATGTTTAAATACCTACCTTCTAAAACTTTACAATGGAAAGCTGTTAGAATTGGGGCAGGACTTACGGCTATTTTATTTGTTATCGGTAAATTTTTAATGGCTTGGTACTTTAGAGAAATGGAACCAGGTTCTACTTATGGTGCAGCAGGATCTGTAATTTTAATTATGCTTTGGGTTTCTTACTCTAGTTTAATTCTTTTTTTCGGAGCTCATTTTACTAAGGTATATTCAGATAATTATTTATTAGAAAATAATAAGGTTTAATTACAATAAAACAAGTTTAGAAACTGTTTTAAAAGTGTAAAACTTATTATTTTGATAGTATTAGAAAATATTATTTAGATAATTAAATGCATATATTTTTAAACTTCTCTCAAAATAGCGTGTAAATCTACTTTTTAAAACAGCTTCTTTAAATTAAAAGAAAAATAGAACGTTTAATATTCATTCATTAGAGTTACCTTTAAATTCGGATAGTTTGTTTTTAATTCTTGCTCTAAACCAATAACATGTGCAGCCCCAACAATAACAATATTTTTTCTTTTTTCTGATGCTAAAACTTGGGTAGCTATATTTTTAGCCATCCTCATATTGCGTTCGTTCCAATATTTTCTACCTTCTAAACAACCTTTTGTATTTTCTGTAACATAACTAAAAGAACTCATTGTATGCAATTCATTTAATGATTTCCTTTTATTTGTATGCTTGCCTAATCTTCTTAAAATAGCCGGTATTTTAGCAGCATTGTATTGTTTTTTATTGATTTTAGAGCCAACTGCGTTACTACCATTTTTACTACCCTCTTTTACACACTTACGCCAAGCAATATGATATTGTTTATTGGTTTGCTGATCGTCCATATTTTTTACTTTTAAGTTTTTTTGAAGTGCCAATTTAAAAGTTAAATCACCATCTTCATGTCTTGTTGGTTTCTTAGCACCATTAATTCCGTGTTTTTTTAAATAAGAGATCAATTGATAATTACCATGATCTCGTTGATATAGGTATGCACTAATCAAATAATCGATTTCTGTTGATGTTAAGTGTTCGTAATTCTTCTTTGACAAGAGATCAAATTTCTTAGTATTGAATGTAAATGTGTTTTGGATTGAATCAGATTTTTTATAAAATTTTTGATATCCTTTAGACCATCCATTTTTTAAATATTCCCAAGATTTGTTGTCTTTAGCCATAGGCGATTCTACATAAATAGCCTCTGGATTGTAGTTTTTTGCAAAACGATACATGGGTTTATAACTCTTTTTTACAATTTTAGGTACAGTATGCATAGTACCCACAATTAAAATTTCTTGAGGTTCTTTTTGTGAAAATCCATTAAAAATTGATACAAATAAAACAGTAATTAGTGTAATTTTAAATTTCATAATTCTAAATTTTGTGGTGAAACTTTCTTTGACAAAAGTAAAAATCACATCACAATAAACTCAATATTTACAAGTGTTTGGGGCGAAATACAGCTATTCTGTGGTAGAATTCAGAAGGCTTTTTACATTACTTTGGTAGGTTCTAGAAACAGGCACTTCTATGTGGTGAAATAAAATTACAAACAGTTTGCTTTTTTCTGTTTTCCATTGTAAAAAATGATATGGATTTATCAAATACGAACGATGAGTTCTTAATAATTCAGGAAATTCATTAGCAATAACAGACAACTTGTTTCTAATTAAAGTTTTGCTCAATTCTTTTCCGTTTACGTAAAAAACCTCAATATAATTGTCAGAAGATTGAATGGAAATTATATCATTTAAAAATAAACGTAAGCCTTCATAATTTCCTTCACCTTTAATTTCTATCTTTTTTGCTTCTATTTGTTTGTCTTTATATTTTCCAAAAGCAAAACGTCCAAAAATAATAATGGGTAAAATAGTAGCAATGGCAGGTAAAAAAATACGTTGTAGCATGTACCACAATTCATAAGGGTTATTTTCATTTGCCATTATAATATACAAATAATATAATCGAGCAATGCTTATGGTACAAAAGCTAAATGTAAAAATGAATAAAAACTCGCTAAAAACTGTCCATTTTTTATTGTTCTTATTAAAAATTACATATTGAAAAGGTAAAAAAAGGAGATAGCAAAACCCTCCAATAAAACTATATCCTGATAAAAAAATTAGTTTTTCATCTTCATAAAATTCGTGAACATCTAAGGGTTCAGTAAAGTAAAGAAAAATAAAAATCCATAAATACAAGCCTAAAGCAACAATAACATGATGTTTTACAGACGGATCAAAAGGATATTTACGCTTCAATTTTTAACTATTTTTTAAGGTTATAATTGGTGGTTATTTTAATAATTAATAAACCAAATCTAGATTTTTTAACTCAAATATAGCATTTCTAAACTTTGTTTTAAAAAAATCAATAGCACGAATATTAATGCTATTTTTGAACTTTTAAAACATCTAACTTGAAAAACTCTAAAGTACTCATTATCTTATCGTTTATAGCTATTTATGTAATTTGGGGTTCAACGTATGTTTTTAATAAAGTAGCGGTTACAGAGTTACCACCTTTCTTTTTAGCTTCTATTCGGTTTTTTACAGCAGGTTGTATAATGGTGAGTATTGCTTATTTTACCAAAGCTAAATTAAACATATCAAAAGAAGAGTTTAAAAACATTTGCATTACTTCTTTTTTCTTTTTGGTGTATGGCAATAGTGTGTTTGTATGGGCTTTGCAATTTGTAGATAGCGGTTTTGGTTCTTTAATTGCTTCTACAAATCCTTTGTATGTTCTTATTATGATGCGTATTATCGATAGAAAACCAATGCAAAACAAATCTATTTTAGGAGTTGTTTTAGGTATTTCAGGAATGATTTTGTTGGTAAGTCAACAAGAGCTAACCACATCTAAAAACAGTTTGATTGGTATTTTGGTAATGTTGAGTTGTGTTTTGAGTTGGAGCTATGGTAGCATTTTTGTATCAAAAGCAAAATTACCGAAAAACTTTTTAGTAAGTACTGGTTATCAAATGGTTATTGGTGGTGTTTTCTTGGCATTAATCAGTACTCTTTTTCATGAAAGTTGGTCTTCGCCTACCTCATGGACTTCAAACGTACAGCTATCTATGTTTTTCTTGGTTCTTTTTGGAGGAATTATTGCTTTTACTTCTTTTAATTACTTATTAAAAGTAGTACCCACAGAAAAAGTATCTACTTCTGCTTATGTAAATCCTGTTATTGCCCTGTTTATGGGATGGTATTTTTTAGATGAAAAATTAACCTTACAATCTGTAATTGCATCAGTAATACTTTTAACAGGTGTATATTTTATTACTTCTAGAAAAAAAGTAAAAACTAAGTAATCTTCTTTTTTTTATGATTTTCATAAAGTATTGATTAATTAAATACACTAAAAATAATATTTAATGAAAAATTAACAATTTCATAAAAAAAAAGTTACATTTGTTTTTTGGTAAAAATAAAATCTTTTGAAACATAATAATCTAACTGCTATAGAACAATCTGTTCTTAATGCATTACAAAATGAACACCTAACAAGTTTTGAAATTTTAAAAAAAGTAGAGAATGTATCTTTAATTTTATCTCTATATAATATTTTAGATAACCTGAGTAGTAAAGGTGTTTTAAAAAGCTATGTTAAACAAAATCGCAAATACCATTACGCTGCCTAATTTTATAAAATATAGTATAATTTATCATAAAGTTAGTATATGGTTTTTAACCATTAATCTATAGATAAATGCATTACATATAACTTATTATTGCTTTTAGCTAATAATTAAAAGCGCATTTTATATAAATTGTAATTTTACGTAGTATTAAAATCCATAACTATGAAACTTAACAATTTAACAGAACAGCAATTATCGGTATTAAATGTTATTAAAGAGCAACCCTTAACAAGTTTTCAAATTTTAAAAAAAGTAGAAAACATTAATATGATTTTGTCTTTGTACAATATTATGGACGAACTTAAAAATAAGGGAGCTTTAAAAACAATTACAAAAGAAAATATAAAATATCATATTGCTTCGTAATTGCCTTTTTATATTTAAAAAGGTCTAATATCTACAGCAACATTTAAAGTGCTATCTCCAGAACCATAAATAACACCTTTTAAAGGAGGTACGTCATAATAATCTCTGCCATAAGCAACAACAATATGTTGATTTTTTGGTATCTGATTATTGGTAGGGTCAAAGTCTATCCAACCAAAATCTGGAATATAAACAGAAAACCAGGCATGAGATGCGTCTGTACCAAATAATTTTTCTTTTCCTGGAGGTGGAAAGGTTTCTATGTAGCCACTTACATATCTTGCAGGCAAGCCTACAGAACGCAAACAAGCTATGGCAATTTGTGCAAAATCTTGGCAAACCCCTTTTTTTGCTTCCATTACTTCATCAATTGGTGTTGCTACAGTACTAAAGTTAGCATCAAATGTAAATTCTTCAAAAATACGTTGCATTAATTCGTGTGTAGCATCAAAAACCGATCGTTCTTTTTGAAATGATATACTTGCATATTGATGTATTTGATTTGAAATATTTTTAATAAAAGTAGCATCTAATAGATATTGCTTAATATTTATAATTTCTGGAGACAACACCTTTAGTTTAAACAATGCCTGCTCTAAAGTAATGCTTTTACAAGCTTCTGAAATCAATGCATTTTTTTGATTTTCAAAACAACGCTTTACCTTACTTTTGGCAGTTACTATAAGTTTTTTGTGTTGTTTTTCTATAGAAAAATGAGCTACCGTATTTCCAAAAAAGTCTATATTTTCTTTTAATACAGTTGGCTTTGGTTCTATTACCAATTCATATTCTAGCAGTTCTTGACCAGCAAAAGTTTTGGGTTTTAAGATTGCTAAATTATGACAATACGTTACATTATTTGCGTAATTGTATGTTGTTTTATGAATAACAGAAAAAATCATATTAAAAGGTATAACTTTGATTAACTAACTGTATTTGTTCGTCAGAATGATTGAAATACATATCTGTTAAAGACATTGAGGTTTGATGAATTAAATCACTTAAACTGGCCAGTAAAACCTCTAATTGAGTTCTTGTAAATCCATTGTTATCAACTTGTATCAACGCATTTGCATTTGCATTTTCAATGATCTTGCATGCCTCTAAAATAGTTGTTTCTAAAGGTGTTGTTGCAGTATCATTATTTCTTTTTGGTAACCTGGCAATATCTCTTCGAATTCTATTGATTTGGTACTTTAATGATCTGGAGTAAGCATTATCTAATAAAATAAGTTTAATTACATTTTCTACATTTAAATAAGATTTAAAGCTGTACCTGTAAATGTTTAAACTTTCATGGCTGTTTAATAACGATTCTAAAATTTCATACTCAACATCTTCTTCATAAGAAATGATTAATAGAGCTCTTGTTTTATCAATAGTTATAATGGCTTGTTCCATTTGTAAACCAATAAAATAGAGTAATAAACCTTGGTCTACCAAAATACTTTCTTCAATTAAACCAATAAAGGCAATAAGTTTGGTAATTACAGTATCTAGTAATTTTGTAATTTTTTGAACATTATGATAGTCTTTTTTATCAAAATCATTCCAATCTTTTTTCAACATATCAAACACCCTCCACATGTCTTTAGACCAAAGATTTCTTAAAGTGTAATATGAGTTGTTAAATGAGGATAGGGAATGGGCTAAACTTCCCATTTTAGTTTCATCAAACAAAACTATTGCAATTTCTTTAAGTGGATTTTCAATTGCCTTTTCTTTATTTTCTCCAGTAAAACCAGGAAAAATAGAGGTAAGATGAGTAATAGATTGATACAGAATATGCAGCGTTTCTGTATCAGATTCTCTTTTATTAAATTCAGAATTTGTCATCTGATTTAGTACCATTCTAATATACCTAGCTGTAACCAAGGTTCTTGCTAAATATCTACCAGACCAAAATAAGTTTTCGGCAGTGTTACTTGGTAAATTTCCAATTCCAGAAAAGGTATTTGTATTAGAATGATGCCAATGATAACGTTGTCTTTTTTTATGAGATTTATTTGCAGAATTTGTTACCCAAAAATCTTTACTTGTGCCTCCTTTTTGATTAGAGACTCTCAATTCTTCTCTTTCAGCAGCTACTCTTACCAAACCTCCAGGCATTATACTATAAGATGTACCTTTTGCAACTGCAAATGTTCTACACATTACTTTTCTGGGTTCTAAACTATCTTTTGTTAAGTTAGGAGCCGTAGAAAATGATATCTTTTCTTGGGCTACATATCGATATGGTTTTGCTAAAATTTCTTGTTTTAATGCGTCAATTTCTTTGTTGCTTAAAAACTCACAAAAATAAATATGTTTTCTTTGGGTATTATCTATAGGTTTTACAACTAATTTTCTAATGTTTTCTAACACATATTTCAGTTCCTTTTCTTGTCCACACCACCAAGAAGCAATCTGAGGTAAGATTAAATCTTCTTTTAAGTAATATTTACAAACTGAATTCATAAATGGAATTAAACCTGGGTTTTCTAAAACCCCACTTCCTATTGGGTTTATGATGGCTACATTTTGTTGCCTAACTACATTTAGCAATCCAGCAACGCCTAAATAAGAATTTCCTTTTAACTCTAAGGGATCTGAATAGGCATCATCTACACGCCTATAAATAACATCAACTTGTATTAAACCTTTTAATGTTTTAATCCATACTTTATTATCTCTAACAACTAAATCGTTTCCTTTTACCAAAGGATATCCTAAGAAAGATGACAAATAGGCATGCTCAAAATACGTTTCATTGTGAGGCCCAGGTGTTAGAATAACAATGGTTGGATTTTCTTTGTTTGTTGGGGCAGCACTAATTAATAAATCATTAAAATCATTAAAGAAACTAAAAGGTTGTTTTACATTAATTTCTTTAAAAAAATCAGGCACAACTTGCCTTACAGAAAAACGATTTTCTAAAGAATATCCCATTCCAGAAGGCGCTTCGGTTCTGTCGTTTACCACCCACATTCTGCCATTTGGGCCTCTTGCCAAATCTGTAGAATGTATTAATAAATGTTGTGCGGTTTTATATTGAATTTGATGACATGGTCTTAAAAAACCCTTGTGTGCAAAAATAATTTCATACGGTACAATTCCGTTTTTTATAAGATTTCTTTCGCCGTAAATATCCTTTAAAACCAAATCTAAAAGATGCGCTCTCTGTTGCAGGCCTTTTTCTATGGTTTTCCATTCTTTTTGGTCGATTACAAACGGAATTATATTTAAACTCCAAGGTCTGTTCAATCCATTAGGATCGTTATACACGTTGTAAGTTACTCCGTTTTCTGCCAACAGCCAATCTAAATCGTCCTGTCTTTTATTCAAATCGTCCATACCTAACTTAGAAAAATTAGTTAATAATTTTTCCCAAGTTGGATTAATATTCATATCAGATTTTAAAACTTCATCATAATTTTCAAAATCTTTAAAATAATCACTAAAAAAAGAGGTTATTGGTTTTTTTGTCAATCTGTATTATTTTTTAAGACGCAAATCTAAGGTATTTGGATATTCTGGGTTTACAGGAATCTCTTTAAAACTGAATTTTTTTGAACTTCCTTGAATTGCTACCGTTCTTCCAATGTCATTTTTATTATCAATAATCGTTTCTTTTTTCTTTTCTTTTTTATCCGATATTTCTCCCTGTGTATGTCCAAAATCCCAAAATCTATTAATTCTACGAGATTCTGCTTCAAAACTATTTACTGGGTAGGTTTCATAAGATCTGCCTCCAGGATGTGCTACAAAGTAAGTACATCCACCAATAGAACGTTTGTTCCAAGTATCTACAATATCAAAAACCAAAGGAGTGTCAACCCCAATTGTTGGATGTAAGGCAGAGTAGGGGTTCCAGGCTTTATATCTTACCCCTGCTACATACTCTCCATGAACTCCAGTGTTTTTTAGTTGTACTTTTACACCATTACAAGTTAATGTGTATCTTTCTTCAGTAAAATTAGTGACTTTTACTTGCAATCTTTCTAAAGACGAATCGACGTATCTGGCAGTTCCTCCTCCAGTCATTTCTTCACCCAACACATTCCAAGGTTCAATTCCTGCTCTTAATTCTAGATGAATATTATTGATATCTACCATACCATATAAAGGAAAACGGAATTCAAAAAATGGATCAAACCAATCTTCTTTAAATTTATAACCAGCTTTATTTAATTGATTTACAATGTCTTTAATATCTTCTCTAACAAAATGTTCAATTAAAAACTTGTCGTGTAATTCTGTACCCCATCTTACTAGGTTGTGTTCATAAGGTTTTTTCCAAAACCAAGAAACTAATGTTCTTACCAATAAGTTTTGTAATAAACTCATTTGTGCATGAGGGGGCATATCAAAACCTCTTAGCTCTAAAATACCCAATCTTCCAGAAGAAGAATCTGGTGAATATAATTTATCAATACAAAATTCTGCTCTGTGTGTGTTTCCTGTTAAATCGGTTAACAAATGACGAAACAATCGGTCTGTTAACCAAAAAGGAACATCGCCGTCTTTAGGAATTTGACTAAAAGCAATTTCCAATTCGTATAAACTATCGTGTCGTGCTTCATCTACTCTTGGTGCTTGACTTGTAGGCCCAATAAAAGAACCAGAAAACAAGTACGACAATCCTGGGTGATGTTGCCAAAACGTTAGTAAACTTCTTAGCAAACTTGGTTTACGCAACAAAGGACTATCTTTTGGTGAAACACCTCCTAAGGTAACATGATTACCTCCTCCAGTACCTGTGTGTTTGCCATCCAACATAAACTTTTCAGTTCCCAATCTTGCTTTTTTGGCTTCTTCATAAATTGTAAATGTGGTTTCTTTTAAGTCTTTCCAGCTTTTTGATGGATGCACATTTACCTCTATAACTCCTGGATCTGGCGTAATTTTCATAGACTCTAAACGATTGTCATGTGGTGGACCATATCCTTCTAAAACAACAGGGATTTCTAACTCTCGAGCTGTTGCTTCTATAGATGCCAATAAATCTAAATAGTCTGCAGCTGCTTCTAAAGGAGGTAAAAATAAATGCAACTTAGCATCTCTAACTTCAGAGCACAAAGCTGTTCTTACAAAATAATTAGGCATATTTTTAGGTACACCATTTTCTAAAAAGTTTTTATGACGTTTAGAAACCATTTGCCTAAAACTTGGCAAGCGTTTCTTTTTAGAAAATAAATCTGGCTCATAGATTGGAAAAAGTTCGTGTTCTGGTTTTTGTTGTAGAGAATTTAGAGGCAAACGTAATCCTATGGGAGAGTTTCCAGGTGTTAAATAGATGTGATTTCTTCTAAATGTCCATTCGCTACTAAACCATTTGCCTTCGGTTTTATTTAGAGGCAATACGTAACCTACAGGCTTTGAGGTGCCTTCCTCAAGAATTTCTTTAATTTTTTGATCTGCTAAAGAAGCATCTTTATCTTCTGCAGGGTTGTAATCAATGGGCATATTCCCTTTTTCATACATCAATAAAAAAGCATCTTCAAACGTAGGTTTAATATGTTTTTGCGTAACCCCTAAGTAACGTGTTAACGTTTCTAAAAATAGGATAGCTGCATTTTCTGGAAGTTCAGTTTTAGGACCAATTGCCGCTAATAAATTTTGATTAAACCATATTTTTCTACCGTCTTTTCTCCAACATAACTCAATAGACCAACGAGGTAAAGGTTCTCCTGGATACCATTTTCCTTGCGCATGATGTAAAAAACCGCCTTCGGTAAATTTATCCAAAAATCGTTTAGATAATTCTTTGGCTAGCGCTCTTTTATGTTCTCCATCAGCAGCAGTATTCCACTGTTCGCTTTCCATATCATCAATAGAAACGAAGGTAGGTTCACCACCCATAGTTAAACGTACATCGTTTTTTTGCAGTTCTTTTTCAACCTTTTTACCTAATTTATCTATAGCTTTCCATTGGTATTCAGTATACGGTTTTGTAACTCTTGGCGATTCAAAAATTCGTTTCACAGAATTTTCAAATTCAAATGTCGTTTCACAAACATCAGAAAGTCCAAATACAGGAGCTGCGCTTTCAAAAGAAGGTGTACAGGCCAAAGGGATATGACCTTCGCCAGCTAATAAACCAGAGGTAGCATCAAAACCAATCCAACCAGCGCCAGGCAAATACACTTCTGCCCAAGCATGTAAATCTGTAAAATCTTCTGCGGGTCCAGAAGGGCCATCTAAAGATTGCTCATCAGATTTTAATTGTACTAAATATCCAGAAACAAAACGCGCCCCAAAACCTAAATGACGTAAAGCTTGTACAAACAACCACGCATAATCTCTACAAGATCCATTTTTTTGGCCTAAAGTTTCTTCACAAGATTGCACCCCAGGCTCCATACGGATATTATAATTTAAATATTCGTATATTTTTCTATTGATATCAATTAAAAAATAAATGGTTTTACGAGGCGTCATATCTAAAGACGCTAAAAAGTTTTTTAATAAAGGACCGTTTTCTGTAATTTCTAAATATGGTAAAAGCTCTTTTTTTATGGTATCATTGTATTCAAAAGGAAATTCTTCTGCAGATTCTTCTACAAAAAAATCAAACGGATTTATGGTTTTTAAATCGGCAATAATTTCTACATCTATAGAAAGTTCGGTAGTTTTATCAGGAAAAACAACTCTTGCCAAATAATTACCAAAAGGATCTTGTTGCCAATTGAAAAAATGGTTTTCAGGTTCTATCTTTAAAGAATAAGACTCTATGGGTGTTCTTGAATGTGGTGCTGGCCTTAATCTAAAAATATGAGGAGAAAGTTGTACAGAACGATCGTATATATATTTTGTTTTATGAGAAATTACAATTTTTAATGCCATAAATGACTTTTTAATTTTTAAAGTTAATTGTATTTGTGAAATTACTAAAACTGATACAAATATTACAAAATAAATGCTACTTATTGCAAATTATTGTATTTTTAATGAAAAAGATTTTTTTTTGAATAAAAAATGTGTTTTTATTAAAGTTGATTAAAATAATTTAATAATATTGCCAAATATCAACTAAAAATTACATTTTATTTTATTAAATTTACGCAAAAAAGTATTTGATTTGAAAGCACCAACCAATTTACCTATTTTTTCTTCTTATGAATATGATTCTCGTTTTTATGATGAGATTTTTACAAAAAACAATGAAGTAAGACAAGTATATCAAACGTTATTTAACTTATTTAGTGAATATTCTGTAAATGATTTTGCCAACTTAAATGATAAAGCAAAAGACGCTTTTTTTAATCAAGGAATTACGTTTCAAGTTTATGGCGATAAAGAAACCAAAGAAAAAATATTTCCTTTCGATTTATTTCCAAGAATCATTAGCCATAAAGAATGGTGCAAAATTGAAACTGGTGCATTACAACGTAGTAAAGCATTAAATGCTTTTTTAGACGATTTATATCACGATCAAAAAATTATTAAAGAAGGCGTAGTACCTATTCAATTAATTAATTCATCTGTTAATTTCTTAAAAGAGATGAAAGGGTTTAATCCTCCTGGTGGTGTATACAATCATGTGTCTGGTACAGATTTAATAAAACATTCTGATGGAGATTATTATGTATTAGAAGACAATATTAGATGCCCTTCTGGAGTAAGTTATGTGGTAGGAAATAGGGCTGCTTTAAAACGAACCTTGTTTGGAGTTTTTGATCATTATCAATCGTATAATGTATCTGATTATGGCGAAAATTTGTTAGATATTATAGAATCTGTAAAACCAAAAGGTGTAGATATTCCTAAATGTGTGGTATTAACTCCTGGTGTTTACAATTCTGCATATTATGAACACTCTTTCTTAGCAAAACAAATGGGGGTAGAACTTGTGGAAGGCCGCGATTTATTTATAGAAAATGATTTCGTGTACATGAAAACCATTCGAGGAAAAGTTAGGATAGATGTAATTTATAGACGTGTAGATGATTTATTTATAGATCCGTTAGTATTTAAAAAAGACTCTTTATTAGGTGTTCCTGGTTTATTTAACAGTTATTTAAAAGGTAAAGTGTGTTTGGTAAATGCTCCAGGAACAGGTGTTGCTGATGATAAAGCCATTTACACTTACATGCCAGAAATTATTAAGTTTTATTTAGGCGAAGAACCTATTTTAAATAATGTACATACGTACCATTGCAGCAGACCAGATGAACTAAAATATGTATTAGAAAATGTAGATAAATTAGTGGTTAAACCCGTAGATGAGTCTGGTGGTTATGGAATATCTATTGGTAATAGATTGACCAAAGAAGAAATTGAAAAAGTAAAAATTACCATAAAAGAAGATCCAAGAAAGTATATTGCCCAACCAATTATGTCTCTTTCTACACATGCAACTTATATTGAAGAAGAAAACTCGTTTGAACCTAGACATGTAGATTTAAGAACATTTACCTTACTAGGTAAAGACAAAAGCTTTGTGTTAAAAGGCGGGTTAACTAGAGTAGCATTAAAAAAAGGCAACTTAGTTGTAAATTCTTCTCAAGGAGGTGGGTCTAAAGATACTTGGGTATTAAAAAAATAATAGAAGTTTATGTTAGCAAGAGTAGCCAATAATTTATTTTGGATGGGACGTTATTTAGAACGTTCAGAACATATCGCAAGGTATATGAATGTCAATTATTTCTCGTCATTAGATGCTCCTACAGAGTTATCTCAATCAAGACAGTTTGTATTGCGTTCTATGCTTTTTGTAGCGGATGAAGAAGAGCTAAAAGAAGCTAAAGAATTAGAAGAAAAAAAGGTGTTGTTTGATATAGGCTTAAATCCAGAAAAGCAATTTTCTATTTTATCTTCTATTAGCAATGCACAACAAAATGCCAATAGCGCAAGAGATTTAATATCATCAGAATTGTACGAATCTATAAATACTTTAAATAGAAACGTAAAAAATTACGATAAAGATCTATTTGTAAAAAACGGTTTGTTCGATTTTACAACAATGATTACCGCCAATATAGCTTCTTTAAGAACTAAAATAAGAGGCACTTTATTACATGATGAAGTGTACGCAATTATTATGTTAGGTATTTATATTGAAAGAGCCAATCAGGTTATTAGAATCATCAACTCTAAATATAATGATGCCTTAGTAGAAAAAGTAAATTCTGGTGCATCAGTAACTGCAAGTTTTGAGTGGACTACCTTACTAAAATGCGTACAAACTTATGACATGATGCGTAGGTATTATAGAAAAATACCTTCAAGCCACAATGTATTAGACTTTTTAATTTTAAACCCATATTGTCCACGTTCAATCATGAATTCATTAAATCGTATTCAGCATTATATAGGGTTTTTATCTAAAGACGAAATACCTCAAAAAGATACAGCAGCATTTTTAATAGGAAAACTAAAATACGAACATCAATACACTACTATTGAAGATGTTCAAGGCAATTTAAAAGAATTTATAGAAAAATTAGTAGCTGATTTATTTTTAGTTGGTGAAAAAATGCATAAAGACTACTTTAGTTTAGATTAATGATTCACAATATTTTAAAGTCTAAAATATTTAGCTTATCTTGATGGTATGTTATTTCAGACCAAAAAAATATGTTCAACTGTTTTTATAATTCTTTTTGTCTTAGTTGCCTGCCAAAATAAAAAAGAACAAAAAGAAGTTCTAAAAACCGAAAATGATGTTAATGAAATTATTATCAATTCTTCTGATAAAGATTTAAAAGATATTAAAAAAGAGGGTACTTTAAGAGCTTTAGTTGTATATAGTAGCACCAGTTACTTTTTATATAAAGGGCAACCTATGGGTTTTGAGTATGAATTATTACAGCGATTGGCAAAACACTTAAATTTAAAATTAGAAATTGTAGTTTCTGATAATTTAGATACCCAATTTGAAGTTCTAAATCGTGGAGAGGTAGACTTAATTGCTCATGGAATGACTATTACCAATCAACGAAAATGGGAGGTAGATTTTACAGAGTACTTGTATCTAACCAAGCAGGTTTTGGTCCAAAAAAAACCAGATAACTATAGAACAATGTCTTGGGGTAGTCTACAAAAACATGTTATTGACGATCCTTTAGATTTAATTGGTGATACTGTTTCTATTCGTAAAAACTCATCTTATGTAGAGCGTATTGTAAGCTTAGCCAACGAAATTGGGGGAGAAATTTATATTGACACTTTAGATAGTAAACTCTCTACAGGTGAAATTATAGATATGGTTGTAGATGGTACAATAAAATATACAATTGCTGATGAAAATTTAGCCAAAATCAATGCATCTAGCAATCCTATTTTAAAAATCGATGTTCCTATTTCATTTTCACAACGCATTGCTTGGGTTACTAGAAAAAAAGCAACTAATTTTAGAAAAGTTGTAAATGAATGGATTTTATCGGAAAGAAAAGAGTTAGACTATTTTGTAATTTATAACAAATACTTTAAAAATAAACGATTTTTTAAACGCAGAATTAAAAGCGATTATTACAGTTTAAAGAACAATCAAATTAGTGAATATGACGATTTAATTAAACAATATACTAAAAAATTAGGTTGGGATTGGCGTTTATTAGCTTCACAAATTTATCAAGAATCTAAGTTTGATCCTGATGCTAAATCCTGGGCTGGTGCTAAAGGGTTAATGCAGATTATGCCACCAACTGCAGAAGAATTAGGAATTACAGATGTTACAGACCCTGTGCAAAGTATAAGAGGTGGAACTACCTATCTGAATCAGATTTATGAGCGTTTTACAGATATACCTGATGAAATTAATCGCATTAAATTTACATTAGCTTCTTTTAATTGTGGTTATGGGCATGTTAGAGATGCGCAACGTTTAGCAGATGTCAACAAATTAAATCCTTTAATTTGGGAAGATAATGTTGATAAAATGTTATTAGCGCTACGTTTTCCGAAAAATTATAATAAAGAATTTATTAAATATGGCTATGTAAGAGGCACAGAACCTTTTATTTATGTAGAGCAAATCTTCGACAGATTTCAGCACTATAAACAATTTATTGATGATGATGAGCAAAAGAAACAAGAAGCACCAAAATAGTTTTTTTTAATTATTAATTCACCTTTTTGATAGAAGTAAAACTAACCTTTATATAGTTTTAGCTGTTTTTTGCCAAGTAAAACCAATCGTTAATCCTTTTCCTTTTTCTGAAGAAACTGAAATTGTACCATTATTATTGGTTACTATTTTTTTAACAATTGCTAACCCTATACCTGTGCTATTCACTTCTTTTTGATTGACCTCTAATTGACTAAAAATTCTAAAAATTTTACTGTGATACTGTTTTTCTACTCCAGGACCATTATCACTAACAGTAAAAAGGTATTCATCGCCTTTATCAACAAATGCAACTCTTATAATTGCTATATCTTTGTCATTATATTTTATAGAATTTCCCATTAAGTTTTGAAAAACATGTTCAAATTCCAATTTGTTGGCGTACACTTTTACATCTTTTTCTGGCAGTTTAAGAGTGCTTTTTTTATGATGCTGTATTAAATTAAAAACTTTTGTTAATGTAGTATTAACGCTAAACCACTCTTTACGTTTGCTTCCTTTAGCAACTTTAGAGTATTCTAAAAGTCCGTTTATAGAGGCTTCCATTTTAGAAATCACATCTTTCATCATACCAATATGCTGTGCCGTATTTTCATCTAAACTATCCTTTAAATCTTCTTCTATAAACGAGGCCAAAGAATAAACAGAAACCAATGGAGTTTTTAAATCGTGAGAAACAATATGATTAAAATCTTCTAACTCTTCGTTATTGTTTTCTAACAGTTTTAAGTTTTCCTCTAATTGTAAATTTACACTGGTTAATTGTTTAGACTTTTTAGAAATTTCTTTTTTCTGAGCTAAAGCAAGCGTGTTTGCAGTTTCAAGGTCTCTAAAAGAGTTAGAGAATCTTCGTAACAAAAGCATCGAAATTAATAAAAACACTACAATATAGCCAAATTTCACTTGAATTAAAGCAAGTTCATTTTGTTGTATAAAAAACACAATGTTAGCTAAAAATACAGTAGTACCAAATACAATACCTATTAACAATAATTTTGAGGCTTTATTTTTATCTACAATTGCTCTAATGGTTGTAAAAACAATATACGCAATAGTTAACATCATAAAAACTAAAAAAACAGGTATTAAATAGGTAAAATAAGGTGCAGGTAACACCATAGCAGCAAAAATAAAACTTGCTGTGCTATATTGTATTACATTTTTAAACCAAGAATGAACATATTTTTTAAGTACTATAATAAAAAACATACTTGCACAATACCCAACAAGATAAGAAGCAATATATTCTGTTTTAGCTAGAAAAACCCAACTAATATCTTTAAAAACTTCGGAAAGAGGTGCGTATCTATCATTTAAAGTATGATAAGATAAGGCAAGGCACATCAATGAAAAAAACAAAACAGCTTTATCTTTATTCCAATACAAAAGATAAAAAATTAAAAAAAGAAATCCAATAAAAGAAAAACTACCTACAGCAGTCATATCTGCCATAATTTGTAATGATTTTTTGTAAAAAAGATGCTCTGTACTACCCAAAAGTATCGGTTCTGTAATTCCTGCATTTTTGTTGTAAAAGTTAGCTACTTGTATAACTATTTCAAAATCGGTATCATTAGAATTTAAAGGAATAATTTTAGTAAATCGTCTGTGTAGTGTAGTATTTTGAGTAGTTCCAACACGACCAGTTTCTAAAATAAATACTCCATTTACCCAAATCTTATAAGCACCAATAATTCTTGGTATATATAAAGAGGTATTGGGTCTATCTTTAGGTATTGTAAATTGTTTTCTGTAAGTAGCGTATCCAAAAGCGGGTAAATTTTCATTGTTTTTATCTACATAATTGGTCCAAGAGGTTAGGGATACAAATGTTAATTGCTCTTGTTTTTTAAAATCTTTTGGGTTGATGAAAGCGTTCCAATAAAATTCCCAATTGGTATCTAATCGAACACCTTTTTTTTGAAACAAGGTATCATTACTAAAGTTTAAAGTGTTTTTGTTATTTTCTTGATAAAGATTCCCAAAACTATTCTGAAAACTAAAAACTAGCCAAACAAGTAAAATATAATGTTTTAAGGGATTCATATGTAGTTAGGGTAATGCCAAATAAAAGCCAATAAATGTAATTATTTTTTTTGATTATTGATAAAATTTAAATTAAAAATTAGGTATGTAATATAAATTTAAAGCATTTACAACAACGGATAAAGAATTTCCCAAACAGTATTGGCTACTATTTTATGCCCTTTTTGAGTAGGATGAATACCATCTTCTTGATTTAATTCTGGTATGCCACCAACATTTTTTAATAAAAACGGAATTAAAGAAATGTTATTTTTAGTTGCCAATTCTGGAAATATAGCTTTAAACTCAGCAGTGTAATCTTGTCCAAAATTTGGTGGAATTTGCATACCTGCTAAAACTATTGTGGCATCAGGATATTTTTTTTGAACAGCATCAATCATAAATTGTAAATTCTTTCTGGTTTCTGTTAAAGGCACACCACGTAAACCATCATTAGCACCTAGTTCTAAAATAAAAAGATCTGGTTTTGTATTCAACACCCAATCAATTCTATTTTTACCTCCAGCTGTAGTTTCTCCACTAACACCAGAGTTTACCACAGTATAGGGCAGTTCTAAACTATCAATTTTTGTTTGAATAATGCCAGGATACGCATCTTCAACATCTTCTAAACCATAACCAGCAGTTAAACTATCTCCAAAAAAAACTATGCGTTTTGTAGTATTTTGTTCCTTACTTTTTGTGGATGTAATTGTTGTGGTAGTATTATTTTCTTTTGTGTTAGATGCGTCAGATTTACAAGAAATTAAAAGTATTATAAGAGAAAAATAACAAAATTTTAAGAAAATATTTCTGGTTCTATTGTGCATATTCATTGTCAATTGTCTATTTTTCAATATCAGCATACTTAAGAAAAATTTAAAATATAATGTCAAAGATATTAAAGATTAATGATGTAGAGAAAACCTACACCAGTGGTTCTAAAAAATTAACAGTTATTAGCAATATTTCTTTTGAAATAACGCAAGGAAGTGTTTTTTCTATCGTAGGCCCGTCAGGTAGTGGAAAAACAACCTTGTTAGGTTTGTGTGCAGGATTAGATTACCCAACTTCTGGTACAGTTGAATTATGTGGCGCTATTTTACAAGATTTAAATGAAGATGAACGTGCTGCTTTACGCAATAAAGAAGTGGGTTTCATTTTTCAGAATTTTCAACTTTTACCCACCTTAACCGCGTTAGAAAATGTAATTGTGCCTTTAGAACTGCAAGGAGATAAAAATGCTGCCAAATATGGTAAAGCATTGTTAGACAAAGTAGGCTTGGGGCATCGTTTACATCATTACCCAACACAATTGTCTGGTGGTGAGCAACAAAGGGTAGCTTTAGCAAGAGCTTTTTCTAACAAACCTTCTATTTTATTTGCTGATGAACCTACTGGAAATTTAGACGAGGAAACTGGCGAAAAAGTAATTCAATTGCTTTTTGAATTGAATAAAGAAGCAGGAACAACTTTAGTTATTATTACCCACAATTTAGATTTGGCAAATAGAACCCAACAAATTTTACGCTTAAAAGGAGGAAAGATTGTTTCAAACGATAAAATAGCTACTATATAATGACCAATACGAATTCAAAAGCTGATTTTAATTGGTTGCTAAAAATGGCTTGGAGAGATGGTAGAGCGAGTATTTCTCGATTATTGTTGTTTATGGCTTCCATCATTTTAGGAATAGCAGCTGTAGTTGCTATACAACTTTTTAGCGATAATTTAAAAAACAACATTCAAAAGCAATCCAAATCTTTAATGGGTGCTGATTTTATTATTGATAGTAGGCAAAAGCCATCCGAAAAAGTACAAACCATCATTGATTCTTTAAAAGCAGATGCCTCTGAAGTTAACTTTGTATCTATGGCAGCTTTCCCAAAAAATGGAGGTACAAAATTGGTAAAAGTACGTGCCATGGAGGGAGCTTTCCCTTTTTATGGCAATATTACTACTTCACCAGAAAATGCTGGTAAAAATTACCAAAAATTGGGTGGTGCTTTAGTAGATGCCACTTTAATGTTACAATACGAAATTAATCCAGGAGATTCTATAAAACTAGGCAAAGTAACATTTCCTATTATTGGCGCTTTAAAATCAATTCCAGGCAGCACTGCTATTTCATCTTCAGTAGCTCCTACAGTGTTAATTCCTTTTCGTTTTTTAGCACAAACCGAATTGTTACAATTAGGCAGCCGAAAAGAATATCAATATTTCTTTAAAGCACCTACAACAGATTTAGAATTGTTAGATAAGAAGATTGATCCTATTTTAGATGATGAAAAAGCCGATTTAGACACGCATACAAGCACCAGCAGAAATTTAGGCAGACGCTATGAAAACGTGAATCGCTTTTTAAACTTGGTTGCTTTTATAGCGTTGTTATTAGGCTGTGTTGGTATTGCCAGTTCAGTACATATTTATATCAAAGAAAAATTAAAAAATGTAGCTGTTTTAAAATGTTTAGGGGCTTCTAGAAAGCAAAGTTTTTTAATTTATGTAATTCAAATTATTGGTATAGGACTTATTGGCGGTATTATTGGTGCTATTATTGGCACTACTTTGCAATTTGCATTTCCGTATCTTTTACAAGATTTTTTACCTTTTGATATAGAACTATCAATATCTATACAACCTTTATTTATAGGGATAATATTGGGGGTTTTAATGTCGGTTTTATTTGCATTACTACCACTTTTAAACACTTGGTATGTATCGCCTTTAGAAGTATTAAGGGGTAGTGAAGATCATCTTCAAAAACCCAAAAAAGCAAAAATCATTATGGTTGTTATCATCTTGTTGTTTGTTTTTTTGTTTTCTTTTTGGATGTTAAAAGACGCTGTAAATAGCTTGATTTTTACAGTCGGTATTTTAGTAACATTTGCAATAATGGCAGGTATTTCTAGCTTGTTTATCAAACTTATAAAAAAATATTATCCTGCTTCTTGGGGATATACGCAACGTCAAAGTTTATTGAATTTGTTTAGGCCTAATAATCAAACTATGGTGCTAGTATTGTCTATTGGCTTGGGTACGTTTTTAATCAGTACATTATATTTTACTAAAGATATTTTACTAGAAAAAACATCTATAAAACAAAAAAAGAGTGATGCTAATATCATTTTAATGGACGTGCAAAGTAGGCAAGAAAAAGCACTGTTAGCAAATTTTAAAAGTAAAGGTTTAGAGGTTATTGATAATATACCTATTATTACCATGCGCATGCACAGTATTCGTGGAAAATCGGTTAACGAAATCAGAAAAGATACTGCTGTAAAAATGCGAAAATGGATGTTAAACCGTGAGTTTAGAGTTACCTATAGAGAAAATTTAGCGGAAACTGAAGAAATTATAGAAGGAGAGTGGATTGGAAAAGTGCAACATGAAGAACCTATTCCTATTTCCATTTCAGAAAGTATTGCCAAAGATGCTAACTTAAAATTGAATGACGAATTAGCATTTAACATTCAAGGAGTGGTAATGCAAACCAAAGTTGCTAGCATCAGAAAAGTAGATTGGAGTAGTATGCAAGTCAATTTTTTAGTGTTATTTCCAACAGGAGTGTTAGAAAATGCGCCACAATTTAATGTAATGACTACTTATGTGCCTAACAAAAAACGCTCAGCTGAGTTGCAAAGAGATTTGGTAAAAAACTTTCCTAACGTTACTATTTTAGATTTACGACAAGTATTTACCATCATCAAAGATATTTTAGATAAAGTTTCTTGGATTATCAACTTTATGGCATTTTTTAGCATTCTTACAGGTTTTATTGTTTTAATTGGCTCTGTAAGAAACAGCAAATACCAACGTATTAAAGAAAGTGTTTTGCTAAGAACTTTAGGCGCAAAAGGCAAACAGATTATACAAATAACAGCTTTAGAATATGTGTATTTAGGAGTTTTAGGTAGTTTAACTGGAATTTTATTATCTTTAGTAGGCAGCCAATTATTAGCTACATTTTTATTTAAAGAACCTTTTATACCCTCTATAGTTCCGTTTGTTGTGTTTTTACCTGTAGTAACTTTATTGGTAGTTGGTATTGGGTTAAGCAATTTAAAATCGGTATTACAAAGTCCGCCTTTAGAAGTTTTACGTAAAGAGGTATAAAATATGTGTTAACAGATTATTTTTACGAATCAAAAATTATATCAGTATTTTTTACTAATAAAATAGCGCTTAATTTTTTAATTCTTTTTTATTTAAGTAACTTACAGTAAATCAATAATTAAATTAATAACTATGTATAATTTACTCCAAATAATTAATCTTCAATTACCCATTGGAACGCCTAACCCAGATGATAACCAACCCTTGGATTTATCGGATCCTTTTGAAGTTATTGTTTTTATTGTATTGCCTATTTTGGTTATTATTTTTTACTTTTTATGGAAAAAGCAAAACAACAACAAAAAGTAATGTTACTTTTCTTTACCATAATCTGTATCTAACTCTATATTTTCAATAGGTTCGTTGTCATTCGTTTTTTTATTTACTTGATTAGAATGCCTATCATTAGTTAATGGTCTGGCCATTCTACTACCAGGAATGTCTAAATTATTTTTTGCAATTTCTGGCTCATTTTTACTTTTTTTTAGTGTTTTTCCTGTTTTTTTTTCAGTTTGTAAGTTTTTATGATCTTTCATTATCTTTTTTTTATGTGATTATTAACGCTTATTAATTAAGCATTGTTTTAAGATACACTCAAATTACACAGAATATGTTTTTAAGATTAACGCAAATCAATAAAATCTTAATGCTTTTGATAATCATAAAAGCACTTAGCAAAATGATTTAGAAATTCTTACCAATTTCGAAGTAGATTGCAAACACACATAAACGTTTATAGCTAAAAATCTCTCTTATTTAAAAAGGCGATTTTATTTAGAAGAATATTTATTAAATCATACAGGATATAAATGAACTCATAACAAATACCTTCTTTTGCACAGATACTAGATTACATTTTATGAGAAACTATAACTTTCCCTTTTTCTTGAATTGCATAATCCCCCCAATCTGCAATAGATTGTACTAACGGAATTAATGTCTTTCCAAAATCGGTTAAAGAATACTCTACTTTTAATGGTGGTTTAGAAGTATACACTTTTCGTTTTATAATACCATCTTCTTCCAAAGTTTTAAGTTGTAAACTTAAAGTGCGTTCTGTAACTGTTGGCATTGCCTTTCTTAACTCGTTGTAACGCAAAGTACCACCAATTAAATGGTATAAAATAACTGTTTTCCATTTACCACCAATAATACCCATAGTTAAACTTGCGCAGCAAGGATATTCTTTTCCTTTAAATAAATACATCTGTTTTAAATAAGTTTTTGCAAAAATAATATACCATAGTCAATTGTACAACTATAATTTTTATAGTGTAAAAATAAATACATAAAGTATTGATAGTAAATATTTTAATTTAACAATAGTATACTATCATTTTTAACCGTTATTGCAAGGCACATTTACTATAACTATTTTTGCTACTATATTAAATATAGTATTAATATAAATAGATATAAAATGAATACACCTAATATTGCAAAAGAAGATATTTTAAAAGCTTTTAATTATAGGCACGCAACCAAAGAATTTGATGCCAAAAAACGCATTTCAGAAGAAGATATTAAATTTATATTAAAAACAGCAAACTTATCTCCAAGTTCGTTTGGTTTTGAACCATGGCATTTTATTGTTGTACAAAGCAAAGAGTTAAGAGAGTTACTAAAGCCTGTAGCTTGGGGTGCCCCTTTAAAACTAGATACTGCAAGTCATTTTGTTTTGGGTTTAAGCATGAAAGCGCCTATGGTTAAGCACGATGCTGCTTATATTACTCACATGATGAAAGACGTAAAACAAATGCCAGAAGATGTTATTGAAATGTATGCTAAGTTTTATAAAGAGTTTCAAGAACGTGATTTTACTTTAGATACTGACAAAAAATTGTTTGATTGGTCTTCTAAACAAACCTATATTGCTTTAGGTAATATGATGACTTCGGCTGCTTTAATAGGTATTGATAGTTGTCCTATAGAAGGTTTTCACCAAGAAAAAGCCGAGGCATTATTACAAGATAAGTTTGAGGTTGATACCGATAAATATGGTTTATCTTTTATGATTGCTTTTGGATACCGAAAAACAGATCCAGAACATCCAAAAACCAGAAGAAGGCTAGAAGATGTAGTTACTTGGAAATAAAATTATAAAAACAGTGTTCTTTACCAATATAAATCGCATCGTTTTGTGATAATTCTATATTGATAAAAAAAAAATTATTGAGCGCTTTTGATGATGAGTTGTATTTTAAATAGTTCATTATCAAAAGCATTTTTTTCATATATAATATATAAGCAACTACACAAAGTAATTTTTATCAATACGCTTTTGTTTTCATCGATTAATTAGTAGCTTTCGTGCTCAATTAACCACTCATGAAATATATTCATTTTCTATGTGTTTTGGTGTTGTTGTCTTCTTGTAAAAAAGAGCATCAAAACCTTACTAAAATAACTGCAAAAAACATTGCAATAGACACTAGTATTGCAGCTTCTAAAGAAATCAATTCGTTGATCAATCCATATAAAGAAGAACTTACTGGAGACATGAAAGAGCCTTTAACTTTTACACCTATAGTGCTAACCAAAGAAAATAGGAACAAACAAAGTGTATTGGGGAATTTGTTGGCAGATTTGTGTATGGAAATGGCAAACCCTGTGTATCAGAAAACAACTAACACGAATATCGATTTTGCCCTATTTAATTCAGGCGGAATTCGTGCAATCATCCCTCAAGGGGTGGTTACCAAAGAGCATGCCTTTAAAGTAATGCCTTTTGAAAACGAATTGGTGGCAGTTACGCTTAGTGGCGCTAAAATGGAGGAGTTACTACACTATTTTATAAAAACCAAAGCTGCACATCCTTTGTCTAAAAACATCAATTTAACCATTAGTGATGATGCTTATGCGTTAAAAATAAACGGAACTCCTTTTGATATCAATAAAAATTACACGGTTTTAACCACAGACTATTTACAAGGAGGTGGAGATAGAATGAACTTTTTTAAAGAACCTGTTAAATTAACCGTTTTAGACTATAAAATGAGAGATGCTATTATCGATTATTTTAATAAAGTAGATACTTTACAAACAGCTATTGATAACCGCATAAAACTACAATAATGAAAAGAAGAGATTTTATAAAACGTACAGGAGCTGTTTCTACATTTGCATTGGCTGGTGGTTTGGTTTTACCCTCAATGATAGCTAAAAAGCAAAAGCACATTACCATTTTACATACCAATGATACACACAGTCATATAGAACCTTTTAGTGCCAATCATAGTAGAAATCCGAATAGAGGAGGAGTAGCCAGAAGAGCAACTTTAATTCAGCAAATAAGACAAGAAAACAGCAATACCTTATTGTTAGATGCTGGCGATATTTTTCAGGGAACTCCGTATTTTAATTATTTTGGTGGCGAGTTGGAATTTAAACTGATGAGCATGTTAAAGTATGATGTAGCTACCATCGGAAATCACGATTTTGACAATTCCATAGAAGGCTTATACAAACAATTGCCCAATGCAAAGTTCGATTTTGTGTCTGCCAATTACGATTTTAAAAATACTGTTTTAGACACCCACGTAAAGCCTTATAAAATTATGGTAAAAGAGGGCATTAAAATCGGAATCTTCGGATTAGGAATTGAATTGGAAGGCTTGGTAAACAAAAAGATGTACAAAGAAACTGCTTATTTAGATCCTTTAACAGTTACACAAGACATTACAGATCAACTTAAAAATAAAGAACAATGCGATTTAATTATCTGCTTATCGCACTTGGGTTATTATTACAAAAACAATCCGAATAAAATCTCTGATTTAAACTTGGCAAAAGCCACCAAAAACATCGATTTAATTATTGGGGGGCATACCCATACCTTTTTACCAAAACCTACCATTGTAAAAAACAGTGAGGGTAAAAACACATTAATCAATCAAGTGGGTGCTTATGGTTTAAACTTAGGTAGAATCGATTTCTATTTTGATGAAAATAATGAGAAATCATCTAAAGGTGCTACGATTTTGGTGTAACTTTATTTTAATATTTTTTGTTGTATTTCAATACTACATAACAGAAGTCATTGTTTTACTAACATTCCCTTTTTTAACCCTAAATACATCATATAAATTCAGACAAGTTCAACACAAAAGAACTTTAGGCATATCAATTCAAATTCAAACTAGTACACTTATGAAAACTTTGTCCACTTTTCTATTGTTTTGCGTCGCAATTTCTTTGCAAGCGCAAAAAAAAGTAATGCAACATGAAGATAAAGCATTATGGAATCAGATTAAAAATGCAAGCATATCCAATTCTGGGGATTATGTTTTATACGGCTTAGCCCAAGACGAAAAAGACCAAACCTTATACTTAAAAAGTACTAAGGGCAATGCTATTATGGAATATCCTCGTGCGAAAGGAGGAGATTTCACCTACGATTCTAAATTCGTGGTTTTTTCGGTGAATGCATCTAAAGACAGTATTACTGCATTGAAACGTAAAAAGACCAAAAAGAAAGATTTTCCGAAAGATACTTTGGTGATTTATAACATTCAGAAAGAAAAGGTAGAAAAAATACCGAATGTAAAATGGTACAAAATTCCGGAAAAATGGGCTGGTATTGTGGCTTATCAATTAGAACCGGTAACACCTAAAAAAGGGAAATCAGAAAAAACAGAAAAGCCAAAGAAAGAAAAGCAACCTGAAAAAACAGCAAAGGCAAAAACCAAAAAACCAAAAGTAAAAAAGGTATCGAGTAAAAATGGCTATCATATTGTAATCCGTCAATTAGAAACAGGTATAGAAGATACCTTAAAGTTTGTTACCAAACATGCTTTGTCTAAAGAAGGTAAGGTAATAACCTATGCAACTACAGGTACAAAATCGGGAATTAAAAGTGGTGTTTACCAATACAATGTAAAAGATGGAGCATCTACATTGATTTTTGAGAGTCATGCTAAAACCAAATACCCACAAATGGGTATCTCTGATTCTGGAAAACGCATTGGTTTTGTAGTAGATGCAGATTCTACCAAAAGCCTAATTAAAAAGCCAAGTTTGTTTGCTTGGAAAAGCGGAACTGCTACTGCACAGGAATTGGTAGCCTCTGAAGAGAATGCAGCCAACTTATTGGTATCGCCAGATGAACGATTGGCCTTTTCTAAAAATGAAGAACGTTTGTACTTTGGATTAAGAAAACCGCCTATTGTACAAGATACTACCTTACTTAAAGAAGAAATTGTAAATGTAGAAGTGTGGAGTTATAACGAACCAAGATTGTACACTGTACAAGAAATGCAAGTAAAAAGAGATCGGAAAAAAGCCTTTTTGTCTTTGTATGATTTTAGCTCGAACACAATGGTGCAGATTGCAGATGCTGAGTTTGATGTTGCACGTTATGCAGATGAAGGCAACTCAGACTATGCCGTTATTGGTAACAATACGCCTTATATGTTAGAGAGTCAATGGACAGGGCAACGTGCTATGGACATGATGAAAGTAGATTTATCTACGGGTAAAAAAACGATGTTGGGTAAAAAGATTTACGGAGGAAACGCATTGAGTCCGAAAGGGAATTATATGTATGGCTATTCTAGAAAAGACTCCACTTGGTTTACTTACAACCTTAAAACATCGAACTACAAAGCCTTAACCAAAGGAAAACAATTCTATAATGAGTTGCACGATTATCCTGATGATCCAAGAAGTTATCGAGCTATGGGCTGGACAGAAAACGACGAAAAGCTATTGGTTTACGATCGTTATGATATTTGGGCTTTTGATCCTGATACAGGAGCTGCAGAACAATTGACAAATGGTAGGGCTAAAAAGACCAGCTATCGTTATATTAAATTAGATGATGATGAAAAGTCCATCTCAACAAAGAACACTTGGTTGTTAAGAACCTTTAATGATGAGACCAAGTTTGGTGGAATAGCAAGTTTTCATCCGAAGAACAATAAAATAACCCAATTGGTGGAATCTGGCCATACGTATGGAGCCTATAAAATGGCGCAAGAAGATAAGAAAAAGAGAATGCTGTTTACACGTCAAAATTTTACGGAATTCCCGAATTATTATGTTACAGACGTTAGCCTAAAATCACCCAAACAAATAACAGATGCTAATCCGCAACAAAAAGACTACAATTGGGGAACAATTGAAATGGTGGAATGGACTTCTTTAGATGGCAAACCCTTAAAAGGGATGTTGGTAAAACCAGAAAACTTTGATCCGAATAAGAAATACCCAATGATTGTGAATTTCTATGAGAAAAATTCAGACGGTATTTACAGACATCGTGCGCCTTCTTATGGTAGATCTACCATCAATTATCCTTTTTATGCCAGTCGTGGATATTTAATTTTTAATCCTGATATTTATTATAGAGATGGGTATCCTGGAGAAAGTGCTTTGAACTGTGTTATACCTGGAATTACCTCTTTAATAGACAAAGGATTTGTAGACAAAGACAATATTGGTGTGCAAGGGCACAGCTGGGGAGGGTATCAAATTGCCTATTTAGTTACCAAAACCAATATCTTTAAAGCTGCAGAATCAGGAGCACCTGTACCGAATATGATTAGTGCTTATGGAGGAATCCGTTGGTGGACAGGTTTAAGCAGGCAGTTTCAGTACGAGCATACCCAAAGTAGAATAGGAGGTACGCCATGGGAATATCCGCAGCGTTATGTAGAAAACTCACCGATTTTTAATATCGATAAAATACAAACTCCATTATTAATTATGCACAATGATGCAGACGGCCATGTGCCATGGTATCAGGGAATTGAATTCTTTGTAAGCTTAAGACGTTTGGGCAAACCTTCGTGGTTATTGAATTATAATGGCGAACCCCACTGGCCTTTAAAAATGCAAAATAGAATAGACTTTAACATTCGTTTGGCGCAATTCTTTGATTATTATTTAAAAGGAGCCCCAAAACCAATGTGGATGGAACGTGGGGTACCTGCTATAGAAAAAGGAATTAACCAAGGGTACGAACTCATAAAAGAAGATAAATAACAGATAGTATGAAATTTAAAACAATAAAAATTAGTCTTCTTTTTGTATTGATGGCATTGGGAATTAAAGCTCAAGATTTCGATGCTTTTCAGTACAGAACTGTAGGGCCAGAAAGAGGAGGAAGAGTAACCACAGTAACAGGAACTCCACAATTACCAGGCACCTTTTATTTAGGAGCTACTGGTGGTGGCGTTTGGAAAACAGATGACTATGGAGTGTCTTGGAACAACGTATCTGATGGTTATTTTGCTACCCCATCTATTGGAGCTATAGAAATAGCCGTTAACGACCCTAATATTGTATATGTTGGTACAGGTTCTGACGGATTACGAAGCAATGTAATTGCGGGTAAAGGAATGTACAAATCTATAGATGGTGCAAAAACTTGGGAGCATATAGGATTAAAGGATGTAGGCCAAATTGGAGCTGTAGAAATAGACCCGAACAACCATAATGTAGTTTGGGTAGCAGCCATTGGGAATGCTTTTAAAGCCAATAGCGAACGCGGTATTTATAAAACCACAGACGGAGGGAAACATTGGGAAAAAGTTTTATTTGTGTCTGACCAAGTAGGTTTTGCCGATTTGGAATTGTTACCCAACAATCCGGATATTGTGTATGCTGCAGCTTGGAAAGCAGAACGCAAACCTTGGACGATTATTTCTGGAGGAAACAAAGATGAAGGCGGAATCTATAAATCTATTAACGGTGGTAAAGACTGGGTAAAATTAGAAAACGGATTGCCTAAAGGATTGATTGGTAAAATTGATTTGGCAGTATCGCCTGTAAATTCTAGCATTGTGTATGCGGTTATAGAAGCCCCTGGCAAAGAAGGCGGTTTGTATAAATCAGTAGATCAAGGGAAATCTTTTACACACATTTCTAACAACAAAGGTTTGGTAAACCGACCATTTTACTATACCAATATAGAATTAGATCCTACCAATCCAGATATTGTGTATTCTAATGCCAATCCGTTGTTAAAATCAACCGATGGTGGAAAAACTTGGAAACGTATGAGCGTACCCCATGGAGACAATCATGATATTTGGTTGAATCCGAAGAATCCATCACTATTAATTCAGGCCAATGATGGTGGGGCCAATATATCGCATAATGGAGGGAAAACTTGGTCTACCCAATTTAACCAACCCACAGCAGAATTGTATCAAGTAGAAGTAGACGACCAATATCCGTATTGGTTGTATGCAGGGCAGCAAGACAATAGTAGCACTGTTTCTGTGCCTAGTTTTCCGCCAAGTGCCATTCAATATCCGGGTGTAGGCTGGATTATGAATACAGGAGGTTGCGAAACAGGCCCAGCAGTACCCAAACCAGGCAATGCCAATATTGTGTATGCCAATTGTAAAGGTCGCTTTTTTGTATTCGACAAAACCACAGGTACCGAAAAAAGTTATTATGTTGGAGCATCTAACATTTATGGACACAATCCTAAAGATTTAAAATACCGTTTTCAGCGCGTAGCACCCATTCATGTATCGCCTCACAATCCTGATGTGGTGTATCATGGATCGCAATATTTGCATAAAACCGTAAACGATGGCGAGAGTTGGGAAACCATATCACCCGATTTAACCGCTTTTGAAGCCGACAAACAAGTGATTTCTGGCGGGCCGATTACGAGAGACATCACCGGAGAAGAATATTACAGTACTTTGTATTCCATTAGAGAATCGAAACTAAAAGAAGGGTTGATTTGGACAGGATCTAACGATGGAGTAATTTCTATCACCCAAGATGGAGGGAAAACTTGGAAAAATATGACCCCTAAAAAAATGCCTAAAGGCGGACGCGTAGAGTCTGTAGAACCTTCGCACCACAATCCTGCTAAAGCCTATATTGCCGTAGAAAGACATTTGTTGGGTGATGCGACACCGTATATTTATAAAACAGAAAACTATGGAAAAAGTTGGGAATTGCTTACCACAGCAACTAACGGAATACCTACTGATTACTATACGCGAGTGTTAAGAGAAGACCCTGTACGAGAAGGTTTGTTGTATGCAGGTACAGAATATGGGATGTTTGTTTCTTTTGATGATGGTGAGCAGTGGCACTCTTTTCAGCAGAATTTACCTGTAACTCCCATTACCGATCTTAAAATATTTAGAGGCGATTTGGTATTGAGTACCATGGGACGAGCATTTTGGATTCTAGACAATATTACGGCTTTGAGAGATGCACGTATTACTCAATTAAAAGATGCCCCTGTGTTGTTTCAGCCAGACAATATTATCCGTTATCGATATCCGAAGGTAAGCAGTAGAGCAGGGGTGGCACAATACCCTAGAACCAGTGTACGTATTGATTATTATTTGCCAAAAGGCCACAAAGGCCCTATTGAATTGGAAATTATAGATGCCCAAAACAAAACGGTTGCTAGTATTGTAAGCAACAAAACCTTATTGCCAAAAGTAGAAGAGGTAGAAGACATGAACCTGAGTCAGGTTTTTCGATATGTAGATACTAAGCTAGAAACCAAAGCAGGAATTAATCGTTTTGCGTGGGATTTACGACAAAAAGGAGCATGGTCTAGCAACCCAAGAAGAAGTTTTAAAAGAGGGCCTATAGTAGCGCCTGGCCTGTATACCGTAAACTTAAAAGTAAACGGACAAACGTTAAGCCAGCCTTTTGAAATTAAAATGGATCCTAGAGTTGCCAAAAGTGGATTGCGCAAAACGGATTTGGTGAATCAGATTGCGTTGCAAGAAAAAGTAATTGTATTACTTTCTGACGCTAGAAAACTGCAAGCCCAATTGGAGAAAAGCAAGTCAGAAACTGCTAAAAAAGTACTACAACAACTTAAAAATGATGATGTAGTGTATCCGCAACAAATGTTTGTAGCTCAAGTAGGGTATTTGCTAAACATGATTAGCAATGCAGACCAAAAACCAGGACAAGAAGCCGAAAACCGTTACAAAGAATTATTGCAACAGTTTAAAGCATTGCAACAAGAAGCTGCAAAGTAAGGCTTTTTGAACAACACTTTTTTAAAATTGGTATGGTTACTTTTAGAAGTAATGCTACCAATTTTTTTTATGCTGTTTTTGGGGTTTAAACATGCTTTTATTGAATGCCTAATTGCAAAATATCAATAGATTTTCTTGATTTGTGTATTATTTACTAGCTTTATAGTTTGAATTACGAAACAAAACATCAAAAAACAACAATGTAGGTAATATGGCAAACGACATTCCGTATATAAAATTTAATCATTCTACAATTGAAAATATAGGTTTTGAAATTGTACCTATAAAAAAAATTGCTCAAACAAAAGAACAGCAAGAACACAATCCAGAATTACCACATCAGCTAAAATTTTATAATTTAATTTTTTTCACTGAAGGAATAGGTAGGCATTATATTGACTTTAAATGGTATCCTGTTAAAAAAAACACATTGGTTTACCTTACTAAAGAACAGGTAAATGCGTTTGAATTTTCAGAGGGTTTAAAAGGGGTTTGCATGGTATTTACAGAAGAGTATTTTATTAGTTGTTTTTCTAATTTAACAGAAAATTTTGTGTTTAGGCTCTTCAATCCACAATTATTCTCACCTATTCTCCAAATCCCAAATGAATCTGAATTTGAAGAATATTTTAAGTTACTACAAAAAGAACACAATAATTTTCAATCATTAAATCAAAAAAACATCATTAACTCGCTTTTTATAATTCTTATATTAAAAGCGGAAAACATCAAACAAAACCAAACCATATATATTAAGGAAACTTCAAAAATTGGTGTTTTTCAGAAATATACTTCACTTATAGAGCATAATTACTCTCAAAGTAGAAGTGCAAATTTTTATGCTGATAAATTGGCTATAACATATAAACATCTTAACACTATTTGTAAAGAGTTAGTAAATAAAACAGCCAAAAAAGTAATTGATGATTACATTGTGCTACAGGCAAAAAGAAGCCTAATTAATTCAAGTTCAAAAAGTACCGAATTAGCTTATAAATTAGGTTTTGAAGACCCTACAAACTTCACTAAATATTTTAAGAAAAATACAGGTTTAACCCCAAATTCTTTTATAAAATCAGTTTCCATCATCTAAAGGTTCGGTTTTAACCATTTTAATACCTTTTTTCATCTTTTTTACAGATGTTTCTTGTCTCATCTTTGTATCAAGCAAAACACATAGATATGAAACAAATAATTACAACTGTTACAATGGCTCTTTTAATAGCATCTTGTAGCACAACTAAAAAAGAATTGATCACAAAAAAAGTAGAAAAAATGGAAACAAAAACGGAATTATCAAACAAAGAAAAAGCTGCAGCACTAATTAAAAGTATGGAAACAGGGGATCAATCAACAATTGCCTATATAAATCCTACGAATTACAAACAACACAACCTAATGGTTGCAGATGGTTTAAAAGGATTTGGAGAGGTATTGCATAACGCCCCAGAAGGTGGTTTTAAAGCAAAAGTTATTCGCTCTTTTCAAGATGGAAATTTTGCATTCACACATACAATTTATGACTTTTTTGGACCAAAAGTTGGATTTGATGTTTTTCGTTTTGAAAATGGACAAATTGTAGAACATTGGGACAATTTAATTGCTATTCAGCCTAAAAATCCAAGTGGTAGAACACAAACAGATGGAGAAACTACTTTAACAGATTTAGATAAAACGGAAAATAATAGAAAAGTAGTTCAGAATTTTATAGACGATATTTTGTTTGCTCATAAAACCAATTTTACCGATTATATCAATCCGACTAAATACATCCAACACAATCCAGCAATTGCTGATGGTTTGGAAGGATTTGGAGCTGCTATGAAATACTTTGCAAAAAATGGTTTGGTCATGGAGTTTGAGAAAACCCACAAAGTTTTAGCAGAAGGAAATTTTGTTTTAAGTATGAGCGAAGGAAAATTTGGGAAAGGAGAACACACTGCTTTCTATGATTTATTTCGTTTAGAAGATGGTAAAATTGTAGAGCATTGGGATGTTATAGCACCAATTCCACCAAAATCTGAATGGAAAAACAACAATGGTAAATTTTAATTAAGAACACATAAATCTAAAAAAAGAACATCAAAAATTTGGTGTTCTTTTTAATAATTAAAAAAATTATGACTTTTAATCTCATTGATGCAACATTGGTTGACCTTTATAAGGATTCAAAATTCGATGCTTTAAAAATAATAGAAGGAGCTGCAATAAGTGTGTTTAGACCTATGCAACCTTCTGATTTTAAAGAAGCTTATCTATCTATATCAGCAGAACAAGGAGAATTTATTGTAAAAATTATTAAAGAAAATAATCTAAAAAACATAGTAGAGTTCGGAACTTCATTTGGCATATCTACCCTGTTTTTAGCTAAAGCAGTTATAGAAACTAAAGGAAATATCATAACTACAGAATTGTTAGAATCCAAAGCAAAAAAAGCTATGCAAAAGTTTAAAGAAAAAGCAGATAAACTGGAAAAAGAACTTAAAGAACTAAAAACTTACAAATAAATGGACTTCATTAAGAAAAATTTTGGCTGGATGATAGTTGCTATTTTAGCAATTTTGCCATTATTGGTTGTTTCAAGTATGATTCAATTCGACGTTACAAATGGTTTTTCATTAGCTGAAACTTCTGCTGATACAAATAAAACAACCCTTGAAATGCTATATCACGTTACAGGCGAATTTGCTATAAGATGGATGACTGCTGTACTAACATTAACACCTGTTTATATTATTTTTGGCATTACCAATCTATTTGTTAGACAAGCAATGGGAATTGCAACAGCAGTTTGGAGTTTGTTGCATTTTGCCTTTTTTATTTGGAAAGAAGGTGTTTTAGAAACCTTTACGCAATTTAATTATATACTTGGCTTTTTTGCAATATTAATTCTAATTCCATTGCTTATCACTTCCAACAAGAAATCAATGAAAAAACTTAAAAAGAATTGGAAAAAACTGCAAAGTTTGGCTTATCCTGCAATTGTATTAAGCTTAATTCACGTAGCAATTTTAGACAAAACTTGGCTAATTTATGCCATAGTTGTAGGCATTGGTTTTATTATACGAATCCCATTTATTCAAGATAAATTTATAGTCATCAGAAAAAAGAAAAGAAGGGTTAATTAAGTAAATTTTGTTAAAATATGATAAGATATCTTAACTATAAAAAATGAACTTAAGAAAACTTAAAGTTAGGCTTATAAATGTAATTATTTAAAAATACAAATAAACACTATATATCAAATCAAAAAACTATACTTTTTATAGTTTGTTTTAAAGCCTCAAAAAACTTAAATACAGTATTTTATAAATTTAAACACATACTATCATTTTTGACCGTTATTGTGAGAATTAATTACTATACTTAATTTTGTCACTATAAAATATATAGTAAATAAAAAGACAAAATGAACTTAAAAGAAACACTAAATTGGAGATATACAACAAAAGAATTTGATGCTTCAAAAAAGATATCAGATGCTAATATGTTAGAAGTTAAGAATTTGTTGAGAATGAGTCCGTCAAGCATCAACTTACAACCCTGGCATTTTATTATTGCAGAAAGCAAAGAAGGTAAAGCAAGAATGGCAAAAGGAACACAAGGATTTTTCCATTTTAACGAACCTAAAATTACTAATGCTTCTGCTGTGGTTTTATTTTGTGCTAAAACCAATGTGGAAGAAGATTATATCAATCACATTGTTGATACAGAAGATAAAGCCGGAAGATTTCCTAATGAAGATATAAAAAACGGTTTTTATGGAGCGATGAAAGCTTTTATCGATATTCATAAATACGACTTAAAGGATGTGCAACATTGGATAGAAAAGCAAGTGTATTTAAATATTGGTAGCTTTTTATTAGGCGTTGCAACTTTTGGCATAGATGCTACACCAATGGAAGGAATAGATGTAAAAGCACTTGACGAAGAATTCGGTTTAAGAGAGCAAGGATTTACGGCTTTAGTGGCAGTTTCGTTAGGCTATAGAACTGCAACAGATTTTAATGCTACAGACAAAAACCCAAAGGCAAGATTGGCTGAAAACGAAATATTTACCACAATATAAAGATGTTAATTATGAAAAACAATTTAGTAATAGTAATTATTTTTATGGCTTTGATGATAAGTTGTAAAAACGCAAACAAGAAAAATTCAATAACCCCTTTAACTCCTAAAATAATAAAAAACCCAACAAACTCAGTTTTATTAAGCTCAGAAATTAAGTGGGAGAAATTAAATCCTGCAAGAGGAGATCAAAGTCCACAAGCAGGAACCCTTTGGGGTGATAGAAAAGGAGAAGTTGCTACTGGTTTTTTAGCGAAATTTGTGGACGGATTTTCTTCACCACCGCATATACATAACGCCACTTATAGAGCAGTTGTAATCAAAGGTAGTATCCATAATGACGATCCTGCAGCAGCAAATATGTGGATGAAATCTGGTAGTTTCTGGACACAACCTAAAGGCGAATCGCATATTACCTCTGCTCAAGGTAAAGAAAACATCGCTTTAGTAGAAATAGACAAAGGGCCGTACTTGGTACAACCCATTGAAGAAGCTTACGATAATGGCGAGCGACCAATCAATATAGATGTTTCAAACATAGTTTGGTTAGACAGTAAAAAAACGAACTGGATAAATGATGATAGTAACGCTAAAATTAGTTTTTTGTGGGACGCTAATGGCTCAAAAGGACTTTTTGTAAAGCTTCCGAAAGGATTTAAAGGTACATTTCATACATATGGTACAGAGCTACATGCAGTTGTAATTCAAGGCGATTTGAGCTATACATTACCGCAAAACAAAGAAACCAAAATGTTGGATGTTGGAAGTTCGTTTAGTGCAACAAGCAATGCAATTCACAAGGTTTCTAACCCAAGTAATCATGTTCTCCTTTATTTTAGAACTAATGGAGATATTAAAATAGTTTAAGATGAAAACAAATTGTAATCACATGAAATACATATGGTTATAAAAAATTAACTGCAACAAAACTTGCAAATACCGGACATCAAATCATTTTTCACGGAAGAAGTTTTGAGAAACTGAAAACCACAATTTCAGAAATCAAATAAAAAACAAGCTATGATAAAATCAGTGGTTTTATGTCAGATTTATCAGACTGTGATACAAAACCTTAAATCCTAGCCTATGTTCTATTCGGTTTATATTTGCTAACTTTACCACATAAACCTATAACTTAGCTTATACAACAAAAAAAACACATTTGAGAAATGAAATATAAATTGGTGTATATATTTTTAATACTAGTATCCGCTTGCCTGATATCTTGTGATCGACCTAAATGTAATAATAAAAATATAATATTTGAAACATATGAACCGAGTTCTAAAAAATATAAAGATGAGTTAGTGAATCAATTAAATAGAATTGACCGATCTAAACTTAGGTATTGGCTTCAAAAGTATGATGAGTACGATGGAAAAGAAAGCTTATATTTTAACATTCAAGGAGATGGATTGTGTGCCATTTTACATTTAACAGTTAAAAATTGGAATAAACTGGAAGATGTAAGAGAAAAAAAGGAGTTGGTCGTAGAGGTGCAGAATTTACGAATTTAAAATTTCAAATTAATCAAGATTCTGTATCAACTGATTTTATGTACATCACGTACGACAATTTAATAGATTAAAACAGTGTGACAACAAAACAACATCTATTAACACGTTTTGTAAAAGCTGAACTAACATCAAGCTATTCAAAAACTTAATACAACAAAATGTAATGAACAGATTTTACTTTTTGATTTTTTTAATAGTTGGATGTTCAACACAAAAAGAGAAATCTGAATACGAAAAACTTTTGGATTATGAAGGAACTTACGAATATGTAAATCAAAGCACACTTGATATTGTAGCCTCAGAACCAAACACAACACTCTATGCTGTTATCGTTAAAGCAAAATATCCTTTAAATTATATCGCCTTAGATAGTTTTACAAATATTCAAGACATCTCTGTCGTTTTTAAAAGAGATCAATCTAACAAAGTCATAAGTTATAGAACCAGCGGACAATCTTTTGCACTGATAACGACTGAATTTGAAAAAATGGATATATTTTCACGAAAAAAAATTTTTTACACTCCTGATAACTATACATACCAAAAACCAAAAGAAACTTCAGATGGTCTAAAATCGTGACTTATACAAGAAGAATTTAAAAATACCCAACCAATAGGATGCTCTTAATTTTCATAAATTATTTGCTGTAGAAGCATCAAAATTAGATGTTTCTAAAGCAAAACCAAGTACTGAGTTAAATAGATTCAATTTATACAATCAATTAGCTTCTACATATTACTCAATAATTCTTGCTCAAGAAAGTATTGAGGTTTATGAAAAGAATTTATTAGCATCTAAAACGATTCTTGAAAACCCATCAAATCAATTTGAAAATGAAAAGTATTGGTGTTTTTTAAATATAGCAGTACAAAAGTTTTACAAGGAAAAGGAAACTATAGGTATTGTAGTGATTAATTTTAAAAAAATCCTCCATACTATTTGTTGAATAATTCATGCGTAAAAATTAATGCAATGACTCATAAAAAATGGATAATCAGGTGTTTATTCAATATATTTATTTATTTTTAGAAACAATATGCAATGCCTTTAGAAAAGAAGTTTTTTTTAAACGATTATATTATAAAGGTACTTGTGTAGCATAAGTGTACAACGATTCATAAATTGAATAAAGAGGGTCTTTAAGATGGTATTCTATGATTTTGCTGTAGTTGTTTTGTGATGTTTACCTTAGGATACACCATTCAGAATAGATAAAAATAAAAATTGCGAAACCGATATATAAATTAAAAAAAACAATATGAAAACACAATTTCTCTACCTGTCTCTGATCTTATTACTAGTTTCATGTAAACAAGAATCATCCAAAATATCTTCTTTAATCGATTATCAAGGAGATGAAAACTTTTCTGTTATTATAAGTGGTACTACTGTAGGTCATCTTAAAACCCATACCGTAGGCGATACCATTCAGGTAGATTACGATTATAAAAACAATGGTCGTGGACCTACATTAAAGGAAACCATTGTGTTAAATACCGATGGTTTTCCTGTGCAATGGAAAATTAATGGCAGCACTACATTTGGCAGTAAAGTTAATGAACATTTTGCATTACATAAAAATATTGCCTCATGGACCGATGCTACTGGTAGCGATAGTACTTCTGTAAACAAGGCTTTGTGGTATGTAGATCAATCTGGTAGCCCTTATTCGTCAATTCTTATTGCACGTAGCCTTTTAAAATCAACCGATTTTTCAGCATATGTACTTCCCGCAGGTAGGCTAAAGCTTACAGAAATGGATAAAATAAGCGTTACTGTAGATTCAACTACCGTCAACCTTACCAATTATGCTGTGTCTGGGGCATATTTAAATCCTTATTATTTTATAGCCGATAATGAGAAACGTTTATTTGCCATAATTAGTCCTTCGTTTGTAATTGTTCGTGAAGGATTTGAAGCAAAAGAAAAAGAACTTAGAACCTATGCAGAAAATTATTCTACCCAACGATTTGAAACATTACAAAAGAAATATGCCCATAATTACGGAAAAAAAGTACGAATAGCTAATGTAAAAATATTCGACCCCAATACCTTGTCACTTACAGAACCATCGTCTGTGTTGGTAGATGGTGAGCGTATTGTAAGTATAGATGCCCCAAACACCAAAGGTAATGACGAAGTGCTTATTAACGGGGCAGGTGGCACCTTAGTCCCTGGTATGTATGAAATGCACGCCCATACTTGGGATGAAGATGCCTTATTAAATATTTTGGCCGGAATTACTTCCTTTCGAGATATGGGGAATGACAATGAGGTATTAGACGAATTAATTCAAAAAATCAATACAGGGGTTTTGGCAGGACCAAGGGTTCATCGATTGGGTTTTATAGAAGGACAAAGTGAATATAGCGCAAATATGGGCATCATTGTGTCTAGTAAAGAAGAGGCCTTGGCTGCTTTGCAAAAATATCATGACAAGGGTTTTTATGGAGTAAAATTATACAATTCTATGAATGGAGATTGGGCCCCGGACATTGTTAAAAAAGCGCATGAGTATGGGATGTTTGTATGTGGCCATGTACCAGCATTCTCCAATGCCAATGCAATGTTACGCGCCGGTTTTAATGAAATGACTCATATTAATCAAACCATGTTGGGGTGGGTGTTAGAACCTGAAGAAGATACGCGTACTTTACTTAGACTTACCGCATTAAAACGATTTGGTAGTTTAGATTTAAATAGCGCCAAGGTGCAACAAACTTTAGATTTGTTTATTAAAAACAAAACAGCTATAGACCCCACTTTAACAATTCATGAAATATTAATGAAGGCTAGGGATGGTGAGGCATGGGAAAGTACAAAAGATTTTATAGATCATATGCCGCCAAACATTCAACGCGAATATAAGGTTGCCTTGGCAGACATTAGTACTGAAAAAGATGACAAAGAATATCGTGAGGGATATGATAAAATTGTAGCTACCTTAAAAATGATGAAGGATAAAGGAATCTTTATAGTACCAGGTACCGATTTAGGTGGTGCTTTTTTTTACCATCGCGAATTAGAGCTTTATCAACAATTGGGGTATACCCCAGCAGAGTTGGTAAAACTTGCCACCTATGATATGGCTCAATATTTGGGTGATGAGCATCTTGGAAGTATTGTACCAGGTAAATTGGCCGATTTCTTCTTAATTCCTGGCAATCCAGTAGAAGATATTAAAGCCATTAAAACCATATCGATGGTGTCTAAAGGCGGTACTTTTTACTATCCAAGTGAGGTATATCCTAATTTTGGTATTAAACCTTTTACCTCAATGCCAGAAGTAACAGAAGAATAATGCATAGCTACCAAACATTTAGGGGGTATTTATATTTACCAAATTTTAGAATAGTAAAAGTTGAAATGAAATACTTGTAAATTTAAAGCCGCTAACTTTGTTATGCATAAACAATGCACAAACTCAATACGATAGAAATAAAAATTATTAGCATCATACATCATAACCCAACTACTGGGGTTGATAACAAATATAAGTTGTATGTATATTTTTGTTAGAGCTAATTATCTAAAAACCAATTACATTATGAATACTTCCAGATTTTTATTAACAATACTAATATCTTTTATTTTAGGATCATCTTGTATTGCACAATACACTCAACAAAATAAAAAACTCACTCTAATGATTGAGCAAGGTATAAAAGATTGGCAAATTCCAGGACTTTCAACTGTTGTAGTTAAAGAGGGGAAAGTAATCTTCAAAAAAACATATGGTATTAAGGATATTGAAACAAAAGAGCTTGTAAATGAAAATACATTATTTAGTATGGCTTCAACTACCAAAGCACTAATTGCAATCTCATTAGGAATACTTGTAGACCGCAATAAAATTTCTTGGGAAGATAAAGTAATTGATCACCTTCCCTCATTTAAACTCTCAGATACATACATTACAGGAGAGGCAAGAGTAAAAGATTTACTAACGCATAATTTAGGAATTGAAAATGCAGATTTATTATGGGTAGTAGACAGTGTTTCAACAGTCAAAACAATTGATAAATTTAAATATGCAAAAAAAAACTATCCTATAAGAGGTGGTTTTACTTATCAAAATATAATGTATGTTGTAGCTGGAGAGCTTATTAAATCTGTAAGCGGACAACATTGGACACGTTTTGTAGAAAACAACATACTACAACCTTTAAAAATGAATCGTACCCAAACCAATTCAATAGATATTATAAAAGCTGGTAATTATACCGCGCCACACGTTAATGATTACGAAGATGGTATTGTAAAGGTAGGCCAAACTTTTTCTGATCAAATTGGAGCTGCGGGTATGATATGGTCTACTACAAATGATATCAGTAATTATTTAACTTTTCTTGTAAATGACGGAGTTTTTAAAAAGGATACCATTCTTAAAACCAACACTTTTCAATATATATTTAAACCACATGCTTTACTAACAGAGCCTGCCTATCCAACAAGTGTATTGACAAAACAAAAGTGGAACACCTATGGTTTAGGATGGTTTCAACACGATTATAGAGGTTACAAACTAGATTTTCATACAGGTAGTATAAGTGGTTTGGTTGCAATAGCAGGAATTATGCATGATAAAGATCTAGCAGTCTATGTTTTTGCTAATCTTGATCATGCAGAGCTGAGGCACGCAATAATGTATAAGGCGATAGACCTTTATGCATTTAACGATGATAGTAAAAACTGGCATGACGATGTATTTAAATTATATAGTGATTTTATTAAACAAGATAAAGAATATATAAAAAACTTAGATAAAAACCGTGTTCTAAATACAAAAACAACATTACCCTTAAATGAATATATAGGTACTTATCACCATAAAATGCTTGGAAAAGTTAATGTTAAAATAGTTGAGGGAAAATTACACGTTAACTTTAATAACTATTTATATTATACGCTTAAGCATTGGCATTACAATACATTTACAACAAATAAAGATCCTATATATCGTAATAAATTTTTAATAAATTTTAATTTAAACGAATTAGGATTGATTAGAGATCTTGAAGTTTTTGGAGAAAAATTTACAAAATAACAGAGCTCAGCAATCCATCATACCAATAATTAAGCAAAATCCATTCATTTTTAATGATAGTATGACTCTAATTATTAGATCATAAATCCAAATTTCACGAAACTAAAACCCGTTTTACACATTACAATATGGGGATAAAAACAAGTAAAATAGGGGAAAACACCGTTTTTAAATGTGTTTTGTTACAAAGCACTAAAAATGAGTTGTTTATATAGTGATTAATTGTTATATTTAGCAAAAAATTGTACAACGCATAAAACTTATTAGCATTTAAACCTATCTCAGCTATTGCTGTTGGTTAACAGTTGATCGTTTTATGTATAAACAAGCTACCTACATGTTAAATTAAAAAACTTATACCTATGAAAAAAGTATTCTTACTTATTGCTGTAATTATTTTGGCACAGCCTGCATTGGCCCAATACAATTACCCTACTACTAAAACTATTGAAGTAACCGACACTTACCATGGTACAACCATTACAGACTCATATCGTTGGTTGGAAGATGTTAAAAATCCCGAAGTCCTAAATTGGTTCAAAACTCAAGCGGAGTACACCAATACTGAAATGGCAAAAATACCCAATCAAGACAAATTGATTCAAGAATTTCAACAGCTCGATGCAATGCGTTCCGTTTCTTACTCATCAATATCCAAAGTGGGTGGTAACTACTTTTACAAAAAGCGTTTGCCAAGTGAGCAAGTTTCAAAACTCTATTGTAAACAAGGTGAAAACGGAAAAGAAATATTGCTATTTGAACCACAGCAATACATTCCAGGCAAAATATTTGAATTCAGCATAACTGTAAGTGATGACGGAAGTAAAATAGCAATGAATTTAAGCGAAGCGGGTAGTGAATTAGGTGATATTAGAATTTTAGATGTAGCTACAAAGCAGTTTTTACCAGATGTAATTCCGCATAGTGGTTATGGTGAGTTTGTAGAAGGTAGCAATACCGAAATTATGTATACCGAATTTAAAAACTACGATACGCACGATCCAGAAAATGCTTTAAATACACCATTTAAATTACATGTTATAGGAACCTCTGTTGATAGTGATTTGGTAATTGCAAGCTCTAAAAAGAATCCTGAACTCAACATACAACCAAAAGATTACCCAGACGTTGATGTGTTTAAGAATTCTCCATATATGATTTTAGGAAAATACACTGTTGAAAACAACCTAACTTTATATTATGCACCAAAAACTGAACTGAAATTAGAAAAGATAAATTGGAAACCACTAACCACAGAAAATGATGAGATTCGACAATTTTTTGTTCAAGGAAAAGACATTTATTTTTTAACAACTAAAGGAAACGATAAGTTTAAAATCATTAAAACATCTTTTGATAAACCTGATTTGCAAAATGCTACAATTATTGATCAGGGCAATAAAGAATGGAAAATATCACCAGATTACATTGCACAATCTAAAGACTACCTCATTTACAACAAAACCAAAAATGAACTGACAACTAAAACGTATCAATACGAATATAAAACAGGAAAAACCACCGAAATCAATGTTCCTTTAAAAGGAAATATTTTAGCACTTGGTTTGTCTAAAGAAGACAATGAAATACTATTTGTAAATTTGGGTTGGACAATTCCACATAATTTTTACAGCTATAATGCAAGCTCCCAAAAAGTATCAAAAGGCATTTTCAATATCAAATTAAACTACCCTAATATAGATCAACTTGTTTACAAAGAAGTAGAAATCTCATCATGGGATGGAACACTTGTTCCACTAAGTATTGTTTACAACAAAAGCAAACTAAAAAAAGACGGAAGCAACATTACTTTTATGGAAGGATATGGGGCTTATGGTTACAATGCTTACATTCCTTTTTTTGATGAATACAAAATGGCATTACTAAATAGAGGAGTAATCTTAGCGTATGCACACGTTCGAGGTGGTGGCGAAAAAGGAAACGAATGGTATCTTGCAGGCAAGAAAACCACAAAACCCAATACTTGGAAAGATTTTAATGCGTGTACAGAATGGCTCATAAACCATAATTATTCTTCGGCAGATAAATTTGGTATATCTGGTGCAAGCGCTGGCGGTATTTTAATTGGTAGAGCAATTACAGAAAAACCTGATTTATACAAGGTTGCAATTCCTAAAGTAGGTTGTTTAAATGCGTTAATAATGGAATTTGAGCCAAACGGACCTGCAAACATTCCTGAATTTGGTACAGTTACCATAAAGGAAGAATTTGAAGCTTTACTAGAAATGGATGCTTTTCATCACATTATTAAAAATGAAAAATATCCTGCACAATTAATCACAACTGGGTTCAATGATCCAAGAGTTGAAAGTTATATTCCTGCAAAATTTGCTGCAAAAATGCAAGCCCTAAATGGCTCAGAAAACCCGGTCTTTTTAGATGTAGATTATAAAGCAGGCCATTTTGGCGGCAGCACTATCAAAGAACAATTTGCACAAACAGCCAAAGAGTATGCGTTTTTGTTATGGCAATGTGGTAATGAGGAGTTTCAAAAACCACAATAAAAAACACCACAAATTACAACACCTATAAAAATAGGCGAAATAGGAAACCTACTGAAGTTTTGTTTTACTTGTACAACTTCGGAATTAATCGATAATTAGGTACTTCTAGATCGCCTATTTTTTATATATTTAGCGCTGGCAATATAATCCTATGAAGAGAATTTTCAATTACATAAGTATATTCGGAAAAAAAAGATTTCAGAATATATTCGAAATTATTTTTAAAATTTCATTAAAGGGATTAAATTATAAAAGTAGAAATTTTGAGAAAAATGGTGAATTATATGTATTGAAATATATTCAAGAAAAATTTGGAAAAGAAGCAGCCTTAACCATATTTGATGTTGGTGGAAATGTAGGAAACTATTCAAAAAGTTTGTCTATTTTTTTTAATGATAAAGCAACTATACATTCATTTGAACCTTCTAAAAAAACATATCAAATATTTTTAGAGACAACTAAAAATATTCAAAATATAATACCAAATAACTTTGGATTAAGTAATCATGTTCAAAATCAATTATTGTATACCAACTGTGATGGTTCTGGATTAGCCTCAATGTATCAAAGAAATTTAGATCACATTGGCATATCAATGGAGAAAAGTGAAGAAATAGCACTATCAACGATAGATAATTATTGCGAAGCAAACAACTTGCAACGAATTCATTTTTTAAAATTAGATATCGAAGGTCACGAACTAAAAGCTTTAAATGGTGCTAAAAAAATGATGGGTGAAAAGAAAATTGATTTTATTCAATTTGAATTTGGAGGTTGTAATATTGATTCAAGAACTTATTTTCAAGACTTTTACCTACTGTTAAAAGATAATTACAAAATATACAGAATTTTAAGAAAATGTTTATTTGAAATATCTAAATATAAAGAAACCTATGAGATATTTACAACCATTAATTATTTGGCCATTAGAAAGTAAAAATTATGTTTACACACAAAAAGTACTGTGACAAAAACAAATAAAAAGGTGTTTATTTTTCACTAAAGTATTGCTGTAATTATAAAGATATCATAATCTTGATATTGTACCAATAGATATATTCCAAATATCATATCATTACATGTTTAGAAATAAAGAATATAAAAAATAAAATATTTATTTGTAATTATTCCAAAACTTAGTACATTCGCGCACCTTTACTAAAAAAGGGAGTTATTTTACAACAAAAGCCGATGTAGCTCAGCTGGCTAGAGCAGCTGATTTGTAATCAGCAGGTCGTGGGTTCGAGTCCCTCCATCGGCTCTAATAACAATTACAATTTTACCGTAATTGTTCCGTTCTTAAAACAGGAAATAACTAGGGGAGATACTCAAGCGGCCAACGAGGACGGACTGTAACTCCGTTGACTATGTCTTCGCAGGTTCGAATCCTGCTCTCCCCACATTTTTTTCTTTTCTCAACGATAGATTTAATAGTCAAAGTTTTTTATTTAATGCTCAAGATTTCTGATTCAAGATGCAGGAGCCAAGAACCAAGATTGGTTTAGTGTTTTCTTTACTATAGGGTGTGGAATATTATTCAAACCAAACGTCATTGCGAAAGAAACTATAATGTAGTGAAGCAATCTTTGTATTAAAACTAAGAAATTCTACAAACAATTACAATTAACATTCAATTACTGTCATTCCTGCATAGGCAGGAATCTCCTCATTAACAAAATCCATTAAAACTAAGAAATTTATTCAAGTTTTTTTATTTATTGCTCAAGGTTTTGGATTCAAGAGCCAAGAACAAATTAGATTGGTGTTTTGTATACTATTGGTGTGGAATATTATTAAAACCAGCCGTCATTGCGAACAAAACGATAGTGTAGTGAAGCAATCTTTGGATTAATACTAACAAATAAATTACAATTAACATACAATCACTGTCATTCCTGCGCAGGCAGGAATCTCCTCATTAACAAAACCCAAATCACACTGTCAGTTCGAGTGATTTTGAGGCACGAAAAATAGTATCGAGAACTCATAGGTTTACATTAAAAAAATCTATTTCCATAGTAAAATACTAAACCCAAATCACACTGTCAGTTCGAGTGATTTTGAGGCACGAAAAATTGTATCGAGAACTCATAGGTTTACATTAAAAAAATTTACTTTCATAGTAAAATACTAAATCCAAATCACACTGTCAGTTCGAGTGATTTTGAGGAACGAAAAATTGTATCGAGAACTCCAAAACTAGGCATAAAAAGCCTACCAACATAATAGAAAATTTGTGACCCCAACTGACCCTGAATGACCCTGAATGACCCCACCTGACCCTCAATGACCCTCGTTTTTAGATTTTAGGGGGTTTTGTTCGAGTCTTGTTCGGGTTTCCTTCGGGTGAGCTAGGGGTGTATTTTTTAAAAATGGACGTTTTAGGGAGAAGACCCGAAGCAAACTCGAAGCAACCCTCTAGAAAGGACACAAAAATGCTGTTATTTTGGGGCCGAATACCCTTTTTTATATGCGTTTTTTGTTTAAAATAAATATCATTTATATTGTAATGAAGAAATCTTAAGTTAAACCTCTCAAATTTTCTTTATTTTTTCTTTCTAAAATCTTCTTTTAAGAAAGTAATGAAACCGAATTTATTAGGTACAAGAATTCCTATAAAAAAACAATAATAGAGTTATAATTAAATACGCTTTTTACAAAACGACGATAGGAGAGTAGTGAAATGTGTATAGAATGGGCTTTTAGCTTTGATAAATAATATAAAAGTCATAACTATGATTTATGTAAAAATTGATATTGCAAAAACTGCACAAGTTGGTTTTTTTTAGGTGGTTGGTTTAGTTGGAGCTTTACGGGCTTTTGCAGGAATAATACTTTTATACTTAGCTCTTAAGCTTCAAAAAGACGAACTAAAATTGAGTAGAGCCGTTTTAAGGGATTCTGTACAAACTTAAAAAGAAACAGGAGGTTATGGAAGAACAGAAAAAGTTTAAATAAATTCTATGTTTTAATGTTTTTGTAAATTGTAGGTATAAGAAACAGTGGCATAATATTTGTTACTTTATTTATAAATAAAAAATATAAAATTATGAAGATTAAATTATTTACCATTTTAATATTTACTTTGTCTTTTATTGGATGTACCAATGAAGATGATATCATTAAAGATAACTCGACTAATAAACAAAGTATAGAGACTATTTTTGAAAGTAATAATTATGAGAGTTTAAACAATTTTGAAAATTCATTAAAAATAGAGAAAACTATCAGTAAAGAAGAATTTGAAAAAATCAAACTTATTCAGAAAAAGACATTCGCTAAACTTTATGATATTGAATAAAATTGAAGTTTGTTAAATAAAAAAGGTGTATTCATAAATTCACCTTTTTAAGTTATTAATTAGATCCAAAAATTTCTAAAAAATTATCTCTCTCACTGTATGGTTCAATTTTTACATCAAATTTTTTCGCATGTAATTTTAAACCATTGTCAGTTAATTCGATGTGCCTTCTTTGCAAAGCTACATATCTTTTAAAAGATATAAATTTCTTTCCTTTTATTAAAAGAGCATTTTCATTTTTGAAAACTTGTATTTTTTGCACAGGGTATTTGATCTTTTTAAACGATATTTTAAAGAAACCATCTACTGATTCAGCTTCTAAAATCATTCCTGGCAAAACTTGAAGTTTCCAAGGACCATAAGGAAGTGGGATATCTTGAGTGTACCAAGCTATATATTTACGCCCTCTAAATTCAACAGTTGCTTTATTACAATTAAAATTACTGCGTAGCATAATTATTTTTAAAAAGAAATCGAGCCTTTTTTGAAAGAGTCAATTTAACATAATGGCGAATTATAGCTACAAATTTTAATGCTCTAAAGTTTCTTATAATTGCGTATTTAAAAAATATCATTGAATAATACCAATTACAAGATTCTACGGAATTATAATTAATACTTGTTGACGAATGTTAAAACACCCCCAAACGAATGTTTATTGTGCTTTCAATACTTTCTGGGATATTTTACATAATAGAGAATTATAGCTATCAAAGCACTTGTACTATATTGTTCTGCGTTATGTAACTTGAGCTTTGGCTAAAAGCGAAAGTTGTTACTACATTTTCTTTAAAAAATTTATTCTCAAAAGTTTCTTCTACAATGTTAATGGAACACTTATTATGCGACGACGTAGGAGGGAAGCGTAATGTGTGTGGAATGGGCTTTTAATTATAAAGGTTAATTACTAAATCCTACAACTAACTGTTTTTTTTTATTAATGAAGGAAAAATGAATATTAGTATTGCTTTCAACTTTGGATTAAATTTAGATTTTTTAAAATAATTTTATTTTCATCTTTAACACTTAAAGTACATATACTATAGTTTATCTTTATAATAAAAGGTAATTTTGTTTTTTTTAAATTGAAAACTTATAAAATGAAAATTACCCTTACCGTAATTCTACTATTTGTAATAACCTTTGCGCAAGCACAAGAAACCATTACCATTACTGGTCAGATTATCGACCAAGAAACAAAAGAAACATTACCTTTTGTTACGGTAGCAGTAAATGATGAAACTACAAATGAAATCGTAACAGGAACGATTACCGATGATTTTGGACGTTTTGAAATTAAAGATTTAGCAACAGGAAAATATATTGTAAATATCACTTATTTAGGATTTGAAACCGTACAATGTAAAATAGTATCTGGTGGATTAAACCCAATCTTTGACTTAGGAAAAATAGAACTAAAACCATCTGCTGAAGCTTTAGATGAAGTAATGATTGAAGCAAAACGAGCAACTGTTAATTCAGCACTCGATAAAAAAACCTTTAGTTTAGCAGATAACGTGGCGCAATCTGGTGGTTCTGTACTTGACGCTATGAAAACAATGCCAGGTGTTGCTTTTGACCAAGAAGGAAAAGTGGTCTTGCGTGGTAGTGATAAAGTGGTCGTTTTAATCGATGGCAAACAATCTAGTTTGACTGGTTTCGGGAATCAAAAAGGATTGGGTAATATTCCTGCATCTAACATAGAACGTATTGAAATCATAAACAATCCATCTGCAAAATACGATGCTAACGGTTTTGCTGGTATTGTAAATATCATTTACAAAAAGGAAAAACAAACCGGACTCAATGGTAATGTAGGCTTATCTTTTGGATTAGGCGCATTATCTAAAAGAAAAGAAGATACACCAACAGATTTAGGTAGCTATTCGGTAAACCCAAAACTAATTCCTAGTTTAAATTTGAATTACAGAACCAAAAACCTCAATTATTTTTTGCAATCCGAATTCATCATCCAAAAAGCTTTACCAAACAATGAATTCACAACTAGAAACTATGATGATGGTCGCAATATCATATCGCAAGTGCCAGAAAATAGAAGACAGTTCCGTTCAATCATCACAGGTGGAGTTGATTGGGAGTTAAGTGATAATGATGCGATTACCTTTTCAGGAATGTTCGATAGGGAAAAACATATTGATACCTCACAAGTCGCTTTTATCAATCTCGATAATAATGTGCGAAATCGCCTTTATACTTGGAAAGAAGAAGAAGTTACTAGTTATATCAACGTTACTGCCAATTACAAACATAATTTTCCACAAGCAGGACATTCGTTATCTGCAAATGCACAATACACAAGAGGTTTAGAAGATGAAAGCTACTTTTTAAATGATAGTTCTGCGGTTCGTATCGGACGAGATATGACCAACATTAGAGCTATTGAGCATACTACTAGTCTATCCACCGATTATGCGCGTGCATTGAGTAGTGGTAAAATTGAAGCTGGTGCAAAAGTTAGGTTTAGGAATTTACCTGTGGATTACAGGATAAATCGAGGAAATCAATCTATTATTTATCCAGATTTAGGCGATTTTTCAAAATGGAAAGAAAACCTCTATGCATTCTACGGAAACTACCTTTTAGAAAAAGAACGTTTTGATGTCGAAGCTGGTTTGCGAGCAGAACAAACAGATGTTTCTTATGAACTGGATCCACAAAATGCCTACTACCCAAGTAATGATAAATATGATTATTTTGAGCTATTTCCAAGCGTGCGATTTACTTATAAATTGAATGATAAAAACAAATTATCATTATTCTACAACCGTCGTGTCGATAGACCAGGCGAACCAGAATTGCGAGTGTTCCCAAAGTACGACGACCCAGAGTTGCTGAAAGTTGGAAACCCTTATTTGCGCCCACAATTTACTAATAGTGTAGAAGTTGCCCATCGATATAACTGGGATTCAGGTTCATTGTTTTCTGCTGTGTATCATAGACAGATTAAAGGTGCATATCAACGTATTTTAAGTATAGATAACAGTAATCCAGATTACGATATTGTGAATAAAATTTATCAAAACACTGGCGAAAGCACTAATACAGGAATTGAATTATTATTCAGTCAAGACCTTACCGAAAACTGGAAATTAACAGCAAGCACCAATATTTATCGAAATAGTATTGATGCCTATCAAGGAACATTATTATTTCCATTTGTAAGACCATTTACAATAGAAAAAACATCAAATACATCAGGCGATTTTAAATTGTCAAGCACTTTTACGTTGCCTTTAGATATTGAAGCACAAATCACAGGTCTGTATTTTTCAAAACGAAATATTCCACAAGGCGAGGAGTTGGCGCGTTCATCCATAGATTTTGGACTTAAAAAGAGCATATGCATATGGAATGAGACTGGAGAAATCACATTGTCTGCAAGCGATTTGTTTAATAGCTTCGGATTGCGTCAGCGAATAGATGGAGAAAGCTTCACAGCTTTATATGAAAACTATTATGAAACACAAATTGTGCGATTAGGGATGAAATATAAATTCTAAAACTTAAGATTCTCTAAAACAAAGAAGAATTTTAATAAGTTATTCTGAAAGATTAAATGAAATCAATCAAATAATCCAGGTTTAAAATATATAAAGCCTGATAATAACATTATGTAAAATAGAATATCGATATTAAACTTGGCCTCATAAAATTTTGGTTAAAACTATAGGCGAAATGAGCGTCCATATTTTAGGGGTTTAGTTATACAGTATCGGAAGAGTTTCAATTATACAAGGGATTTCAAAGCAATGTAAACGAGTTCCAATGTTTCCTAAAATATAGCGAATGAGCCGTAAATTGTTTCCAAAAGTTTATGCAGCCTTGAATTTTTGTTTCTTTTGTTTTAAGACAAAAGAAAATGAAAGAATGAAAAAAAAGATTAATTGAAAGATTAAATATAACAAGTGCATAGAATTTTATTTTTCTTAAAATTTATGCTCTTGTGGCAAGCTTACGAGAATCGTCTAAAATTTTTTATGACGGACATTTTATCGAATACGCGATTTTTAATAAGAGCAAAAAGGTTAGCTTTTATTTTGGCGTTGGTAAGCGTTGGATAATTAAATTGCCAGAGCAATTTGATTTTATAAAACAATCGAGCGCTTGGTAGCGGCTATTTTATATAACGGCTAATTATAGATACATAATGTTTTAAAAAACTCTGTGAAGCAAACCGATTTTTAGTTTAATGGCCCAAGTTCCAATTATTCTTATGAAAACGAATGTTTCTGGGATATTTTACATAATATCATTATAGCTTACAAATGTGATACTTTGAATTAAATAACAAACATGAGCATTTGTACTATAATTTATATTATGTAAAATAGAATATTTTACAACCCACCTATTAGTTTAGATTTAACAATAAATATCAAATTACATGTTTTGTGTGTAGTAATTGTAATCCTTTAAAATAGTATCAATAAAATCAGAATCACTTTTGTGTACAGATTTAATGTCGGTTACTTCTAAGATTTTGGTACGCAATTTAATTAAGGTTTTAAAATCGTTATTTTTAACGGCATTCTTAAAGGTCTCTTTAATAATCCGTGCATCGTTGTCAGACAATTTAATAACGTTGGCATATGTAGGCACATAAGTATCCTTAATGTTTTCTAAAATGGTTTCAGAGAATTTAACATCATCTTTTAAATAAATAACTATGGTATTGGCAATAATATCACCAAAACGCTGACTCTTTGAGGTTAAAATAATCAACAGAAACCCCACCAGTTTCCCAAAAACAAACAAGCTCATTAACAACCCTGCTTGATCGTCAAATCCTAAGGAAGCTGCGTAAATAAAAATAAGAATAAACAAATTAAAATCGATAATGCGTAAAAACCATCTAATAATATAATCGGTAATAGACGGTTTAAAACCATCTACATTAATCACTTTAATTTTTAACAGGCGTTTGCCTAAGGTTTGCCCATCCATCAAAATTTCAGAATACAAGGTGTAAAATGTAATGGGCAATAAAAAAAGCACTTCTATGGCTCTTATGGTCCAACCATCGTTGCTTAAAGTATCGTCTAACAGGTTAAATCCAAACAATTTAGCGGCAAAATAGAAATAGGCAAACTTAATTACATTATCTACAGTAAAAGCCAAAAGACGCTGAAATACATTTGCTGCCGTAAATTTAATGTTTACATTTTGTGCTGTTTTTATTTGGAGTGTTTTCATGCAATGATTAAATTCGCTCTAATGAGAGAGGTCGCTTTTATAAAGCAAAATAAAGAAAAATGGCTTGAATTTGAACAAGGATTTAAAAATAATAACAAAAAAAGTCCTGATGATATTGCCAACTTGCATATAAAAATTATGAATGATTTGGTATATGCACAAACCTATTACCCTAAAAGTAAGGTTACTGTATATTTAAACAAGTTAGCCAAAAACAGTTTCGACCATGTGTACGATGCCAAAAGAACGGATAAAAATCCGTTTCTCTACTTCTTTTTAGACAAAGTACCACTACTCTGCTATAAATACCGCAGTTATTTCTATTTGTCTTTCATTGTCTTTTTTGTCTGTTTTTTTGTAGGATTATTATCTACCTTTAATGATGAAACTTTTGCCAGACAAATTCTAGGAGACAATTATATAGACATGACCCTAGAAAATATAGAAAGTGGCGATGCAATGGCAGTGTACAAAGGCGGCAGCAATTGGGGGACTTTTATAGGCATTTACGACAACAACCAACGTGTAGGATTGTACATGTTTTTATCGGGAATTTTTCTGGGGATTGGTACTGCCTTTTACATTATTAAAAATGCCATTATGGTGGCTGTGTTTCAGGCATTCTTTTACCAATACAATAGTTTGTTCGATAGTTTAAAGGGCATTTGGATTCATGGAACTTACGAGATTTTCGGAATAATTATAGAAGCTGCAGCTGGTTATATTATTGGTGCAAGTATTTTATTTCCAGGTACTTTAAAACGTTTTGAGTCTTTTAAAAAAGGAATTAGAGATGCTTTTTATATCTTTATCAGTACCATTCCGTTTACCATAATAGCTGCATTTTTAGAAGGTTATGTAACTCGCTATTCTAACAAAATGCCGGTTGTTTTTTGCTTTTTAATTATTGGTTTTAGTTTGGTAAGCATTAGTTATTATTATTTGATTTTGCCTTATAAAGTGGCACGTAAACACAGTTTAAGGTAAATGAAAAGAATACTCACTTCCCTCCTGTTCTGTTTTATTTTAGTGGCAAATGCACAAGAAATTCAACTTGTTGAAGAAGGTGTTATTACTATTGATAGTATTTTGTTACATAAATCTACTGAAATTGATCAAGAGCGAACATTTTCTACAGATCTAAAAGAAAAATACAAAGGCAAAGATTTTGAATATACAGAAGACAAAACAGTAAAACAAGAAGAAGCACCTAAAAAGAATTCAGGGTCACCACTACTAGGAATGTTTGCTTTTTTTATGTCGACTATTTTTCCTTTTCTATTAGGAGGTTTTGTCATATTTGTCATTTTAAAATCGGTTTTGGGTATCGATGCTCGTTTTTGGCAAAAAACCAATAAGGCCAAGGTAACATCAACGCAATTGATTTACGAAGACGAAGACATTAACGAAATGAACTTACAAGGCCTATTGCAACAAGCCATAGACCGCAAAGAGTATCGCTTGGCCATTAGATATTATTATTCAACCACTTTAAAAGCACTGTCTAACAAACAATTAATCGATTATCATAAAGATAAAACCAATTCAGAATACCTTTTTGAGATAGAAAACACTCAAACCAGAACCGAGTTTTCTTACCTTTCTTATGTGTTTTCTTATGTTTGGTATGGCGAATTTACTGTGGATGAACAAAGCTTTACCATAGCACAAAACAAGTATCAATCTTTCTTAAAAACTTTAGTTTGATGCTGATAAGGAAAATAGTAAAAATACCATTGCTCTTTATAACAACTTTAGTTCTACTTACAAGTTGTAACAAAACCAATTGGCACGAAAATTACCGCGAAAAAGAAAAAAGTCCGTTTGGTACTTATATCATTTACAATGAGGTGGATGATCTTTTCCCGAATCAAGAAATTGTACAATTAAAAGAAAACTTCTACGATTATCTATTTTTAAATTACGATAGCTCTAAAGCTGATTTTGGCAACTATATTTGTATTAAAAATACTGCTAATAAATTACCAGAAGATGGTGTAACAGATTTGTTATCTTTTGTATACAATGGTAATAATGCTTTTATTTCTTTAAATTATTTTAGTGATGATTTGTTAACTCAGTTAGACATCACCACCAATAATCTAGACAAACATGTGTACGATAAAGCAGCATTAAAAGGCTTAAAAGGTGAATTCTCTTTAGTAGATGAACATTTTGAAGATCAGCAATTTACCTTTGATAGAAACATACAAAGGCACTATTTTGTAACGTATAACGAAGACAAAACCATGGTATTAGGCAATGCCAAAATAGACGGAGAATTAGTACCGAACTTTTTAAAGATTTATCATGGTAATGGGGCTATTTATGTACATAGCAACCCGATTGTATTTACCAATTACAATTTATTAAAAGGCAAAGAGGAGTATGCAGCACACCTACTCTCCTATTTACCTTCGAATACCATTTTTTGGGATCCTCAAATAAAATGGAGCAAATATGCCAACAATAGAGCTAAAGATCAAGACTCCGTGTTTAAATTCTTTCTACAACACAAAACCCTTACTTGGTTTTTGTTTGTGGCTTTGGCAGGCGTTTTATTGTTTATGCTTTTTAATTTTAGAAGAAAACAACGTGCCATACCTGTAATACATCCGTTGCAAAATACCACAGTTGCTTTTACACAAACCATTGCAAGTTTGTATTTAAAAGAACAGAATCATAAAAATTTAGTCGATAAGAAAATCGCCTATTTCTTAGAAAAAGTACGCACAAAATACTTGCTAAATACCACCAATTTAAACAAAGAGTTTATTAGAGATTTAGCAGCAAAATCGGATAATGAAATTAGAAATACCAAATATTTAATCAATACAATCATCACTTTAAATAAAAAGTCAGAATGCTCTGAAGAAGAGTTAATTGTACTTCATAAAATGATTGTAAAATTCTTTAAAAAATAAGTTTATGGAAACACCAAATGAGCCATTGCAACAACCAGAACATATAGAAACACCAAACAACCTAGCCTTTGAGAGTAGAATCGATTTGTCTGAATTACAAGAAAGTGTTTTTAAAATAAAACAACAACTGCAAAAGGTAATTGTAGGTCAAAAAGAAATGATGGATTTGCTGCTAGTTTCGTTATTAGCAAATGGCCATATTTTAATAGAAGGTGTACCAGGAGTTGCCAAAACCATTACTGCCAAATTATTGTCTAAAACCATTAATGTAGGCTTTAGTAGAATTCAGTTTACACCAGATTTAATGCCTTCGGATATTTTAGGTACTTCTGTTTTTAATGTAAAAACCTCTGAATTTGAGTTTAAAAAAGGGCCTATATTCTCTAACATGATTTTAATTGACGAGATTAACAGAGCACCAGCCAAAACACAAGCAGCCATGTTTGAAGTAATGGAAGAAAAGCAAGTAACTATGGATGGAACAACTTATACCATGCAAGAGCCATTTATAGTATTAGCAACGCAAAACCCTATAGAACAAGAAGGTACTTACAGATTGCCAGAAGCGCAATTAGATCGTTTTCTGTTTAAAGTGATTATAGAATACCCAAATGCAGAAGAGGAATTGCAAATTATAATGCGAGAACAAGCCTTAGAAAACACCACTAAAGTGGAAAAAATTGAAGCAATTATAGATGGTGCTAAAATAGTAGAATACAGAAGTTTAGTCAACCAAATAAAAATAGAAGAAAACCTGTTAAAATACATTGCGAATATTGTAGTGAATACACGTACCAATTCCTTTTTGTATTTAGGTGCTTCACCAAGAGCCAGTATTGCTATTTTATCGGCATCTAAAGCCTTTGCAGCCATAGAAGGTCGTGATTTTGTAACTCCAGAAGACATTAAAAAAGCCACCATTCCTGTATTGCAACACAGAGTTATCGTAACACCAGAAAGAGAAATGGAAGGATTAACCAGTAAACAAATTATAGAACAAATTATAGAGGCAGTAGAAATACCTAGGTAGGTTTGCAGTGGTCAGTTTTCAGTTGGCAGTTGGCAGTTGGCAGTACAATAGTCTATTGAGATGTCATTTCGAGTGATTTTGAGGAACGAAAAATAGTATCGAGAAATCTAAACATAAACAATTACATATTTCAGTGAAACATTTTTACAACACATTATTCTTAAACCATCGATTCTTTTATGCACTCGCCATAATTGCAACCTTATTTGTTGTTGGTTTTTTTGCGCCTATCTTTTTCGAGGTTTCTAAAGTGTTGTTATTTATGCTAATTGTGCTAACATTTATAGATATTTTAATCTTATATCAAACTAAAAAAGGAATTCATATAGATCGTAATTTACCAGAAAGATTGTCTAATGGCGATGAAAATAAGATCTCGTTGTTCATCAAAAACAATTATCCTTTTGTAGCGCATTTGTCATTAATAGAAGAATTGCCTTATCAGTTTCAAAAGCGTGACTTTATTTTTAAACAAATCATTCTAAAAAAAGAAGACAAAACACTGCATTATAAGTTAACTCCCAAAGAAAGAGGGGGTTATTTATTTGGTCATGTAAATGTATATGCCAATTCAGCCTTACAATTGGCAACTCGTAAATATGTTTTAGGTGATGAAAAAGAACTCAAATGCTATCCATCCTTCTTAAAATTAAAAGAGTTTGATATTCAGAATTTTAACAGTTCTACCACTTCTTATGGATCTAAAAAAGTACGTAGAATTGGGCATTCTTTAGAATTTGAACAAATTAAAGAATATGTTTCTGGTGATGATATTAGAACCCTAAACTGGAAAGCCACTGCCAAAAGAAGTCAATTAATGGTGAATCAATATGTAGAAGAAAGATCGCAATCGGTTTATGCCATTATTGATAAAGGACGTGCCATGCAAATGACTTTTGATGGATTAAGCCTGTTAGATTATGCTGTAAATGCAACTTTAGCCATTAGTAATGTCATCTTAAAAAAACAAGACAAAGCTGGGATGCTCTCTTTTTCTACAAAATTAGAAGATTGGGTGGTTGCCGAACGCAGAAACTCGCAAATGAGCTTAATTTCTGAGGCCTTACACAATATTAAAACCAATTTCGAAGAACCTGATTTTAGTACTTTATATTCCGTAGTAAAAAGAAAAATAACCCACAGAAGTTTATTAATTCTTTTTACCAACTTCGAAACTATTGATGGTTTAAACAGACAACTCCCCTATTTAAGAGCCTTGGCTAAAAACCATTTGGTATTAGTGGTATTCTTTAAAAACACAACATTAGATGCTTTAATTAACTCAGAATCAGAAGATATTCAAGGAGTGTATGACAGCATTATTGCAGAGAAGTTTATGTACGAAAAGAAACGCATTGTAAACGAATTAAAAAAATACGGCATACAGTCTGTATTGACCAAACCACAAGATTTAACAGGTGCAAGTATCAACAAATATTTAGAATTAAAATCGAGAGGTTTGTTCTAAATTATTAAATTTGAAAAAAATAAAGGATGAATTGGTATCTTAAGGTTTTAAAGCAATATTTTGACTTTTCGGGTCGTGCAAGACGAAAAGAATATTGGATGTACATATTGTTTCACCTTATTTTTACTTTTGTAACAATTTTTTTGGATACATTATTAGCTACAGAAGTTAATAATGTTGGCTTTTTTTATCTAATTTACGTTCTTTTAAACATTATTCCAGGTTTAGCAGTTTCTATAAGAAGATTGCATGATATTGGTAAAAGCGGTGCTATGATTTTAGTAAACATTATCCCTTTTGTCGGTCCAATTTGGTTTTTAGTATTAACTTGTATGGAAGGGCAGTCTAAACCTAATAAATGGGGAGAAAATCCAAAAGGAGTTGGAAATGATACTTTTATAAATCAAATAGGAACTGAATAATTATTCCGTTTGCCAATTACCTGTATAGTTTATAGCATTTCTATGCGAACTATTCACCTGTAGAGTTGCAGATTTATTAGCATACATGGTTAGATTTAGCTCTAAGTTTTCTTGACTTTTATTAATTCTACAACTAATTTTATAACTATTTTTTTTAGGATTAAACTTAGTTTCCAAATGCTTAACGATACCCTTAAAACTAAGCCCATTATCAGAAGTACCATACTGGCCTCCCAACCTTCTTACACCATAATAGGGCATGTGAAACTTAATACTATCATTTTTAATAATTAAATAATTCTGATTGCCAATTAAATTGATATTCGCTAAATTACTTCCTACAGGCAATAAACTTTCTAAGCCAGTTACACCAGAAATAGCCATAGGATTAGCAGCATTAGCTACAAACTCAATATTTTTATTTTTAACCACTTCTTTTAAAGCATTCAAATCAGCTAAGGTTGCAGTCGATTTACAACTATTGAAACTTAAAATTAAGATTAGTATTGCTAAAAAGCGAAAAATACAATTCATAAAATACTGATATTTAATAGATTAAATTTATAAAAAAAGAATTATAATTGTGATAAAAAAATCATAATTTTTTACAAAATAAATAATAGTATTTTTATCCTCTTAAATTAAAAAATGAGTTTAGAAATTATTTTTGAAGACGATTATTTGCTATGTTTAAGTAAACCTAATAATGTTTTGGTACATCATGCCTATCATTCTAGAAATGTGGCAGATGAAGCCTCTTTATTGCAAATTATAAAAAATGAAACGGATTTAAAAGTGTATCCCATTCATAGATTAGATCGTAAAACCTCAGGAATTATTTTATTGGCAAAAGAAAAAGAATATGTTGCTAAGTTTCAAGAATTGTTTACTAACGATGTAATTCAGAAAACCTATTTTGGGGTCGTTCGTGGTTTTTCTCCGGATGTAAAAACCATAGATTCTCCTGTAAAAGGTCGCGATGCAAATGTACACAAAGATGCCTTAACAGAATTAAAAACATTAGCAAACATCACTTTAGATATTCCTGTAAAACCCTATGATTCTTCACGTTACAGTTTGGTTCAATTATCACCAAAAACAGGAAGAATGCATCAATTAAGAGTGCATATGAATAAAATTAGTCACCCTTTAATTGGCGATGCAAAATATGGTGATAAAAATCATGATGTAATGTATGCTGAAAACTTTGGTTGGCAAAACTTGTTTTTACACGCAGGGAAATTAGAGTTTACACATCCTTTTACATCAGAAAAATTAATTTTACAAGCTAGTTTTCCAAAAAATTGGTTGGCTTTGTTTGATGAGTTTGATTGGGAAAATCCGTTAGTATAAAGAAGCTAAGAAACCTACTTGGAGTTCAAAACTTTAGGAACTTATGAAACCTACAAGGTTTTGAAAACCTTGCAGGTTGTTTTTACTGCTCTATAGACTGTGCATTAAAACCAATTAATTCTCCATGTTCAAAGGCAGGTGAAACCTCAATAGGATTGCAACAAACCTCGCAATCTTCAATGTAGGTTTGTTGCTGAACACTAGTATCTAATAGCATTGAAATTTCTTCCCAACAATATGGGCATTGAAAAAAATGTTCCACTATTCTTCGATTACTTTTAAAACTAATTTGCCTTTTTTATCCCCAGAAAATAATCTATGATAGGTTTCTTGAAAGTTTTCTATGCCTTCGTAAATATCTTCTTTCGATTTTAATTTACCTTCTTGCATCCAAGTGCCCAATTGTTGTGCAGCTTCACCAAACTTATCAGCATAATCCATAACTACCATGCCTTGCATTGTAGATCTGGTGATTAATAACGACAAGTAATTGCTTGGTCCGTTTATTTTAGATGTATTGTTGTATTGCGAAATGGCGCCACAAATTACCACTCTTGCATGTTTATTTAATTTACTCAATGCTGCATCTAAAATTGCGCCACCAACATTATCGAAATACACATCAATTCCATCAGGACATTTTTTCTTTAAAGCTGTATAAATATTTTCTGATTTATAGTCGATTGCATCATCAAAACCTAATTCATTTACTACATAATCACACTTTTCTTTTCCACCAGCAATTCCGATAACTGTACACCCTTTAATTTTTGCAATTTGCCCTACAATACTACCAACAGCGCCAGCAGCTCCAGAAACCAAGACAATATCTCCTTTTTTAATTTTACCAACTTCTGTAATTCCGAAATAAGCAGTCATACCAGGCATCCCTAAAGTACCAATATACACAGGCATTGGCGCTAAATTGGTGTCAACTTTATACCAATTATCGCCATTGGTAATTACAAATTGTTGTACACCACCCCAACCCGAAATTACATCGCCAACGCTAAAATTTGGGTTACCATTATTTTTGATAATTGTACCAATAGAACCCGCTCTCATAACAGCATCTAAAGCCACAGGTGGAATGTAAGATTTAGAATCATTCATCCAACCACGCATTGCAGGATCTAATGAAATATAATGCTGTTGTACTAAAATTTCGCCTTCTTTTAACTCCGGAATTTCTTTTGACTCTAATTGCCAAGTATCTGAATCTGGGACTCCTACAGGACGTTTTTTTAAGATAATTTGTTTATTTTTCATGTATGTTTTAATTAATATTGATGTAAAAATTGTATTCTTTCTCTTAATCTATTTTTTGATAAATATTGATGTTCTAAATCTGTTTGAAAAGGAATGGGTGTATCTAAACTTGCCACACGTTGTACAGGCGCATCTAAAAATTCAAAACAATTTTCGTTGATTAATACTGATATTTCACTTGCAATTCCGCCAAAAAGTGAATCTTCTTGTACAATCATTGCTTTTCCTGTTTTTTTAACGGATGAATAAATCGTATCAATATCTAAAGGTTGTAAAGTTCTTAAATCAATTACATCAGCATAAATATTTGATAGATTTTCTAACGCTTCTAAAACCCAATGCACTGCAGCTCCATAACTAATAATTGTAAGGTGATTTCCTTGTTGAACTAAGTTTGCTTTGCCGATTTCTGTAGTATAATACTCTTCAGAAACATCTTGATACACAGATCTGTATAAAGCTTTGTGTTCAAAAAACAAAACAGGATTTGGGTCTTGAATTGCACTAATTAATAATCCTTTAGCATCTTGTGGAAATGCAGGATAAACAACCTTTAAACCAGGCGTTTTTGTAAACCAAGCCTCATTGGTTTGACTGTGAAAAGGACCAGCCCCAACTCCTGCTCCACAAGGCATTCTAATAACAACATCTGCAGCTTGTCCCCATCTGTAATGCGATTTTGCTAATAGATTTACAATTGGATTAAAGCCAGAAGAAACAAAATCTGCAAACTGCATTTCTACCACTGATTTTATGCCATTTACAGCCAAACCATAAGCTGTGCTTACAATTATGGATTCGCAAATGGGAGTATTTCTCACTCTTTCTTTTCCAAATTTTTCTAAAAAACCTTCTGTAATTTTAAACACTCCACCATATGCTGCAATATCTTGTCCCATAATTACCAAATCAGCATGTTTTTCCATGGCAAATTTTAATCCATCAGAAATTGCATCAACAAAACGAATCTTTTTTTTGTTTGATGAAGGTTTGATTGGCTGATAATTAAAAGGTTTAAAAACATCATTCAACTCTGTTTCTAAATTCGGAATTATTTTTTCTTCATCAAACGCAAGTTGTAAATGCTCATTGATTTCAGCTGTAATTTCTTTTTTATATTCATCGATTAAAGAACTGGTTAAAACCCCTTTATTTATTAAATAGTTTTCAAAATTATCAATTGGATCTCTGGCTTTCCAAAACGCTAACACATCTTCAGGAACATATTTTGTGCCACTAGCTTCTTCATGACCACGAACTCGAAACGTTTTAAACTCAATTAAAATGGGTCTAGGATTTTTACGAATACTTTTCGCAAGTTCATCCACTTTAGTGTAAACTTCTAAAATATTATTGCCATCTATTATAAGACTTTCCATTCCATAGCCAATGCCTTTATCAGCAATATTTTTACAATTAAATTGCTCTGAATTGGGCGTAGACAAGCCATAACCATTATTTTCTATGCAAAATAAAACGGGTAAATTCCAAACAGACGCAACATTTAACGCTTCATGAAAATCGCCTTCACTTGTGCCACCTTCACCAGAAAAAACAGCACAAATTTTGTTATTGTTTTTTAGTTTGTTGGCCAAGGCAATTCCGTTTGCAACTCCCAATTGAGGCCCTAAATGCGAAATCATACCAACAATCTTGAATTCTTGCGTACCAAAATGAAAACTTCTGTCTCTGCCTTTTGTAAATCCGTTTGCTTTTCCTTGCCATTGAGAAAATAATCGATACAAAGGAACATTTCTATTTGTAAAAACACCAAGATTTCGATGCATGGGTAAAATATATTCCTCTTTCTCTAAAGCTAAAGTTACACCTACAGCAATCGCTTCTTGCCCAATACCAGAAAACCATTTCGATATTTTACCTTGACGCAACAGAATTAGCATCTTTTCCTCGATTAAACGAGGTTTTAATAAACTTTTGTATAAATGCAATAAAGAAGCATTATTAAAGCTTGTATTTAAAGAATAATCAATATTTAAAGGCATTAAATCTGTTTTTGGCAACCCTAACAAATATAAATAACTTTATTCCATAAAAAAATCCTTATCATTTTTTGTGATAAGGATTGTGTAGTATTGATGTAATTTTATTTCTATAATTCAGCAAAAATTGCGTGCATCATACGTTTTTTATCGTTAATGCTTTCTTCTAGTGCAATCATTGTTTCAGTTCTGTTTACACCTGGCACATCATCAATTTGATAAATAATATCTTTAGCATCGTTGGTGCCTTTTGCTCTAACTTTACAGAAAATATTGTATTTGCCTGCAGTTACATAAGCTACAGTAACATTTGGTATTCTTCTTAAATTTTCAATAACACTTTGTGTCATTGATGTTTTCTCTAAATAAACGCCTACATGCGCTATAAACGAATAGCCCATTTTTTCGTAGTTTAATGTTAATGTAGAACCTTGAATGATACCTTCATCCTCCATTTTTTTAACGCGTACGTGAATAGTTCCAGCAGAAACTAGTAACTGTTTTGCAATATCTGTAAAGGGAGTTCTAGCATTTTCTATTAAAATATCTAAAATTTGATGATCAATTTCGTCTAAGATAAATTTTTTCATTTTAAGTATTATTCAATTATCGATACAAATTTATAAATTAAATTTAATTAAACAAGTAAAAAAATGATAAATACTTAATTAATTTCGCTGTCGAAAACGATTTCGGAGTGTCCTATTTTATCATTCAGTGAATTTTCGCCTTCAACCTTGCTTAAATGTGATACAAATTTGCCTTCAATTATACTATCTTGATATTGAAAAGCAATGTTTTTTGAAGAGTTTTTATATCTGTGGATGACATCATAAAAGATTTTTACATTATTAGGGATGTCAAAATAAGGCGAATAATGAGAAAAGTCGTCAGAAACTGCAATGTGAAAAATACCTTGTAAAATTGAATAAAAAGTATATTCTCTAGAAATTTCCCTGTCATAATCATCAGGATAATGTCCTGATTCAATTAAAATGGTGTTAAAGCCTAATTTCTGAAAATTATCTCCTGTAGCTGTTGGATAAAATTCGTCTGTATATCTCCCCACAAAATTAGGAATCATTTGTTGTAACATGGCATTCATGGCTAGAATTACATTCATGGTTTCTTTTCTACCTTCTGTAATGGCCCTTGTTTCTTCTTCTGATGGCGCTAAAAATGATATTGTTGCTGGATTTTTAGTGCCTTCTACACCAAAAATAGTTCTTTGGTCATGTAAATTGAAACAAAACTGCGGATCAAATTCTTCTAAAGTTGTTCTAAGCAATTTACTTTCTTTTGCAACTCGATCTACAGCATCTCTGTTTAAATCAACTCCATTAGCGTTAATTCTTGTGTAGGCTTGTGCACCATCAGGATTTAGCATTGGTATAAACAGCAATGTGCATTTTTTTAAAATTGTTTCTAAAAATTGATTTGAGGTATTAGAAAAACAATTAAACAAATCGAACAAGGCTTTAGTACCTGTACTTTCGTTTCCATGCATCTGAGACCATAACAAAACTTTCTTTTTCCCTGAACCAATTTTTAAGGTGTAAATTTCTCTTTGTTGTTCAGAAAAACCAAGTTGTTTGATTTGAAAACTCTTTTGATGCTTTTTAAATAAACTTTCGATATCGTTTAAAGTTATCCATTTGCCAAAAAGTTCGGTTTCTTTTTGTTCTTTAAAAATGGTTTTTAAAATTTCGGGTGATAAAATATTCACTGAGTTGTATTTAGAACGACAAATTTAGACTATTGTATATTAGTATACAATTCTATATTTACAATTGTAAATTGCTGTGATGTTACAAATGTAAATTAGAAAACACTGTCCATTTGTTAACTTTGTAAACTAATTTTTCAGAATAGGTTTTTAAGTTATTTTAAAAAATAAAAATAATCAATACTAGAATTAAAAATACTTGTAAAATACTTAAAATAAATTGTTTAATAAGTTTCATTAAAGTAATGGTTTAATCAATATATTATCAATTAAAAGAATCAGTATTAAAAAATTGGATGCTATTTTATATTGATTTACATTTGTAATAAACAAGCTATTTACAATGTTAAACAGTTTAGAATTTACAACTCGAATAAAAAAAATAATGGATTATCATCAACTAACAGCATCTTTATTTGCTGATAAAATTGGTGTACAACGTTCTAGTATTTCTCATATTTTATCAGGCAGAAATAAACCGAGTTTAGATTTTATTCTTAAAATTACTTCTCAATTTAATGATGTAGATATTGATTGGTTGATAAAAGGAGAAGGAACTTATCCAAAGAAAATTGAAAAAAAAGAGGTTGCTTCTACTCCAACTTTGTTTTCAAATCCGTCTACAAGTGATGAAAAAAAGATTCAAAGAATTGTTGTTTTTTATTCTGATGGAACTTTTGAGGAATATCACAAATAACATATCTTAGTTTTATGAAAACAATTGATATTAGAACTGTAAATGTGGTGCAGTATTTACAACCTTTAAGAGAAGGTGGTTCTTTGCCTGCTATTGTAAAAGCTGATGACGGATTTTTATATGTTCTAAAATTTAGAGGTGCAGGACAAGGAAAAAAGGCTTTGATATCAGAATTTATTGGTGGCGAATTGGCTAGAGCTATTGGTTTACATGTTCCTGAATTGGTTTTTATGAATTTAGATGATTCTTTCAGTAAAACTGAACCTGATGAAGAAATTTAAGATTTATTAAAGTTTAGTGTAGGTCTTAATTTAGGATTACATTTTTTATCTAGCGCTATTACTTATGATCCTTTAGTTTCTATTGCAGATGAATTTACAGCCTCTAAAGTGGTAATTTTAGACAGTTTAATTAGCAATATTGATAGAACAGCAAAAAACACCAATCTTTTAAATTGGAACAACGAACTTTGGATTATTGATAATGGAGCGAGTTTTTATTTTCATCATAATTGGGAAACTTGGGAAAATCATTTAACTCGAACTTTTCCTTTGATTAAAGATCATGTTTTACTACCCAAAGCGACTCAATTACAAGAAGCTTCTAAAGAAATTCAGCAATTGATTACTAATGATGTAATAGCAGAAATTGTTTCTAATATTCCTGAAGATTGGTTGATTAACGAAGGCGAAACTTTAACAACAGACGAAATGAGAGCTGCTTACATTCAGTTTTTATGTGCAAAACTTACAATGATTGATAAATTGGTAAAAGAAGCTGAAGATGCAAGATAAAGTTACTTTTGAATATGCCATTATTAGAATTGTACCCAAAGTGGAGCGTGAAGAATTCTTTAATATCGGCGTTATTCTTTTCTCGAAAAGAAAGAAGTTTTTAAATATGAAATACCATATTAATCCTGATAAATTAAAGGCTTTAGCACCAGATTTAGAAGTTGATTTTTTAAATAACTATCTAAAAGCTTGGAAATTAATTTGCGATGGAAAATCTACAGGAGGTAAAATAGCCGAGTTTGAAATTTCGGATCGTTTTAGATGGTTGGCTGCTTGCAGAAGTACTATTATTCAGAGTTCTAAAACACATCCAGGCCTATGTGATGATCCAGAAAAAGAGCTTCAAGACATTTTTAAAAAATATGTTTTATAAAGTAAAACTATCGAGTTTAGCTAAAATATCTGAAAAATTAGGACGCTGATTTACAGTAGAATCCAAACAATCATCCATCAAATTAATTAGTGCTTTGTATTTAGAATTCTCAATTTCTGATTTATCAACTAAATTTAATAAATCCTCTAACAAACAACCAAAAGCTCTTACTTCAATTCTTTCGATATTTGCGCTTAATTCACTGCTTTTATCATAAAATGTGGCAGCTCCAAAATCACCAAAAAGAATTTCTGATGTATTATTAATTAAAATATTGTGCGCATATAAATCTCCATGATGAATCCCTTTATTATGCAAATGATTAGCAACTGAAGCCATACTTTTGGCTATTTTTAAAACTTCATCTATTGTAAAATGCTTCTCCTCAAAAACATCTCTTGTGCAAGTTGTTAAACTTGGCGGATTTCCTAAATTGATAAAACTCGGCGCTATCAATTTCATTAACAAAGCATTCTTATTTTCTGGATGCGCCTTAATTTTTCCTAAAATCGGGATTAAATTTTGATGATTTCCTGCAGCAATAGACGCTTTCATTTCATCTTCTGGCAAACCATCACTCGTAACATCACCTTTAAAAACTTTTAGAGCAACATCTTGATTTTTAGTAACCCAATGCGCTTTTGATATAATTCCTGAAGCTCCTTGACCTAAAACCTTACTGATCTTAAAATCTTTCCAATTATAAGATGGCAACTCATTATCTATTTTGATGTTGTGTGTAGCCGGATTTCCATCAAAAGCAATCCAAGATAATTTTGGTAAAGAAAATAACCATTTTGGAATTGTTTTGAGTTGGTTTGATGAAACTCTAAGCAATTCTAAATTTTTACAACTCTCCATTTCTTTAGGCAACTCTTCTATTGAATTACCAGCCATGGGAAGTTTTTGTAAATGAACACAATTTCCAATACTTTTAGGAAGTTCTTTTAAATTGTTATTGGTTAAAATTAACCATCTCAATAAAGGTGGAAAAGCATTTTCTGGAATGGTATGAATTTGATTAGATTTAAAACCAATCATACTCAACATTGGCAATTCTGCAAGTATTTTTGGGTATTCAGTAAACTTGTTATTCCCTAAAAAAATAGTTTTTAAGTTTTTTAATAGAACAAGATCGTTAGGTAATGCTGATAACTGATTGTTAGATAAATCTAAAATTTCTAGTGATTCTGATAAGGAGTATATTTCTTTTGGAAACTCGGTAAGACCACAAGATATATTTACTCTTTTTAACCCCTTTAATTTACCTAATTTTAAATCGTCTAAATTATGCGTTGTCATTTGCCCGTTTTTAGGCAAACATATGCAATAATAATTAGGATAAATTTAAAAATTACAACAATTTAGCCATAGCCGTTTTAATTATTTCGATATTTCGATATTTATTGCTATTATCGGTTTTTTTCTGGTCATTTACCATATTTCGCATTAAATTAATTACAACCTTATCAAAATTAAAACCTTTAAACTGATTTCCTTTTACAACCATATCATCTACTACATTTTGTATGGCTTCTGTATTGTTGCTTTCAGAAATTTGCTGAAATGCCTTTTGATACAGCGCTTTAGTAGTATCATCATTAGTTAAAAACATACCAGAAACAACAGATTTTGCAATAAATGGCAATTCAGATTCATCTTTTTCTTCGATAAAAATTTGTGTTAATGGCGTTGCTAAAATTTTACGAACTTCATCTGGCAATTCTTTCGATTTTTTAATAGCCAACTCTTTATCTACATAATACATAGAAACTAAAGCTTTACCCAAAACCGAATACGATTTACTATTTAGAGCTTCTACAAAAATTGGTTTTAATTCAAGATCTGTTAATTTACCTAAAGTATGTATTGCTTCTGCCTGTACTAATGTTTTAGGGTCGTTATTTGCCATTTGCATAATTTTTCTGATGGCATCTTTTTTAGAAAATTTATTGATTAAATCAATTTTTTGGAGTGCTAAAATTCTAATTTTATAGGATTCATCATTTAAAGCGCTTACAACTGCATTAAAAACATTTTTATCATCTTGCTTACCTAGAATTTGCAGTAAAGCTTCTCTTCTGTGGGCGTAATTATCAGCATTTTTTAATTGAAAAATATACTCACTTACTATTTTATTTTCATGGATTTCACAAAGCAAAACATTATCTGCATTTACTTGAATTAAATTAGGTTGATTGGTATAAGGAAATGTAAAAGATGCATCATTGGCTTCTACAAAAACCGTATGCCTTGTTTTTTTAGAACCTTCAAAAATATCGATAGTAAAAGGGAATTGAAACGTTTCTCCTTGCAACTGAATAATATTTACGGTAACTGTTTTTTGCAAAGTATTATAATCGTAAGAAATTTCTATATTTGGATGATTTGCACCAAAATACCACTGGTTAAAAAACCAATTTAAATCTTTTCCTGTCAGTTCCTCAAAAACCAAACGCAATTCATGTACTTCCGCAGTTTTGTATTGGTATTTGGTTAAGTAATTTTTTAGGCCTGTAAAAAAGGCTTTATCGCCTAAATAATTGCGCAACATATGCAAAACTGCACCACCTTTATTATAACTTACTAAATCGAATAATTCTTCTCTATCATCATAATTAAAACGGACCAAAGATTTACTTGAATTCTGTCCATTTTTATAGGCTTCAACTTGTTCAAAATAATGCATTTCTGCGGCCACTTTTCCATATTTATATTCTTTCCATAAATACTCTCCATAATTTGCAAAAGACTCGTTTAAAGTAACATTCGCCCAACTTTCTGATGTAACTAAATTACCAAACCAATGGTGCATGATTTCATGTGCAATGGTGTTTTCTTGTGCATTATGATCAATTAATTGCCCTGGTTTTTGATAGGCTTGCTCTCCATGTACAACTGCTGTAGTATTTTCCATAGCTCCAGAAACATAATCTCTGACCACTATTTGGCTGTATTTGTTCCAAGGATAATCAACACCTAACTTATCTGCAAAAAAGCCTATCATTTCTGGTGTTAAACCAAAAATAGCTTTTGCATAAGGCGCATATTCTTTTTCTACATAATAATTTACAGGAATATTTTTATAAAAATCTTTAATAATTTCAAATTCGCCAATACCCATAAACGCTAAATATGGTGCGTGTTCTTGATCTAATTTCCAATAATCGGTTCTGTTATTACCGTTTTTGGTTTGACTTATTAATGCGCCATTTGATAATGTTTTATATTGATTAGGAACAGTAATATAAATTTCTTGAGACATTTTTTGATTTGGGGCGTCAATAGTAGGAAACCAAGCCGAGTTTGCTTGAGTTTCTCCTTGTGTCCAAATTTGAGTGGGCTTATTTTTATCGATACCATCTGCATTGATAAAATACAAACCTTTGGCTTCTGAAATTTGTTGAGTTGTTTTATCTTTTACCTTTTCTGGCTGTGCAATGTATTTGATATAAATGGTAAATTCCTCATTTCTTTTATAGGTTTTGGGCAAGTCTATGATTAACTCATATTCATCATAATTGTAGCTTACCTCTATATCATTTAACGTTATTTTTTTGATAACCATTGCATTTGCATCTAAGGTAATTTTATTGGTGCTGTAAAAATGAGGTTTTGCGGTTATCCAAGCTTCACCATTCATTGTTTTATCAGAGAAATTAAAATCTACTTTTAATTTGGTGTGTACTAAATCGTGAATTTTTTCTCTTTCGGATTTATAGGCGCTACTTTGACCAAAATTTTTTATACTAATCAGCAAAAAACAAAAAACTACTATTTTTTGAAATTTCATAAATATCATTTTCTTGAAGCTTCAAAAATACTAAATATGATTATAGAAGCTGTTAATGAGCAGTTAAATTCAAAAATTATACCAAATACCTCAAAAAAAGCTGCAATTCCCATAGAAATTGCAGCTTTTATTTTTTAAAAAATCGAAATTTATATTCCGCTGAAACCTTGCATAAAATTTTGTAGTGCTCTACTATTACCTTCCATTTTTACGCTATTCATCATGTCTATAATTTTGGCAGGATTCATGTTTTCGCCCAACAATCTGGCTACACCAACACCTTGTTTGTCTCCATAGCCAAAAGCAATAACTTCATCTATGGCATCTGTATCTCCAGTGTAAAAAACTTTTACATTCATTCCTTGAAATTTCATTGCCATTAAGCTTTTATAATCTTTATTGTCTTTAAAAATAGCATTCAGTTTTACTTTTTCAGCTTCGTAACTCGTTGTATTTTCTGCTGTTTTTGGTAAAAAGACATAATTTATTTTTTTGATACTTTTTATCGTTTCTTTTACATCATCAGAAACATCAACTTTAGCAGACATTAAAGAGCTAATTGGTAAATCTCCCGTAAAAAAACCTTCTTTTCCACTGGTATCTACCAAATAGCTTTGTAACGATTTTTCATTTTTACAAGAACTGGCAAATACAACTAGAAAAACTAGTGCAAATATTGTGGTTAATTTTTTCATTTTTAATGTTTTTATGTAAAAGTCAGGTTTAATGTTTTAAACCTGACTTTTAAAGTTAATTACTTATTTTCTTTAACAATCTTGTCTGTGTATTCAGACATTTTGTTAATGTCTATATTACCTGTTAAAGATAACACCATAGCTTCTGATACACCTTTGGTATGTTTATCTATGCCTTTTACAAACATTAAAACTTCGCTAACATAATCTTTATTGCTTGTGGCTTTTACATAAATCTTAACCCTAGAACCATCTTCTTTAATTCGCATTAATTGAGTTAATTTCTTAGATTTAATTGATGTGTTTACCATACTTTCCATTTTAGAAGCAATATCTAAATCTTTAGTAGAAAACATTTTAAATTCTTTTAAATCACCAACCATTTCAAAGGCTTGTATTACTTCATTATCATCAGATTTGACATTTTTAGGCTGAAACTTTTTTAACAGCTGAAAAGCATCTTTGGTAACTACTACCATATCTACACCACCCATATCTTCTAAACTATCGAAAAGTGATTGTGCGCTTGTAAGCATTGGTGCTACAACAAATGCTATTAATATTATTATTTTTTTCATAATTTCTGTGTTTACTTGGTTTTACTAATTTATACTTGGTTTTTATTTTAAAGCTTTATTGGCTTTGTCTTCTTGTTTGTACAATTGTGCTACTGCTTGTTCTCCTTTCTTTAAGTTATTAGATAACAATTGTAAGCCTTCATTTACTTGTGCGTAAATTCTTTCTGCTTCTTTTCTTTGCTTATATTCTTGGTATTCTTGTTGACCAATAAATACGCTAAATAAAAGTACTATTGATGCTGCTACAGACAACCATTTAAAGTTTATCTTATTCGATTTTTTAGGTTCTAACTTTATGGTTTTTGTATACGTTTCATCTTTGGATGTAGCAAAATAGGAGAACATATAACTGTACTCTTGCAAGTGTGGTGCAACATCCTCTTTTGTAAAATAGTCTTTTAGGATTGCCTCTTCTTGTAGCGTAGTTTCTGCGTTTTCGTATTTTTCTACTAATTTTTCTATGTTAGCTAACTCCATAGTTGTGTTTTTTAATTAATTCTTGTCTTATTGTTTTTCTTGCTCTAGATAATGCTACTCTTACTGCAGTCGGTTTCATAGCTACCATTTTACAGATTTCTTCAAAATCATACTGTTCAACATCTCTTAATTGAATAATTATTTTTTGTTGTTCTGGTAAATTTTCTATCAATTGGTGTACTTGGTTTACACTGTCTTGATATTCCATTTTTTTATCTAAAGACGTTTCTTTCTCTTTGTAATTACTATGTACTAAAGTTAAATTACTGGCTTGCTTACTTTTTAAACGATCATAACAATAATTTTTTGTCATGGTCATTGCAAATGCTTCTACATTCTTGTAATTTTCAATCTTTTCTTTGCTTCTCCATAATTTAAAGTACAATTCTTGAGTAGCGTCTTCGGCTTCTTCTGTAGAAACTAATAAACGTTTTGCAAGTCTAAAAACTTTATCTTTAAAGGGTAACACAACTTTTAGAAAGTCAGATTGATTCATTTTTTTATTTATTTTCTGATATTTTATCTTTTTTTATCAGGTTTACATAATTACGACGAAGCACAATATATTTTGTTACAAATTATGATAAAAAAATACTATTTCTGTTTATATTGCGTTACAATAAGTGTATTTTATATAGTATTTTATGATAAGAAAAATATTCTATTTCTTTTGTTTGATTGCTTCAGTTTTGGTTTTTCAAAAGTGTAACAAAGATTCTTACGAATTGCCTGAAGATTTGGTTGTACACGATTTTGTTTGGAAAGGATTAAACGCATATTATCTATATCAAGAAGATATTAATAATTTATCGGATACAAGATTTAGTTCTGATAGAGAATTAAATGCTTTTTTAAGCAGCTACCCAGATTATAATGAATTATTTAACAGTTTATTAATTCCTGAAGATATAAAATCTACTTTAATAGAAGATCACGCTACAATTACTGAGCCACAACTTAGAACAAGTTTTACACATGGTTTAGAATTTACTGTTTTTAAAGAACAAGATTCTGACACTTTACTTGTTGTTGCTTTAGATGTTTTACCATTATCTTACGCAGCTACACAAAATATTTCTAGAGGTGATTATTTTTTTGCAATAGTAAATACTGCAAAAGATACCATAGCATTACGAAATGATAATTTTGAGGATGTATTAATTAATTACAGCCAAGATACTTTAAAGTTGGTAAAAGCAAATTATAATGGAATTGATGTTACTGAAACCAATGAGGTTATTGCATTAGTGAAAAAAAATTACACGCACCCTGCCATTAACCTACAAAAAGTAATTGCAAATGGCACAAATACAATTGGCTATTTAGTTTACAATAATAATTTTTCTACGAATTATATCAACAATTTAAACACTGCTTTTTCAGACTTTAAAAACCAAGCTGTAAATCAATTGATTTTAGATTTACGCTATAATATTGGTGGTGGCAGTTTTGCTGAAAATATTGCGCAAATATCAAGTATGATTGCTGGTCAGTTTCCTCAAGAAATTATAATAAAAGAAGAGTGGAATGCAAAAGCACAAACATGGTTTTTAGAAAATCAACCTGATTCGTTACAAACAAAATTCCCTACACTTTTAAACGAAACTACACCTATTGAAAGTTTAAATTTAACCGATGTTTACATTATTTTAAATGGCGAAAATTTTACAGGTTCATCTGCAATAGAATTACTTATTAACAGTTTAAATGCTCATATAAATGTTCATGTTATAGGGAATCAAACAGCAGGAAATAATACAGGAGCCATTACTTTATACGATGCTATAGATTATGATTTTGAGGGTAAAAATGAAACCCATACAGTGGCAATTCAACCTTTAGTATTGCGTTTTTTAAATAATAATAACGAAACCTACGAAAACGGATTTACACCAGATATTGACCTTTGTTTGCAAGAAGATGCACTTAATTTAGGAGTTTTAGGAGAAGATTCAGACCCTATTTTAAACCAAGTATTAAACTACATATTTACGGGAAATTCAGTATCTAATAACAATTGTAACCCAAATAATTTAGAGTATTTATACCATAGTATTAGTAGCCAAAGAGAAACAGATAATGGTGTATTTATAAAACAAGATTTACCCAATACGAATTAATATGAAATCAATTTTTAAGCTTAGCATCCTCTCGTTTTTATTTCTACTTGTGTCATGTTCTAAAAAAGAAGATGAAATCAACACAGTTATAGAAGAAGAATTTGTAGTTTCTGTTGAAGATGAAATTAATTTTTTTATATGGAAAGGTTTAAACCTATATTATCTATGGCAAAAAGATGTTGCAGATTTAGATGATGATAAATTTAAAATAAGTGAAAATACCATTAATTTAACTGATCTATACACCCATTTTAGACAATATAACTCGCCAGAAGAAACTTTCGAAAATTTGTTAAATAGACCAACAGATCGTTTTTCTATTATTGTTGATGATTACGTAGACTTAGAAAATTCTTTTCAAGGCTTAAACTTATCTTCAGGAATGGAATTTGGCTTGGTAAGATATAGAGATACCCCAAGTAATGTTTTTGGCTATGTACGTTATGTTGTGCCCAATTCTTCTGCAGCTTCTAACAATGTGCTTAGAGGTCAAATTTTTAATACTGTTGATGGGATGCAAATTACAGAAAACAATGCTTTTGCTTTATTGTTTGGCAGCAACACAAGTTTTACCATTGGTTTGGCAAATTATAATAATGGTAACCCAACAGCAAATGGCCAAACCATATCTTTAACTAAAACAGAACTTCAAGAAAACCCTGTTGCGGTTGCAAAAGTAATTACAGAAGGGAATCAAAAAATTGGGTACTTAATGTACAACCAATTTGCTTCTAATTACGATGCACAATTAAATGCTGTTTTTGCAGACTTTAAAGCAGAAAATATCGATAATTTAATTGTAGATTTAAGGTACAATCCTGGTGGTTTTGTAAGTTCTGCCACGTATTTAGCAGGCATGATTACTGGGCAGTTTAATGGTGAATTGTTCTCACAGAATATTTGGAATAGTAAAGTTATGAGTGCTTTTTCTGCAGATAATTTTACCAATAATTTTACCAATGAAATAAGAAATACCGATGCCAATGGCAATGTAGTTTTGCAAGAAAACCTTAACAGTTTAGGCTTAACAAAAGTATATTTTATTACCTCTAATGCTTCAGCTTCAGCATCAGAATTAGTTATAAATTCGTTAAGTGCTTATATAGATGTGCGTGTTATTGGCACTACAACAACAGGTAAACAAGAAGGGTCAATTACCCTTTATGATTCTGATGATTTTTCAAAAAATGGTGCAAATCTGAAACAAAATCATAGATATGCAATGCAACCTATTGTTTTTGAAATTAGCAATAAAGATGGGATAAATTACAGAGATGGAGTTGTGCCTGGCAGTGAAGCATTTCCAGGTGTATTCTTGCCTGAAGATTTTGGTAACCTTGGGGTTTTAGGTGAACGTACTGATCCTTTATTAGAGGAAACTTTGAATTATATCAGTACAGGAGCAAAATCAACACAAAAGGCATCTAAAAAAAACAATTTTAAAGAGATTTTTAATTCGAAACTGGCATATCCAGCCAAAGATAATATGATTGTTGATTTAAAATAAAACTGCAAAGCAATTGCTATTTTCTATTCTTGTCTTTGTAGTACAGTTAAAAAAAAACGTAATTTAGGTAATTTCAATAGAGCTTTTTAGATTGATACAGATTTAATTTACAATAAACTCAACTGCCCACTATCATTTAGAGTTTCGTTATGATTAGGAATTTGTAGATCGAATCCGAATTCCCTGTTTAGATTTTTTATAAAATATGCCGCCAATAATGGAGATTCTTTCTCTATGTTTTGATGGATAAAAAAATGTATGTTTTCAAACCTGAATCAATCCACTCTTTAAGTTTTATAATCCAATCGTCTAATCTTTGGTAATCAGAAGGGTGATTTGCACCTACAAAACGTATAAATGCCTCATTATTGGTTAAACGATTGTGTATCATATCTCTTCTTCCAGCAGTATCAACCAAAACATTGGCTATGGCATACTGCTCTAATAAGTTTGTAAATTCTTCAAAAATTGATTTGTCCGCAAACCAATCTTTATGTCTAACTTCTATAGCCAAAGGTAAATCTTTAGGCCAACTATCAATAAAGTTTTGGAGTAATGTAAAATTTTTAGGGCCAAAATTAGCATGAAGTTGTAAAAAAATTGTTCCTAATTTTTCTTTAAGAGTACTAAAATTATCAATATAAGAATTTACAACAGCTTCTACCCCATTTAAACGTTTCCAATGGCTAATTTCCTGTCCTAATTTTGGAAAAAACTTAAAATCTTTTGGGGTTTTATCTTTCCATTTTTCAAACTGTTGTGCTGGAAAATTTCTGTAAAAAGTAGCATTTAATTCAATACAATTAAATTGTTTCGAATAATATGCTAATTCGTCTTTTGTCCCTTTTGGATAAAATCCTTTTAAATCTGCTTTATTCCATTTTGCACAACCTACATAAAAACTTGGCTGCCTATTTTTTTTATATTTAGACAGCACTTTATAGGTTTTTGGGTGAGTTTCTGGAATTGCAAAATCTATAAGTTCTGGATCTTCTACTCTACCAAATTTCATTTTTTCATTTTTAAATAGGCTTATAATTATTCTAACAAATCAATAAATTTAGTGTTTTTTTAGCTTATTGACTTAAATATATTTAATATGATACAAAGTCCATTTGAGTAATTACTACAGAAAAAAGCTTCTCAAAAACCTAAACGTTCATGTTTTCAACATTATCTATTCCTTCATCTATTTCTTGATCTGTCAATACATCTGGTCTAAATTCGCTCATTAATTCTTCACGTTTAGACTTTGCGTATTTAAAACCAGATTTCCACCATTTGCGCATTTTCTTTTCATCAAAAACTAAAGAATTTGTTGTTAACACAGTGGGTGTATAATATAAATTTAACTTTACGTTCTTATTATTTGCAGCTAATTTACCAATGGTAATGTTGTGTCTTTCTACTTGAATCATCATAAACTCAAAAACATCAAATAGCAAGGAAAACGGATTTTTAGAATGCAATCTATTTATTTGTGTAACTTCAGTTTCTAAAATTATGGCATCAATTTCAGTAGCTCCTCTTAAAATTGCTTCTCTAATAGGTACTAAAGACCCAAAACCACCATCTGCATATTGTTGATTGTTTTTTTCAAGTAAACTCATAAAAGGTACATAATTGCAGGAACCCCAAATCCAATCACAAAAATCTTCGTAAGTACAATCATTACTCGATTTATATTCAATTTGATTGGCGGTTAAATTAGAAACTGTTACCACTACTTCTTTTTGCGTTTTTGCAATGGCTTCAAACATTTCTTGGGTAATGTTCTGCCTAATTAAACTCCTTAAATTTTTACTTTCACCAAATGTTTTTCTACCTTTTAAAAAATTCATTAAGGTATTAAAATGATTGATGCTCACTACTTTTTCGCCAGCCACTTTTTTTATTACAAAAGGATTATTGCTAAAAATAGTTTTTTGATTCACATTGGTGTACAACTTCTTCAACTCATCTAACATGCCTAAAGCCAGATGAGACACCATTAAACTACCTGTAGAAGTACCTACAAACAAATCATACTCTCTTTGTTCTTTGGTCATTAAATATTGCGCAACTCCACCTGCAAAGGCGCCTTTGCTTCCACCACCAGAAATAACTAATGCTTTTTTCATCAAAAAATGTTTACATAAAGAATTCTATAAGACTTGCATCTGTTTCTTTTAAAATACTTTATTTTAGCTTATAAAAATAATCAAAAATGAAAAGAATACCACTATTTACCCTTGCTTTACTTTTTATCATTTCTTGCGCTTCAAAATACGAACCCAGAACACTTGATTCTATAAATATTAAAGAATTCAAAATTCCTAAAACCAGCATAAGAGCTATAAAAGCGATTGATGCAAAAACAGTATTTTATGCGGGCTCACAAGGTGATGTTGGTTTCAAAACAGATCAAGGAGTTTCCTTAAATGCCTTGAATATCAAATACCACGATACTATAATTCCTCATTTTAGAAGTTTAGCTTTTAATGGTAGCGATTATTTTGTGCTTTCTATAGCAAACCCTGCTTTATTGTATAAAATTTCTGAAGGAAAATCTAGTTTAGTATATGTAGAACAACATGAAAAAGTATTTTATGATGCCATGAAATTTTTTGACGATAATACCCATGGAATTGCAGTAGGCGATCCTACAGAAAATTGCGCATCTATTATTTTAACTGCGGATGCTGGAAAAACTTGGCAAAAAATAGCCTGTGATAAACTCCCAGAATTCGTTGATGGAGAAGCTTTTTTTGCGGCGAGTAATACAAATATAAAAACCATAGGCAGTACAGTTTGGATTGCCTCTGGAGGTAAAAAAGCCAGAGTATTAAAGTCTGATGATTTTGGGCAAAATTGGCAAGTTTTTGAGACTCCAATAGTGCAGGGCAATGGGCCTCAAGGTATTTATTCTATAGATTTTGCTGATTATAATAACGGAATTATAATAGGTGGAGATTACTCTAAACCTAATAAAAACAAAGCCAATAAAGCCATTACTATAGATGGTGGAAAAACATGGACTTTAGTTGCAGATAACCAAAACCCAAATTATAAAAGTTGTGTACAATATGTACCTAATACAGATGGAAAAGAAGTTTTTGCAGTGGGTAAAACTGGTATATCATTTTCTAATGATGGAGGAATTACTTGGAATGAAGTTTCTAAAGAAAGCTATTATGCCATTGATTTTGTTGATAAAAATACAGCTTGGCTAAGTGGAAATGAAAAGATTGGAAGATTTGTTTTAGATTAATTCATGAAGTATTTTTTAAAATTTTGTTTATTCCTTTTTTGTATTTCTCTATCCCTTACTTCATGTAAAAAAAATCTCAACAAAGTAAAAAGTATCATCGTGATGCTAACTTTATAAATTCTGAATTAAAAATATTGAGGACTTCAAAAATCATTTTTCTATCCAACTCCCTAAAAATTGGAAAGTTGAATTGTATTATGATAATATTCAATCTTCTATTTACGGCGCAGATACCACAAAGCAATTATCAAATACTACTATTTTAGACATTTAATTAATTCAAAAGAGTTTTTTTTTGATGAAACTATGAAATTGAATTTTGAAAAGGAATTGTTAAAAAATAATTTAATAAGATTAGATCAACAAAACTTAAAATTTTATAATAAAGAATCTTATGTTTCAAATTCAGTGGGAAAAAAGGGAAATAAAAAATACAGCGAATTAGATTATTTTATAAAGTTGGATAACCAAAAATTTATACATTTAAAAATAGCTATTTATGGAGATTCTTTGGTTGATGAAAGAATTTGTGAAGCTATTCAGCTAATTGAAACTATTAAGATGAATTAATAAAAATGATAAATATCATATTTTAAATAGTGAATATTCTTAAATTTTGTTGAATTATTAATTAAAAAAAATTATGAAAAAATTTGTATTATTTTACTGTATTATTTTAGCATCTGTTTTTGCTTGTTCAAAAGATGATCATTTTGAGACTGAAGACTTTCTCTTGGAAGAAAACTTTATTGAATTATCGTTTGTAAAAAAAATTTCTAAAGAAATTTTATTTGAGGATAAAAAGAATATTAATAAGAGTACGAAAAGTAAAAAACTAATAGATCAGAAAAGAACTCCAAAGGATATTAGTGAAGTAAAAAATGATAAAAATAAAACTACGTTTTATGTAATAAATTATAACGAAGGCGGCTATATTCTTTTATCTGCTGATAAAAGGACACAACCTATTCTTGGTTTTTCAGAAAAAGGGGAGTTTATTGTTAATGATAATATTTATCCAATTGGATTGAAGTTTTGGGTAAAAGATGTAAAAAAAAGAATTGGAGATATACAAGATTCTGATATTAAACAATCAAAAAAAAATAAATTAGCTTGGGAAGAGGTTCAATATGCTTTAACAACAGAAAGTCGTAGCGCTTTTGCTAAAGTGATAGACCCTGGATGTACCAATTATACTGAGACTATTCAAGTTGGACCTCTCATGAGTTCAAGTTGGCGTCAAAATTTAGGTTTTAATGATGCTTTACCATCTATAACTTGTAATAGCTCTAACTATCAGGTCTTAGCTGGTTGTGTTCCTATAGCTATGGGACAGGTTATGAAATTTTTAGAATACCCAACAAATTATAACTGGTCTTCAATGCCGTTAACCACAGCTACTACAACAACTGCAAACTTTATAAAAGATATACATAATGCTATCGATGATGAATACCCTAATAGTATTACATATCTTTGTGGTGCTACAGGAGTAGCTTCTTCTGCCAATATGGGTAATGTTTTAAAAAACCAATTCAATTATTCTTCTGCTGATTGGGCTAATTATAATTATTTTACCGTCAAGACTAACTTAGCAAATAATAGACCAGTTATTTTAAGTGGTGATAACGGCTCATCTGGTCATATGTGGGTATGTGAAGGATATAGACAAACCTCAATTTATTATGACGATTGCACAGGAGTAACATTCACTCCTCTTTTTTATATGAATTGGGGATGGGGAAGTAGTTATGATGGTTATTTTTCGTACAATAATTTTGATCCTGGCAACTCAAATTACAATAATAATAAAAAAATGATTTATAATATAATACCATAAAACTATGAAAAATTTACTAATAATTTTAGTTGCAATTGCCTTTTTGTCATGTAGTAATGACAACGAAAATGAAATAATATGTTGTTATAATTTAGAAAGCTTTTTTGATTTTTCTGTTTTTAATCAAGACGGTGAAGATTTATTAAACCCAAACAGTTTAAATAAACTTGACCAAAGAGATATAAAAATTTTTTATGTTTTAAATGGAGAAAGTCAAGAGGTAAACTTAGGATCAAATTATGCCTATCCTAGGGGTTTTAGGATATATGAATATCAATCTGAATATAGAATAAGAGTCTTCTTAAATCATTCAGAAAATGAATCCAAACCTATTACCTATATTAAATGGGGAGAAGATTATGGTACTGATAAGATTGATGTATCTTTTCAAAGGCATCAAAACTCACTTTTACAAGATACAATTTGGTTAAATGATGAAAAAATTTGGGAAAGAGGTGATAATACCACTAATCCTTATCTTTCCTTAATAAAATAAAAGTTAATGTATATTTTAAAAAGAGCCTTACATAACGTTTGGCTCTTTTTAATTATCTTTATTTTTAATTTAAAACTAAACTTCTAATTAGTAATGATTGATAAACAGCATATTACAAATCGTTTTATAAAATATGTAACTATAGATACAGAATCAGATCCTAATAATCCAGCTTTTCCGAGTACAGAAAAACAATGGGATTTGGCAAAACTATTAGAACTAGAGCTCAAAAAAATTGGCTTACAAGATGTTGAGCTCGATGACAATTGTTATTTAATGGCAACTTTACCTAGTAATATCGATTATAAAGTACCAACAATTGGTTTTATTGCTCATATAGATACAAGTCCAGATTTTACAGGAAATAACATAAAACCGCAAATCATCAACAATTATGATGGAAAAGACATCATACTAAATGAAGAACAAAATATTGTACTTTCTCCAAATGATTTTGATGATTTATTGCAATACAAAGGGCAAACTTTAATTACCACAGATGGTACAACTTTATTAGGCGCAGATGATAAAGCAGGCATCACAGAAATTGTATCTGCTATGGAATATTTGGTAAATCACCCAGAAATTAAACATGGAAAAATTAGAATTTGTTTTACACCAGATGAAGAAGTTGGCAAAGGAGCACATTTATTTGATGTAGAAAAATTTGGTGCAGATTGGGCATATACTATGGATGGCAGCCAGATTGGCGAGTTAGAATATGAAAATTTTAATGCAGCGTCAGCAATTGTTACGATTAAGGGAAAAATTGTACACCCAGGTTATGCAAAAGGTAAAATGATCAATGCTATGTTAATTGCAAATGAGTTTATTGCGGCACTTCCATCAGAAGAAGTGCCTGAAAAAACAGACAATTACGAAGGTTTTTTTCACTTATATGATATAAAAGGTGATGTAGAAAAGACGATTTTAGAATATATTATTAGAGATCACGACCTCGATTTGTTTGAAAAAAGGAAGTTTTTAATGCAAAAAATTGCCTCTGATTTCAACAAACGCTGGCATAAAGAATTGGTATCTGTTACAATTAAAAATCAATATTTTAACATGAAAGAAAAGATTGTGCCTGTACTACATATTGTTGATATTGTAGAAGAAGTAATGCAAGAAATTGGCATTAGAACTTTAATAAAACCAATTCGCGGTGGTACTGATGGTTCACAATTATCTTACAAAGGTTTGCCTTGCCCAAATATTTTTGCTGGTGGTCATAATTTTCATGGTCGTTTTGAATATATTCCTGTAGAATCTATGCAAAAAGCAACAGAAGTTATTGTTGGTATTGTTAAAAAAGTTGCAAAAAACTACCAATAAAAATTAATGAAAATCAATTTAAATTAGAAATTTAATCCATTCAAATAACGCAATTGTTACCTACCATAAAAAAATCTCCAAAAATTACTTTTTGGAGACCTAGTTGTAACAATTTGTAACAATGAAAAACTATGCTTTTCTTTTTAGATAAAAAAATCCCTATATTTTTAAATCAAAAGAAACATAAGATAAAAGTAGTTTTTTGTTATGGTTTTTAAAAAAAAATTAGGATAACTCAGGGTTTTTCCCCTTAACATTAAAGAAAAACCCCTCAAAATAAGCAAAATCTTTTTCTTTGTTATCTGTAGGGTAATAAGGTTCAGAAAATTTTATTTGTTTATTTTCAAAATCTAACGTTGCCATAACTATAGGTACGTTGGCACCTTTAGCTATATAGTAGAAACCTGTTTTCCATTTGTAAACTTTTTTTCGTGTTCCTTCTGGTGATAAACCCAAACGAAACTCTTTTTTTGAGTCAAAAATTTGAACAATAGCATCAACCAAATTTGCACTTTTACTACGATTTACAGGTGTACCACCTAAAGCCCTAAAAAAGAAACCAAAAGGACCTTTAAATAGCGTATCTTTACCAATAAAATTAACCATAACACCAGATGCCATTCTTGATAAGATAGCAATAGGAAAATCTACCCAACTGGTATGAGGTGCAGCAATTACTACATATTTTTTAATGTTTTTAGGAAAATCTCCCTCAAACTTCCATCCTAAAATTGTAAATAAAATAAATCTTGCTATTGTTTTCATCGACTTTTTAATAAATCAACGAAATTAAGGATTAATTATCTTAACATTAAAACTTATTTTAATGTAATAAAATATCATTTTAACTATTTCACAAAAATAATAATCGTTACAAAAAGTATAATATTCCTTACTTTTACGCTGTTAAAAAGTATTATATGAACGAGATTTTGGCTTATGTTATCATAGCATTGATTTTTAGTTTGATAGGTTTCTATATCGGAAAAATATTATCAAAATTAAATTTCGAAAAAGAAAAAACCAATGTAGAAAAAGAAAAGTCTACTTTGCAAGAACGTGTTGTTTTATTACAACAATCTAAAGATTTGGCAGAAAACAATTTTATTGAACTGCAAAAAGAGGTAAAAAACAGTCAGCAAGAAAAAGAAAACTTACTACAATTAAATACACGTCAAGATTCAGAAATAAAAAACTTACAGCTAAAATTAGAAGAACACAAAGCCGAAGTTGAAAAATTACAGAAAAAATTTACCAATGATTTTGAAGTTTTAGCTAATAAAATATTAGAAGAAAAGTCTAATAAATTTACAGAACAAAACAAAGAGAACATCAAAAACATTTTAAACCCACTACAAGAAAAAATTAAAGTTTTTGAAGATAAAGTAGATAAAACCCATAAAGAAAGTATTGATTATCATGCGGCTTTACGTCAGCAAATTTTAGGCCTAAAAGAGCTCAATCAACAAATGAGTAAAGATACTTTAAATTTAACGAAAGCCTTAAAAGGTGATAGTAAAATGCAAGGAAACTGGGGCGAATTGGTTTTAGAGCGAGTTTTAGAAAAGTCTGGCTTAGAAAAAGATAGAGAGTACTTTGTACAGCAAAGTTTTACTACTGATGAGGGCAAAAGAGTGTTACCTGATGTAGTGATTCATCTGCCAGATAACAAAAAAATGATTGTAGACTCTAAAGTTTCATTAACCGCTTATGAGCAATTTATTAATGAAGATGATGAAACTAAAAAAGAACAGTTTTTAAAAGAGCACATCAATTCTTTAAAACGTCATATCGAACAATTATCAGCCAAAAAATACGAAGATTTATATCAAATAGAATCGCCTGATTTTGTATTGTTATTCATCCCAATAGAACCTGCTTTTGCTGTAGCTTTAAATGCAGATAACCATTTGTATAATAAGGCTTTTGAGAAAAATATTGTAATTGTTACACCTTCTACATTATTGGCTACTTTGCGCACCATAGATTCTATGTGGAATAACGAAAAACAGCAAAGAAATGCCATGGAAATTGCAAGACAAGCTGGTGCATTGTATGATAAATTTAATGGTTTATTGGCAGATTTAATTGCTATAGGAAAACGTATTGATGATAGTAAAAAAGAATATTCTAATGCTATGAATAAATTGTTTGATGGAAGAGGAAACTTAATTACAAGCGTTGAAAAGCTAAAGAAAATGGGAGCAAAAGCCAAAAAATCTTTACCTGATAATATTATTGAAAGGGCTAAACAATAAGATGTAGAAATTCTTTTACTTTTCGATGGCGTTTTACAAAATAGAATTTATTATTTCTCTAATTTTTTTCTGTGATAGTCAAAAAAATATCGATTGTTACCTATTTTGTTGTTTTCTATGAAACAATTATTGAAAAATATTTTATTTCATGTAATGAATCAATAGCCAAAATCTTAGAGCTATTCAAACACCTACAATTCCCTTTTATATAAGTACAAATACATAAATGTATTTTGCTTTGCAATTGGTTAAAATTCACACAACTTAAAACCTGAATAACAGCATTTTTAATGTAATTAATACCAGTGTATAAAAAAACCAATTACATTTCCATTTTCTCATATCATTTTAGCTAATGAGTTAATATTAGCATCGATGTCGTTAACTCAAACATTAGCATCGCTTTACATTTGTAGTGAAGTTAATGTTAAAATAATAGTGATATGAAGACAAAAAATGAAGAGAAACTTTTTACAAATGAAAAAACAGATGGAATCACTAAAAATGTTAAAGGGGAACAAACCATACAAACCGAAAAAACTAAAATTTTAAATAAAGAAAAGGATAAAAATAATTCTGAAATTTTAATCGGTAAAGACATTGAAGATGTGAGTAAGGTTAAAGAAAGTAGCGATAATTTACAGAAAAAAATCTTAGAAAAATTAATGAAATAAAATAATGGATAAAAAAAATAAACAAAAAAGTGCTGAGAATGTAACGAAAGGAAATGCTGAAGATAAACACGAAGATAAGCTTCATCCTTTAAAAGGAACCGTTAAAGATGATGATTATAAAGATCAAGATGCATCCAAAAATAGATTAGAGGGCACTGATAAAGACAAACTAGAAAAGCAGACACATTCTGCTACAAGCAATTCAAATAAAAAGGTTGCTGACAAAATTCAAAACGAATAAATTTTGATTTTGAAGAACAATAAGTATTAACATTTAAAATTTACAATTATGAATAATGACACAAATGAAGGAAAGTGGAAACAAATTAAAGGAGAATTTCAAGAAAAATATGGTGAAATTACCAATAATGAAACTTTAGAAGCTGAAGGTGAAAAAGAAAAACTGATTGGAGAAATCCAAGAAAAATATGGAAAGACCAAAGATGAAATCGCCGAAGAAATTAAAAGTTGGTAATTTTTAGTATCTAGACTAAAAGAAAGTTGTCTAAAAAGTATTAAACCTTGTTATTTATATTGTAACCTGAAAATCTTACGAATTGGTAATAAAAAAAACAGATTTTTAGACTTCTAATAATAATATGTTGATCTGCTTTTCAGGCAACTTTTTTTTATATTTTAAACTTATTTACCAATTTACCTACTGTTAAGCCTTGTGCAATAATTGAAAAAACAACTACAATATAAGTAATCACTAAAAACAATTCGCGATGCATTTCAGACGATAAACCAAGTGCTAGTGCAATTGAAATGCCTCCTCGTAAACCTCCCCAAGTCATAATCAAGTTGGTTTTGGGTACAAATTCTAATTTTTTTTCAAATATATTAATTGGCAAAAATAAAGATATATACCTACAAAGTAATACAATAGGGATAGCAATTAAACCTATAAGAATGTATTTACCATCTAAAATCAAGACTAGCATTTCCATACCAATTAAAACAAATAGAATTGCATTTAAAAGAATGTCTAAAAGTTCCCAAAATTTATCAACGTATTTTTCTGTAATCTTAGACATAGATGAAGATCGAACAGTATCATTACCTACTATTAAACCCGCTGTTACCATGGCTAAAGGAGCAGAAACATGTAATTTGTGTGCAATTACTGTACCCATCATAACCGCTGCTAAAGTTATAATAACCTCAATATCATAATCATCAATAGCTTTCATCAATTTATAACAGATATATCCTAAAATTCCACCTAGAGCAACTCCTCCAATAACCTCTTGACCAAACAATTTAAATACATTAAATGTTGTTTCATCATCAATACCAGATTGTGCAATTTGAAAAATTGTTAAAAAGACTACCACTCCTACTCCATCATTAAATAAAGATTCGCCAACAATTTTAGTTTCTAATTTTTTAGGTACTCCTGCTTTTTTTAAAATACCTAATACAGCAATAGGATCTGTAGGCGAAATTAATGCGCCAAATAGTAAACAGTAAATAAAATCTACAGATAAATTAAACAATTGCAAAAGACCAAAAATAGCACCACCTACTAAAAAAGTAGAAGTTAACACACCTAAAGTAGAAAATAAGAGTATTGGCCAACGTTGAATTTTTAACTGCTCAAAATTGGTATGCAAAGCACCTGCAAACAAAAGAAAACTAAGCATTTCATCTAACAAAACAGTTTTAAAATCTATTTTAGAAATGATTGATTTCTCTAAATTCAATAATGTAGGATCAATATAACTCAACAAAAATACACCTAATGTAAATAGTATAGTAATTACCATTAACCCGATGGTATTTGGTAATTTTAAAAAACGGACATTGATAAAGCCAAAAATTGCCGAAAGAAAAATTAATACTGTAGCTATAAAGTATGCGTCCATATTGTTTTTTTTCAAATTTATAAAAAAGAAATGCTAATAGTGCAAGGCCTTACATAAATTTTAACAATGAGTATAATTTTTAATAAAAGTAATTTTTAAATTAAAATTTTTCATTCGATGTTAAATTAATTGATAAATATCATAATCGCTAAATATTAGTAATACTACTTTTGGGCTTTGTAAACAGCGTATAAAGATAATTCCCATTTTTTTAAATACACTGAATGCACTTTTTTAAACCATTAATTTTATGAGCACTCTTTATTCAGTTCTATCGCTAACACCTATATTGGTGCTACTTTTAATTAGTTTATTAAAAGGTGTAAAAGCAGGTATTTATTCTGGTTTTATGATTACAACCATTTTATTTTTTATTTGGGATAGTAAATTAGTTGCTTTTCCTGCTGCTTTAATAACTGCTTTTATAAATACAATTTCAATTTTAATGATTGTTTTTGGTGCGTTGCTCCTACATTCTAATATGGAAGAAGTTGGTTTTATTGAACAGATAAAAAGTTCTCTAAAAAAAGCACATCATAATACGAGCTTTCAATTTTATTTTTTGGCTTTCTTTTTAACTGCTTTTTTTGAGAGTGTAGCTGGCTTTGGTACTCCAGGAGCTATTGTTCCTCTTTTATTAATTTCTTTAGGTTTCTCACCTATTTTATCTATTGTTGTGGTATTGTTAATAGATGGTTTATTTGCTATTACTGGCGCCATTGGTACACCAGTTATTGCTGGTTTTCAAGGTTCTTTAGAATTAGGAGCATTTCAAGTTAAATTAATTTACGTATATGCCTCCTGTTTTATGCTTGTTTCTGGTGCTATATTGTTGTATTTTATTCAACGTTTTGTAGTCAAAGAACATCCAGAGATTTCTGCATATAGTTGGAAATTGTATTTTAGTGTTGCCCTACCTTTTGTTGTTTTATCATTTTTTCTTCAAGAACTTACAGGAGTTATATCAGCAACTATAATGGGGGCTTTTTCGTATTTTTTCTTTTTTACTAACAAAAAATTAGATTGGAAACCATGGATACCTTATGGAGTACTCGTTATATTACTATTGATACCCAAAATAGTAACTGCTATTGAGCCCTTAATCTCTTTTAAATTATCGTTTGATAATATGTTTAATTCTGATGTAAGTGCATCATTTCAACCTTTTAGATCTCCACTTTTCCCTTTTGCTATTGCTTCGCTTTGTGCAGCTCTTTTGGGTAAAAACCATAAAATGAAGTTAAAACCAGTACTAAACAAAACGTTAAGTATTTTTTTAATTTTGTTTCCATCATTAGGCATTACGCAATTAATGTTATCTAGTGGTACAGAAATGCCTTCTATGATAGAAACTATGTCTATATTATTTTCAAAAACAGGCAATGCTTACCCATTAATTAGTCCTTTTATTGGTGTAATGGGTACTTTTATAACAGGTAGTACTACTGTTTCTAATATTATTTTTGGGTCTGTGCAATACAATTCAGCAGAAAATTTAAACTTCTCTACAGAATTAATTTTAGCTATGCAATTAAATGGCGCTTCTTTAGGCAATGCTATTTGCTTGTTTAATATTATTTCTGCAGCCGCAGTTGCTGGAGTAGATAAATACACAAAAATATTAAATAAGAATATTGGACCTATTTTATTAACTACCTTTATAACCTCGTTAATAGGTTTTATAATTTTATCTATAATTTAAAAATTGCAAAAAAAAAACACCACTTGAAACAAAAGTGGTGTTATTATTTAAAAAGAAAAAAGAACTTACATCACAAACAATCTGCGAGATCTCATCATCTCTGAGACACGTTCTCCAATTTCGTGTAAAGCTTCATCATTATCTGCATTTTGAATTGCTTCATCAATAAAATCAACAACCGCTTTCATATCTTCAGTTTTTAAACCTCTTGTAGTAATTGCAGGAGTACCTACACGAATTCCTGAAGTAACAAACGGACTTTTATCATCGAATGGAACCATATTTTTATTAACAGTAATATCTGCTTTACCCAATGCAATTTCAGCATCCTTACCAGAAATATTTTTGTTACGTAAGTCAATTAACATACAGTGGTTGTCAGTTCCTCCAGATATTAAATTATATCCTTTTGCTACAAATTCTTTTGCCATTGCAGCAGCATTTTCTTTTACTTGAATTTGATATTCTAAAAACTCATCTGTTAATGCCTCACCAAAAGCAATTGCTTTTGCAGCAATAACATGCTCTAAAGGACCTCCTTGATTTCCTGGAAAAACAGCAGAATTTAATAAGGTGGACATCATTTTGGGTTTTCCACTTTTTAACGTTTCTCCAAACGGGTTTTCAAAATCTTTACCAATCATAATCATTCCTCCTCTTGGCCCACGTAATGTTTTGTGAGTAGTAGTAGTAACAATGTGACAATGCGGAATTGGGTCATTCAAAATTCCTTTAGCTATCATTCCTGAAGGATGAGAAATATCAGCCATTAAAATAGCTCCAACAGAATCTGCTATGACTCTAAAGCGCTCAAAATCGATATCTCTAGAATAAGCAGAAGCACCAGCTATAATTAACTGCGGCTTTTCTTTGGTTGCAATTTCTTGAATTTTATCATAATTTAAAACACCCGTTTCTTTTTCAACTCCATAAAAAACAGGATTGTATAATTTTCCTGAAAAATTTACAGGAGAACCATGTGTTAGATGTCCTCCATGAGATAAATCAAAACCTAAAATTTTATCTCCAGGTTTTAAACACGCTGCAAAAACAGCCGTATTTGCCTGAGAACCAGAATGTGGTTGAACATTTACATATTCTGCACCAAACAATTCTTTAGCTCTGTCTATGGCAATTTGTTCTACAATATCAACAATTTCGCAACCCCCATAATACCTTTTTCCAGGGTATCCTTCTGCATATTTATTGGTTAATACAGAGCCTTGTGCCAGCATTACTTGATCACTTACAAAGTTTTCTGAAGCGATTAACTCTAAACCATTTAATTGTCTTTCTTTTTCCTCCTGAATAAGGTCAAAAATTTGATTATCTATTTGCATTATTGCTATTATTAGTTTAAAAGCCAAAAATAATTAAAATCGAGTACTTAAAGAAAGTATTTTGTTGATGTTTTCAACATTTTATTAATAATGAATTTGAATAGATTAAAGTAATCTTAAAATTGAATTTTTCATAGAAAATTTATTTTTTTTTGATAAAAAATTATGTAGGTTTGAGAAAAATAAAAATCTTTATAATGATCATAACAGCAAATAATCCTAAAAGAAAATCTTGGTTAAAAGTTAAAGAGAATTCCGATTTTCCTATTCAAAATATCCCCTTTGGCGTTTTTATAACAAGAGATGATATTATTACCATAGGAAGCAGAATTGGCGACTATGCTATTGATCTAGGTGCTTTTCATCAATTAGGTTATTTTGATGGTATACCACTAACAGACGACATGTTTTTACAAGACAATTTAAATGATTTTATTGCAGACGGTCGTAAAACATGGCGTTTGGTACGTAACAGAATTGCAGAAGTTTTTGATGTAACTAATGGCTCTTTAAGAGATAATGCCAACCATAAAGATAAAATTATCTTTAGAATGGATGAAGTTGAAATGTTATTGCCTGTTGCTATAGGTGATTATACAGACTTTTACGCAAGCAAAGAACACGCAACCAATGTAGGTTCTTTATTTAGAGATCCAGAAAATGCACTATTACCAAATTGGTTACACATACCAATTGGTTATCATGGGCGTAGTTCATCTATAATTCCATCAGGAACACCAATTAGAAGACCTTATGGACAAACAAAGCCTGCTGAAGGAAGTACAACCCCTGGTTTTGGTCCTTCTAAATTATTAGATTTTGAATTAGAAATGGCGTTTATTACAACTGATGCCAATGTTTTAGGTGATAGAATACCTATTGACGAAACTGAAGAATATATTTTTGGTTTGGTACAATTTAATGATTGGTCTGCACGAGATATACAAGCTTGGGAATATGCACCTCTTGGACCATTTTTAGGGAAGAGTTTTGCTTCTACCATTTCTCCTTGGATTGTTACTTTAGATGCTTTAGAACCTTTTAGAGTAGATAATCCTGAGCAAGTTTATGAGCCTTTACCGTATTTAAAACAAGAAGGAAAAGGTAGTTACGATATTAATTTACAAGTTGCAATTCAGCCAGAAAACGGCGATGAAACTGTTGTTGCCAATTCTAACTTTAAGTATATGTATTGGACCATGGCGCAACAATTGGCACATCATACCGTAAATGGTTGCCCTGTTGAAGCTGGTGATATGATGGGCTCTGGAACCATTTCTGGCCCTACTAAAGACAGTTATGGTTCTATGCTAGAATTAACATGGAAAGGTCAAAATCCTGTAAAATTAAAAGACGGCACAACCCGTAAATTTATAGAAGACAATGATACTGTAATTATGCGTGCTCATTGTAAAAATGATAAAGTACGTATTGGTTTTGGTGAATGTGTTGGTAAAGTTTTACCCGCAAAATAATTTATGAATATCAAGTAAAAAATCATCATAAAAAAACCGAGCATTTTGTGCTCGGTTTTTTTATGATGATTTAAATACATTAAGCAATACTCGCAGCTATATTTTTATATGTTCCGTTTTCTAATTTTTCTCTAATTGCAGTAAAGGCAGTAATGGTTTCATCTATATCTTCTTGTGTATGTGTTGCTGTTGGTATTAATCTTAAAATAATTAATCCTTTAGGAATTACTGGATACACCACAATTGAACAAAAAATTCCATGGTTTTCTCGTAAGTCATTTACCATAGCCATTGCTTCAGGGATATCACCTTTTAAAAACACAGGTGTTATACAAGTTTGCGTAGTTCCCAGATCAAAACCTGCATTGCGCAAGCCAGATTGTAAAGCATTGGTGTTTTTCCACAACTTTTCTTTTAATTCTGGCATGGTACGAATCATTTCTAAACGTTTTAAAGAACCTTTAACCATTGCCATTGGTAAAGATTTTGCAAACATTTGAGAACGTAAATTGTATTGTAAAAATTGAATTACGTCTTTATCTCCTGCCAAGAAAGCTCCTATTCCTGCCATTGATTTTGCAAAAGTTGCAAAATACACATCAATATCATCTTGTACACCTTGCTCAAAACCAGTTCCTCTACCTCCTTCTCCTAATGTACCAAATCCGTGAGCATCATCTACTAAAAGCCTGAAATTATATTCTTTTTTAAATGCAACAATTTCTTTTAAACGTCCTTGTTCTCCACGCATTCCAAAAACACCTTCAGAAATTACTAAAATTCCTCCGCCTGTTTTTTCTGCCATTCTTTTAGCACGTTTGATGTTTTTCTCAAAACTCTCCATATCATTATGCTTGTATACAAAACGTTTACCAGCGTGTAAACGAACACCATCTATAATACATGCATGTGTATCGATATCGTATACAATTACATCATTTTTGGTTACTAAAGCATCTATGGCAGACATAATACCTTGATAGCCAAAATTTAATAAATACGCTTTTTCTTTGTTTACAAATTCAGCACATTCACGTTCTAATTGTTCATGCAAAGGTGTGTGGCCAGACATCATTCTAGCACCCATTGGGTAAGCCATTCCATGTTCTAAAGCAGCTTCTCCGTCTACTTTTAAAACTTCTGGATGATTTGCCAAACCTAAATAATCGTTGATACTCCAAGTAACTACTTTTTTACCATTAAACGACATTCTATTTGAAATTGGCCCTTCTAATTTAGGAAAAACATAGTATCCTTCTGCCTTATCTGCCCATTTTCCTAAAGGTCCTTTATCTGCAATTATTCTATCAAATAAATCATTCACCATAATCGTTTTTTTTGATTTTGTTTCGAAGTGCAAATTAACCGCTTTTTTTGCAGTTTATCAAATTGTTAAGTAGTTTTAGTTTTTAAAGAAAGCCTTGCTTTTTCATCCAGGCATCGTTATAAATTTTATTCATATATCTAGAACCATGATCAGGAAAAATTAGCACTACACAACTATCTTTATTAAAATAATGTTGTTTTTCGTATTGTCTTGTGGCTTGCAATACAGCACCACAGGTATATCCACAAAAAATCCCTTCTTTTTTTACAATTTCTCTTGATGCAAAAGCAGCGTCTTTATCGCTTACTTTTTCGTAAATATCAATTACATCAAAATCAGTAGCAGTTGGAATTAAATTTTTTCCTAGACCTTCAATTTTATACGGAGATACCTCATTTAAATCTAACTCACCAGTTTCATGATACTTTTTCAATACAGAACCAATTGCATCTACTCCTAAAACTTTTATTTTTGGATTTTGCTCTTTCAAGTATTTTCCAGTTCCAGAAATTGTACCTCCAGTACCACTTGCAACTACTATATGTGTTACTTTACCTTGGGTTTGTTCCCAAATTTCTGGTCCTGTGGTTCTATAGTGCGCCTCTGTATTTAACTCATTAAAATACTGATTTATATACACCGAGTTTGAGGTTTCTTTATGAATTCTTTTGGCAACTTCGTAATATGATCTAGGATCATCTGCAGAAACATTTGCAGGACAAACATGTACTTCTGCCCCCATTGTTTTTAATAAATCGATTTTATCTTGTGACGATTTGTCTGATACTGCTAAAATACATTTGTAGCCTTTTACCAAACCAATCATTGCCAAACTATAGCCTGTATTGCCTGAAGTAGTTTCTACAATTGTTGCGCCTTTTTTAAGGATCCCTTTTTTTTCGGCATTTTCTACAATATGAAGTGCAATTCTGTCTTTCTGAGACAAACCAGGATTAAATGCCTCTAATTTAGCATAGTACTTACCTTTTAATTTCTTGGTTACCCTTTGAAGTTTCACCAATGGTGTTTCTCCAACCAAATCTAAAATAGTATTGTTTATCCCTTGATTTCTTGTCATTCTAAAATTCTAAAAAGTAAAACATCTTTAAGGTTTTAAATGATGAAGATATCTTTTGATACTCGATTGCTTCAAAAAGCTTAAAATGACGTCTATTTTTTAATTTTTAATCAGTTGCAAAAGTACGTAACCTATTTGAATTACAAAATTGATTTTACATGAATTAAATACTACTTTAATTTATTTTCTAGTGCTAGAAAGAAAGCGTAATCTTTTGCCGTTTCTTTTAAAGCTTCAAATCTACCTGAAGCACCTCCATGACCAGCTTCCATATTAGTGTGCAATAACAAAACGTTGTCGTCTGTTTTTAGTTCTCTTAATTTTGCTACCCATTTTGCAGGTTCCCAATATTGTACTTGGCTATCATGATAACCTGTGGTTACCAGCATATTGGGGTAATCTTTGGCTTCTACTTGATCGTAAGGAGAATACGATTTTATGTAATCATAAAATTCCTTTTCATTCGGGTTTCCCCATTCATCATATTCCCCAGTTGTTAACGGAATGCTATCATCTAACATGGTAGAAATTACATCAACAAAAGGTACAGCTGCTATAATTCCATTATACAATTCAGGGTTCATGTTTACAATAGCGCCCATTAATAAACCACCTGCAGAACCGCCCATTGCATATAAATGCTTGGCTGATGTATATTTTTTGTCAATTAAAAATTTAGAACAATCTATAAAATCGTAAAAAGTATTTTTCTTGTTTAACATTTTACCTTCTTCGTACCAAGAGCGTCCTAAATATTCACTTCCTCTAATATGTGCTAACGCATACACAAAACCTCTGTCTAATAAACTTAAACGTGTTGTAGAAAAACTATCAGGAATGGTATAACCATAAGAACCATAAGCATATTGTAAAAGTGGGGTATTTTCATTTAGCTTGGTATCTTTATGATAAACCAATGAAATGGCTACTTTTTTTCCATCTCTAGCTGTTACCCAAACTCTTTCGCTTTTGTAATTCTCTTTGTTAAATTTTCCGCCTAAAACTTCTTGTTCTTTCTTAACATCTTTGGTTTTATCTGCCATATTAAAATCGATTACTGAGCTAGGAGTTGTAAACGAATTATAAGAATAACGGATTATATCTGTATCAAATTCTGGATTACCATACACATTTGCAGAATAGGTTTCTTCATCAAAAGGCAAATAATAATCTTCGGTTTCATCCCAACGTTTTATTCTTATTTTATTTAAACCATTGGTACGTTCTTCAAGAACCAAATAATCTTTAAAAATTGAAAAATCTTCTAATAAAGTATCTTTTCTATGAGGAATTACATCTACCCAATTTTCTTTTGATGTTTTAGCAACCGAAGTTTTCATCAATTTAAAATTGGTAGCATTGTCTTTATTCGTTAATAAGTAAAAATGATCTTTGTAATGCGCTACATTATACTCTAAATCTTTTTCTCTTTTCTGTAACATTGTAAACTCTCCTGTAGGATTGTCTGCATCCAGATATTGAGCTTCAGTAGATAGTGTACTATAAGAGCCAATGATAATATATTTTTTTGATTTTGATTTGGTTACATAAGTACCAAAAGTTTCGTCTTTTTCGTGATATACTTCAACATCTTCTGAGGTTGGTGTACCTAAAACATGCCTGTATATTTTAGAACTTCGTAGTGTAGTTGGATCTTTTTTGGTGTAAAAAATAGTTTTATTATCATTTGCCCAAACAGATCCTCCTGTTGTATTATCAATAATATCCTTATAAATTTCTCCTGTTTCTAAGTTTTTAATCCGTAAAAAATACTGTCTTCTACTTACAGTATCTGTAGCAAAAACGGCCAACTTATTGTTTGGCGAAATATTTAAGCCTCCTAATTTAAAATAATCAAATCCTTTGGCTAATTTATTTACATCAAATATAATTTCTTCTTCAGTCTCTAAAGTTTCTTTTTTTCGACTGTAGATTGGGTACTGATTTCCAATTTCAAAACGAGTTATATAGTAATAACCATTACTTTTATAGGGTACAGAGGCATCGTCTTCTTTAATTCTACCTTTCATTTCGTTGAATAACTCTTCTTGAAATTCTAGGGTAAAACCTGTTACTTTGTTATAATATTCATTTTCTGATTCTAAATAATCAACTACTTTTTGAGTTTGCTCATCTTTAATTGGTGCTAATTTTTGATCGTCAGACAAACGCATCCAAAAATAATTATCTATTCTAACATCATTATGTTTTTCTAATTTTGTTATAATTTTATCTGCAATTGGTGGTTTTGCATCACTACTTTTCATCATAAGAATATCATTTTACAAGCGGATGCAAAAATAGCATATAATATTTATTCAAAACTGAATATTTACAACGTTTTTGCTCAGTTAATTTTATTTTGAAATTTGTAAATTTGTATCTAAAATTAAAACAAGTACACTATGTTTGGAGACTTATCTGGAATGATGGACAAATTGAAAAAGGCACAAGAAGAAGTAGAAAAAACAAAACTAAGATTAAACACTGTTTTGGTAGATGAAGCTTCTTCTGATGGTAAAATAAAAGTAACGCTAACTGCCAACAGACAAATTAAAAATATAGCAATTGACGAAAGTTTACTCAATGATGCTGAAGAGTTAGAAGATTATTTAATCATCACCTTAAATAAAGCTTTAGAAAAAGCCTCTAACATTAATGAAGTTGAAATGGCCAATGCTGCCAAAAGTGGAATGCCAAACATTCCAGGAATGAATCCTTTTAAATAAAAAAATGGGATTTGAAATTGAAGATTTTATGATACCCTGTTTAAACAAGTATCTTTTTGGGTTAGAATGCCCAGGTTGTGGTATTCAAAGAGCATTAGTACTTGTTTGTAAAGGGAATTTTATAGAAGCTTATAATTTATATCCAGCCATATATTCGCTATTACTTTTATTCATTTTTTTTCTGTTAAATTTAAAATTCAAATTTGCAAAAGGAAAAAAAATTATTATTAATTTAGCTTTTGTTAATGTAGCTATAGTAATTGTTAGTTATGTAATTAAAATGAAACCAATATTTATTAATTAAAAATTAAAAATGGAAAGAAAAAATTTACCCAATGCAACAGTTTCTTTAGTTTTAGGAATCTTATCAATTTTAACTTGTTTATGTTATGGTGTTCTTGGCTTGCCTTTAGGTATTGTTGCCTTTTTTTTAGGAAACAAAGCATTAAAAATAAATGCTACAGACCCAGATAACTTTAAAGGAGCTGGTAGCGCAAAGGCTGGTAAAATAACAGGTATTATTGGTATAATTTTAAATCTCGTGTTTTTATTGGCCATTGTTTGGCTAATTAATAAAATTGGATGGGATGCTTTTCAAGATCAAGAAGTAATGCAAGAACGAGTAAATGAATTATTTGGAGTTTAATCACTTAGACGATAAATTATACAAATCCAATCTGAATAAGGTTGGATTTTTTTTTGAGTTACATTTAACATCAAATAAACAAAAATGGTTTTTTAAATAAAGTAACTTTGTAACCATATAAAAAGACCTTTCATTATGAATCAAAAGAAAAAAAAGTCCTTAGGAAAAAGAATTTTAAAATGGAGTATAATTACCTTACTCGTTGTAATAATTGCTTTATTTTCTGCGCCATTTTTATTTAAAGATAAGATAGAGCAATTGGTTACAAAAACCGTTAACACCAATATCAATGCAACTTTTTCTTTCTCAGAAACCGATTTGAGTTTTTTTAGAGATTTTCCTTTAGCTAACATTTCAATTAATGATGTAATACTTGCCAATAAAGTACCTTTTACGGGTGATACTCTTTACCAAGCCAAATCACTAAACTTGAGCATGAAAATTACAGAACTTTTTAAAAGTGCTGATGAAACGATACAGCTAAAAAGCATCAAAACATCAAAAGGTACAGTAAATATTATATTTAATGAAAAAGGCGATGGAAATTTTGATATTGCGCTTCCATCTGACAACAAATCAACTCCAGAAACTTCAAAAAATACATTTTCTTTAAGTATTCAAGACTATGCTTTAGAAGATATGAACTTCAACTACATTGATAGAGGCTCTAATATGCAATTGCATTTAAATAGTATTAATCATACAGGAAAAGGAAATTTTGCAGATGATGTGTTAGATTTAGATACACAATCTAAAGCAATTTTATCTTTTGATTATGATAACGTAAACTATATACACGATGTTGCTATTTCTTTAGACGCAATTTTAGGCATTGATTTAAAAAATAGTAAATATTCGTTTAAAGAAAATACAGGTTACATTAATCAATTGCCTTTACATTTCGATGGTTTTATTCAATTAGTTGATGAAAATCAGTTATACGACATCAATTTTAAAACACCAACTTCTGGTTTTAAAAACTTACTGGCTTTATTACCCAAGCAATATTCTGGAAATTTAAACACCATACAAACTAAAGGGAATTTTGATTTAAAAGGAACTGTAAAAGGAACTTTATCTACAACTACAATTCCGGCTTTTGATATTTCTTTTGCCTCAAATAATGCAATGTTTAAATATGCTGATTTACCAAAAGCTGTGCAAAATATTAATATCGATGCCAAAATTATTAACAAAACAGGGTTGACTAAAGACACCTATATAAACGTAAATAATTTGAATTTTAAAATTGATGATGATGTATTTGCAACAAATGCTACTATTGCCAATTTAACTACAAACCCTAAAATTCAATTATCTGCTAAAGGTAAAATGAATTTGGCAAATATTGGTAAAGTATATCCTGCACCAATTCAACAAGAATTGGCAGGTATGTTAACTGCGGATGTTACATCGAGTTTTGATATGAATGCTATTGAAAAAGGATTATATCAAAACATTAAAAATGCAGGAACCATAGGTGTTGATAATTTTAAATATGATAGTAAAGATGTAGCGAATGCTTTTTACATCAACAAAACTGAAATCCGTTTTAACACAAACGCTATTGAATTAAGAGATTTTGATGCAAAAACAGGGAATTCAGACATTTCAGTAAAAGGTGGCTTAGATAATTTCTACGGATTTTTATTTAATGATGAAAAGTTAAAAGGAAACTTTAATTTAAAATCTAACAATTTTAAAGTTGATGATTTTTTAACCACAGAAGAATCTGCATCAACAGAAACCACAACAGAAAATAGACAACTAAAAATTCCTGCTTTTCTAAATTGTAAAATTGTAGCAAATGCAAAAAATGTAACCTATGATAATATCAATTTAAAAAATGTTTCAGGAACCATTTATGTTAAGGATGAAACTGTAAACTTACAAAATTTAAAATCTGATGTTTTTGGAGGTAAAATTGGTTTTGATGGTAATGTATCTACCAAAGGAAAAAGCTCATCCTTTAAAATGGATTTAGACTTAAATCAATTGAATATTTCTGAGTCATTTACCAATTTAGAAATGTTAAAATCTATTGCCCCAATTGCAAAAACCATTGGCGGTAAAATAAACTCTAAAATCGAAGTTTCTGGGAATTTAAATGATGATATGACTCCGAATTTAAAAACCATTACTGGTAATTTATTTGGTAAATTATTAGACCCAAAACTAGACGCAAGCAATTCAAAAACCTTGTCTTTGTTAGACCGTAAAGTAAACTTTTTAGATATAAGTAAATTAAATTTAGATGGAATTAACGCGTATTTTGCCTTTAAAGATGGACAAGTAAACGTAAAACCGATTCCTCTAAATTATAAAGATATTGGTATAGAAATTTCTGGAAACCACACTTTTAATAATACAATGAATTATGATGTTACCTTTGATGTTCCTGTAAAATATTTAGGATCAGAAGTTACCAGCCTTATTTCAAAATTATCAACAAAAGATGCAGCTAGTATAAAAAGTGTACCTGTAAAAGCCAATTTAACGGGTAGTTTTACCAACCCAAACTTTTCTACAAATCTAAAAGATGCCACCTCTAACTTAGTAAAAGATTTGGTTGAAAAACAAAAACAAAATTTACTTGATAAAGGAAAAAACAAATTAACAGATTTGTTAGGTGTAAAAAAAGATACTGCAAAAAAAGAGGATACAACCGATAAAATTAAAGGTGTTTTAGGTAATCTTTTTGGCAAAAAGAAAAAAGACACCACTAAAAATAACAATTAAGCGTTAATTCAAATTTTTAAATCAGAGAACCGGCAAAAATCGAAAAAACAAAGACCAATACGTACAATGAAATAACAATAATAGTAGTAACTCCAATGAATTTAAAGTGCGATTTTAAGTTCTTAAAGGCCTCAGCTAAAGTATCGTCGTTTTTAGTTGCCAAAGCTTCTTTCATTTTTCTTGAAAATTTAAACAAATACAAAACAGGAAAAATATAAAGAATTGCAGCTAAAAAATACACAATCATTAAATAGGTACCCATGTTAGAAATACCTTGTGCTTGAGTTGCCATATCTAACATGGGTGCATACACTGTACCCATCAAAATAGCGACTACTACAAACAATAAAATACTTATAAATCCTAAGATAGAAAAGAAAAAACACCATCTACCTATTTCTCTTAAAAAACCTTTCGATTTTGAAGTTAATACTAATTGCTCTAATTGGGTTAATGGGCTTTTCATCGTTTTTAAATTGTTTTAAATTGTAACTTATCAAAAATAAAAAAAAGAAGCCACAAAATCGCAACATTAAATTTGAGATTTTGTGGCTTGCACTAATTTATAAGTCAATATTATTCGCCAAAATCAGTAATTGTCTTTTTTATAATAGCAATACAATCACGTAACTGCTCTTCATTCATTACCAAAGGTGGTGCAAAACGAATGATATTTCCATGGGTTGGTTTTGCTAACAAACCATTATCTCTTAGTTTGATGCATATATCCCAGGCTGTAGAACTATCTTCAGAATCGTTAATTAAAATCGCGTTTAGCAAACCTTTTCCACGAACTGATTTTACCAAATCATTTGTTTTACAAAATTCTGTCAATTCAGTTCTAAATAGCTCACCTAATTTATCTGCATTTTCCGCTAAATTTTCATCTTTTACCACGTTTAAAGCAGCAATTGCCACAGCAGCAGCAATAGGGTTTCCACCAAATGTAGAACCATGATTTCCAGGTCTAATTACATTCATAATCGCATCATTAGCCAAAACTGCAGAAACAGGATATGCACCACCACTTAATGCTTTTCCTAAAATTAAAATATCTGGTTTTACTTCAGGAGTTCCAGAACAATTTTTATCTGCACAAGCACAATTTCCGCAAGTAGCTAATAAACGACCAGTTCTTGCAATTCCAGTTTGTACTTCATCTGCAATAAATAATACATTATAATCTTCACACAATTGTTTTGCAGCTGCTAAATAGCCTTCAGAAGGCACATATACTCCTGCTTCTCCTTGAATAGGCTCTACTAAAAAAGCAGCAACATTAGGATTATTTTCCAACGCTTCTTGCAATTCTTGTAAATTATCATATTCAATTTTAATAAAGCCTTTGGTATAAGGTCCAAAATTTTTACGTGCCACAGGATCGTTAGAAAACGAAATAATGGTAGTTGTACGTCCGTGAAAATTATTTTCACAAACTATAATTTCGGCTTTATTTTCATCAATTCCTTTTACTTCATACGCCCATTTTCTAGCTATTTTTAATGCAGTTTCCACAGCTTCTGCACCCGTGTTCATTGGCAATAACTTGTCAAATCCGAATAATTCTGTGGCGAATTTTTCATATTTTCCAAGCATATCATTGTAAAAAGCTCTTGAAGTTAAGCTTAATGTTTTTGCCTGATTCACCATTGCATCTACAATTTTTGGATGACAATGCCCTTGATTTACAGCAGAATAGGCAGATAAGAAATCATAAAACTTTTTCCCTTCTGCATCCCAAACATGCACACCTTCACCTTTACTTAAAACCACTGGCAGTGGATGATAATTATGCGCACCATACTTGTTTTCTAATTCAATCGCTTCTTGCGAACTTAATTTGTCTAAAACAGTCATTTTAATCACTTTAAATGTTTATACTAAAAACATTCCTGTTCTACCTTTATCCTTTCAGAAAGTCCTGAAAATTCAGCGTGGGAAAGAAATCATCCCTGAAGTTGTGCAAAAATAGTGAAAAAAAAATGCCCATCCTAACCTTCCCAAAGCGAAGGAACTCCAATTTATGTGGAGTTTTATTTGGGCGTTCCCTAAAGGTCGGGCTTTACGTTATATCCCTGAAACAAGTTCAGGGGATGCCACTTCAATCCCTAACGCATATTGCTATGCCTAAATTGAAGTTATCATAGCAATTGTATCGCTTTTTTTAGACTTCATAGGTTTTAAAAACCTGTAAAGTCTTTTCTAATTTCTATCAATAAGTTTTCATAATTTTGCAAACCCATAAAAACACAAAAATGCCACGTAGAGAACGCAATAAATTTGTAAAAAGAAATCAAGTTTTAGAATTAAAAATTGAAGATTACGCTTTTGGCGGAAAAGGAATTGCTAGGATTCATTCAGATGAAGGTAGTTTTGTGGTTTTTGTGCCCAATACTTTACCAGGGCAATTGGTAAAAGCACAAATTAAAAAGACAAGTAAAAAATACGCTGAAGCAAAATTAATGGATGTTTTACAACCTTCACCTGATGAAGTTGAAGTTCCATTTCAAGATATTCCTGGTGCACCTTACATTCAATTGCCTATTGAACTGCAACATCAATATAAAAAAGAAAGTACGTTATCTCTTTTTAAAAGAATTGGGAAAGTTGAGAATATTGATGATTTATTTGATGAATTTATCTCCTCTCCTAACGTTTTTCATTACAGAAATAAAATGGAATATGGTTTTTCAGCCATTGGTTATGACAGAATTGCAAAACGCGATAAAGACGAATTTACTTTAGGTTTTAAAAGACGTGGAGTTTGGTGGATGGGAGATAATCTGGACAAAGATTCTGGATTGTTTGACAAACAGCTGGAAGACAATTTAATAAACATCAGAAAATACTGCCAAGAAACTGGTTTAGATCCTTGGCATGGACCTCGTAAAGAAGGATTTTTCAGATATTTTGTAGTGCGTAAATCGTATAAAACTGATGAACTCTTATTCAATTTGGTAACCACTTCTTATGATTTGTCGAAGTTCGACCTCCAAAAATTTGCAAAATTTCTTGTAGAACTTTTTGGCAATAGAGTCGCAGGTTTATTACACACAATAAATGACGAAATTGGTGATAGAACCATTGCAACTTCAGGAAGTATCAGCCTAATTTACGGAAAAGACAAAATTGTTGAGGAACTACTGGGTTTGAATTTCGAAATTAGTATGAAAAGCTTTTTTCAGACCAATCCTAAATCCGCAGAAAAATTATATTCAAAAGTTGTAGAATATGTTTTAGAGGATAAAACCAAAGTAGACAATACTGTGGTGATGGATTTATTTTGTGGTACTGGAACTATTGGGCAAATTGTAGCATCAAAAAGTGAAAATGCAAAAATTGTGGGTGTAGATATTGTGGCATCTGCTATAGAAGATGCCAAAGAAAATGCTAAAAGAAACAAGATTAGTGGTGTAAAATTTTATGCCGCTGATGTAGGGAAATTTTTGCAACAACATCCTGAATATCAAAATAAAATAAAAACCATTATTCTTGACCCTGCAAGAGCTGGAATTGTGCCTAAAACCCTACAGAAAATCATCAACTTAAATGCAGATAGAATGGTTTATGTTTCTTGTAACCCTGCTACACAAGCTAGAGATACAGAACTATTAAGACAAGCTGGATATCAAATTAAAAAATTGAGTTTGGTAGATCAATTTCCACATACATCACATATTGAAACTGTTGTTTTGTTTGAGAGATAAAAGAGGCTCTCTGAAAAGTGATTAACTTGTCATTTTGAGCGCAGTCGAAAAATATCTTTTAATTTACAATCAATATTTTAACTATTTTGAGATTCTTCATTTCACTCAGAATAACACTTTTGCGATAGCCTCTTCTTATATTTTAATTTCCCGAGCATTTTTCAGGGTCTCCAAGGTTGGGTTTGTGTTCATCTGACCATTCTGGCAAAGTATCTTCTGAAAAATCAAAGTATTCTTCCACATTGCAAACGTTCCAAGAGCTAATATCTTGATTAAAGGACTTTGCATCTCCAAACATTCTTCTCATATTTTTCACATTACTCACATTCCAAGAACTAATATCTTTATTAAAAACCAATGTAGAATTAAACATAAACTCCATTGTGGTTACATTACTAACATCCCAAGAATCAAGATTTTGGTTGAAAAATTCTGCACCATAAAACATAGCTTCCATATTTGTGACATTGCTAACATTCCAAAAAATTAAAGGTTGATTAAAATCTCTTGTAGCAAAGAACATTTGCTCCATATTAACAACACTAGAAACATCCCAAGAGCCTATGTCTTTGTTAAAATCTCTTTGATTGAATAAATTAGACATGTCAGTTATTCCTGTGGTTACTACTTTTGAAACATCTTTCTTTGTTCTTACCATTTCTCTTAAAGCTAGCTCACCAACCAAAGTATACTCTATTCCGTTTAAAACACTTATTGTTCCTACAGTTATATTTTCTTTTGCTTTTATAGTAACTCCATTTTTATCAATGTAGAAAGCATTCTCTTTAAAACAATCTTTTTCTATAAAAAAAGGTTTTTTAGAACGGCTCCAGTTAGAAGAGGTGTTTGAAGAAAAACTTTCATATTCAAAAACTCCGCAAATACTCCAATTGCTAATATCTTGATTGAATGCTTTTGCTCCACTAAACATTCTAGACATTTTAGCAACATTGGAAACATTCCATGTGCTAATATTTTGGTTAAATGTAGCTGCGCCTTCAAACATACCTTCCATAACAGTAACATTGGAAACATCCCATGCAGTAATATTTTGATTGAATGCTATTGCACCAGCAAACATTTCGTTCATATTTTCTATGTTACTAACATTCCAACTGCTAATATCTTGATTAAAAGTTGACGCATCTTTAAACATCTCTCGTACAGTAATTACATTATTTAAATCCCATGAATTAATAAGCTGATTAAATGATGATGCGCCTAGAAACATAGCAATCATATATTTTACATTGCTAACATTCCAAGAGTTAATATTCTGGTTAAAAGATTCAGCACCAGAAAACATAAAATTCATATTTGTTACTTTACTTACATCCCAAGAACCAATATCTTGATTAAATGAGCTTGCTTCTGAAAACATACCTCCCATCGAAATTACGTTACTTACATTCCAAGAACTAATATCTTGATTAAATGAGGACGCTCTTAAAAATATACTTACCATCGAAGTTACGTTACTTACATTCCAAGAACCAATGTCTTGATTAAATGAGGTTGCTTCTGAAAACATCCTGTCCATAATTTTTACATTACCTACATCCCAAGAACCAATATCTTGATTAAAAGAATCTGTTTTAGAAAACATAGATTCCATTATAGTTACGTTACTAACATCCCAAGCATCTAAATTTTGATTAAATAATGTTGCTCCACTGAACATAAAATTCATATCTTCTACTTTGCTTACATTCCACGAATGTAAAGGTTGATTGAATTCTTTTGCTCCAAAGAACAAATTTTCCATGTCGATTACATTACTAACATTCCAAGCATCTATATTTTGGTTAAATAATGTTGCTCCACTGAACATAAAACTCATATCTTCTACTTTACTTACATTCCAAGAATGTAAAGGTTGATTGAATTCTTTTGCTCCATTAAACATTCGGCTCATATGAATTACATTACTAACATCCCAATTATTGAGATCTTGATTAAATGACGCTGCTCCCCTAAACATAGAACCCATTGAAGTTATATTACTTACATTCCAAGAACCAATATCCTGATTGAATGATGTTGCTTCATTAAACATGCCAAAAATACGCGTCACACTACTTACATCCCAAGAACCGATATCTTGATTAAATGAGCTTGCTTCCCTAAACATAAAATGCATATCTGTTACATTACTAACATCCCAAGAACCTATATCTTGATTAAAAGAAGGTGCTCTCCAAAACATTTGGCTCATATCTGTTACATCGCTTACATCCCAAGAACTAATATCTTGATTAAAAGTTCTTTGAAAAGTAAAAATACGTGACATATCAGTAATTCCAGTAGTTACCACTTTAGATATGTTTTTAGAAGTTTTAGCCATAACCCTTAATTCAATTTCACTGACTAAAGTATATTCAGCTCCATTAAAAATGGCTTTGGTACCTACAGCAACATCATCATACGCTTTTATAGTAACTCCATTTTCTGCAAAATAAAAAGCTGAATTTACAGCAAAGGTGTAGGTTTTACTATTGGTTGGAACGTCTGTTTGTTTGTGTTTTGAACCCTTGTAATGGGCAGTGTATTCCAATTCATCTCCTGCATTAAAAAATGGTGTACCTAAAGCTGATTTTGCTTGTAATGCTTTTTTCGAAGCTGAGATTGCTTCAAGACTAGCTTTTGAGGCTTTAGCCTGAGTAACCAATACTTTGGTTTGATAATTACGATTTCCCTGTTGTAGTTTTACAATAAAAACGCCTATACTACTTGGCGCAAAAGTTATTGTATGTAAACCCTGTCCAAATTCTCTATTTAGTAAAGCTATTTGTCTTCCTGTTACATCAAAAACAGAAATCTTGTGTTGTTGGGTTTGATTTGAGAAAAACTGAATACTTGTATTTCCTCTTGTTGGATTTGGAAAAACATTTTGAATACCTTCTTTTGAGGTTTGTAAAAAAGTATCTGTAGACAATACTCTTGTAGAGAGATTTACAATAAAATCATCTTTTACTACAAAAGAATTTCCTGTAGTTACATTGTTTATTGAAATACTATCTAAAGCAATGGTATTTACATTTTCATCTTTTGCCTCAAAAGACAAAACTATGTCTTGTGCTTTTACAAAAGACATAATAAAAAGAAAGCATAGAGTAAGGTTCATTTTCATAGTGCAGTATTTATTTAATACTACAAAAAAACAAAATAATTTACTTTTAAATTATTAATTAAGAGTGTTTTTTTATTAGTAAATGGAAAATTACCTGTGTTTGCTTTCTATTTATTTATCATGTTTACAATATGAAAAATATTATTTAAAAGATTAGAACGTTATTTAAAAAAATTGGTTTTATTTTAGCCCATGAAATATTTTTCCTGTATCAAAGCGTCAATGTTTTAATACTATAATCATTTTATAAATAAAAATTCTCCCAAAATGAAAAAATTAACAAACTTTGAAATTGAAAAAAGATTAGAAAACTTAACAGACTGGGATTTCTATGATAACGCATTACATACCGATTTTGAATTTGATAACTTTAAAGATTGTATGTCTGCCATGAACAGAATTGCATTTGAATGTGAAGCTTTAAATCATCACCCAGAATGGACAAATGTCTATAATACTTTAGATATATCATTAACTACTCACGATGCTGGTGGTGTAACAGAGTTAGATTTTAAATTAGCTCACCTAATCATCACTATCGTTGAAGTTGAAGAATAATACTATGAAAAAAATAGTTGGTCTTCTTTTCTTATTTATAACTATAATCACTGCCTGTGAAAAAGACGATTTTTGCACGCAAAACCCAGTAACATCAAAATTAATTCTCCGATTTTATGATGCTGATAATAAAACAACAACAAAAGAAGCTGAATCACTTTATGTTTGGGCAGAAGGAAAGGACAGCCTTTTTATAAACATTGCTACAGATTCTTTAGTACTGCCATTAAATAGCAACAGCAATCAGACCATTTATAATTTTTCAAAAAATGGAGTTATCGAACAATTGACTATAAATTATATGGCAGAAAATAAATATATTTCTCGCTCATGTGGTTTTAAAATTAGCTTTAATGATGTATCATTCTCTCTGTCAAATAATTGGATTACCGATTTTACTACAATAGAAACAACATTAGATAATCAAAATGCAGCACATGTTCAAGTATTTCATTAATTTTTTACTGTTATTTATTGTTGTTGATGCATTTTCTCAAGAACAACCTAAAGATAGTTTAGCCATTTTAAATGATTCTGTTGTGTATAAATCACCTTATGGAATTCGTCTAGGAATTGATATTAGTAAACCGATTTTGGCCTCTGTTGACGGTAATTACAATAACGGATTTGAAATTGTAGCCGACTACAGAATTAAAAAGCGTCTTTTCATAGCCGCAGAATTGGGTTATGAAGATGTAACTACACAAGAAGATTTTACAAATTCTACTGTTAATGGAACTTATATTAGGTTAGGAGTAAATTATAACTTGTATGAAAATTGGTTAGATATGAATAACGAAATATTAGCTGGTTTTAGATATGGATTAAGTATTTTCGACCAAACCCTAAATAACTATACAGCAAATGTTGTTAATGGCGAAAGTAATGGTGCGCCTTATTTTCCTGGAGAATTAGTTACATCAAATACAACTTCAAATTTAAATACACATTGGTCTGAATTTATGCTAGGGTTTAAGGTAGAAACATTTCAAAATGTTTTTGTAAGTGCAAGCCTTAGCTATAAAATTGCAATAAGTATAAAAGAACCTGATAATTTTAAAACCTTGTATGCTCCTGGTTTTAATAGAATCTTTGATAGTAGTACTGGTTTTGGGTTTAATTATACAATTTCTTACTTAATTCCGTTTTCTAAAAAATAAAATTACTGAGAATTTAGTACTTTTACCCTCAAAATAAAACAAATATCTAAATGTAAGGCTTTGATTTTTACGAATTTCCGAAACCTTTTTTTTGTAACTTTAAACGCTCGTTTAGTTAAATAAACTGAAAATGAATAACATACCTAGTGTAAATTTAGCTGATTTTTTATCAAATGATAAAATAAGAAAACAAAAATTCATTAATGATATTGGTCACGCTTATGAAAATATTGGTTTTGTAGCTCTAAAAGGTCATTTTTTAGATGATACTTTAGTTGATAATTTATATAAAGAAATCAAGAATTTTTTTGATTTACCAACAGAAATAAAAGAAAAATATGAAATACCAGGTATTGGAGGCCAAAGAGGTTATGTATCGTTTGGCAAAGAATCTGCAAAAGGTAAAAAAGAAGGCGATTTAAAAGAGTTTTGGCACTTTGGGCAATATGTAGATAAAGACTCTAAATATGCAAATGAGTATCCTGAAAATGTAATTGTAGAAGAATTACCAAACTTCAACGAAGTTGGTAAAAAAACATACCAAATGTTAGAAAAAACTGCAAAGTATGTATTGCGTTCTCTAGCTTTACACCTAGGCTTAGAAGAAACGTATTTTGATAATTACATCAAAAATGGGAATAGTATTTTACGCCCTATTCATTATCCACCTATAAAAACTGAACCAAAAGGAGCCGAAAGAGCAGCAGCACATGGAGATATTAATTTGATCACCTTATTAATGGGTGCTCAAGGAAAAGGTTTACAAGTTCAAAACCATAAAGGAGAATGGATTGACGCTATGGCAAAGCCAGATGAATTGATGATTAATGTTGGTGATATGTTATCTAGGCATAGTAATAATAAATTAAAATCAACAATACACAGAGTAACCAATCCACCAAAAGAAATGTGGGGTACTTCTCGATATTCAATTCCGTTTTTTATGCACCCTGTTTCTGATATGAAATTAGATGTTTTAGAGAATTGTATCGACGAAAATAATCCAAAACAATTTGATAACATTACAGCAGGAGAATTTTTAGAAGAACGTTTAAAAGAATTAGGGCTTAAAAAATAGTATGCAGTTAAACAGTAGCAGTTTGCAGTCAAATGCTTACTGAATACTGAATACTGAATACTGAATACTGAAAAATGGATTTAAAAGATCAACTTAAAAACTTATTTCCAGATCATAAGGAAACTCAAGAACCAGTTAAAGAAAAATCTAATATTTGGTTACAAGAAGATCCTATACTTTGCAAATACGAAAAAAGAAAAGGTAAACCAATAACCATATTAGAAGGTTATACAGGTGCTACATCAGATTTTAAAATATTAGCCAAAGAAATTAAAACTAAACTTTCTGTTGGTGGTAGTTTTAAAGATGATAAAATCATTATTCAAGGTGATTTTAGAGATAAAATAATGACGATGCTAAAAGAAAAAGGATTTAAGGTAAAACGTGTTGGGGGCTAGCGCTTTAAACACAAAAATCAACTAACATTAACAACTAAAACGAATTGTAAAATTAAATTATGGGGGCATCAATTTTACACATTACCAATGGTGATAGCACAACAAACTATCTGAAAAAATTAAAATTTTCTGGAGAATTTATTACTTGGCGAGAAATGCTTTGCGAAGGCAAAACAACAACAGACGTAGGTAGCGAAGCATTTTGGAAAAACAGATTTGATTTTTTTAAAACATCGTATAAAGTAAGTAAACAAAAGTTTATTGACTATACTTTAAAAGAATATAGAAATCTTTGCAATAAAAAGAGTCAAAAAGAAATAGTTTTATGGTTTGAGTACGATTTGTTTTGTCAAATTAATATGATTGGTGTACTAAGTTGGCTAAAACGTTACAGAAAAGGATACCACATTTCCTTGGTTTGTAGTGGTAAAGTTGGCAACTCTAAAACAATGTTTGCCTTACCTGAATTAAACGAAAAACAAATTCAAAGTCACTTTAAAAATAGAATAGAACTTACTCAAGATGATATTGAATATGCCGACTATATTTGGCAACTGTATTGTTCAGATTCTCCACTTCGACTAGAAACCGTACATAAATTTAATACCAATTCACCATTTAAATATTTAGCCTCTGCTATAGAGGCGCACTTAAAACGCTATCCGTCTATAGAAAATGGTTTAAATAATGTAGAAAATAGAATTTTAAAGACGGTTTATAAACAAAATCTAAAATCTAAAAATCAATTAATTGGCCAATTATTAAAAGATGAAAATGTTTATGGTTATGGTGATTTGCAATACGAAAATAAAATTAACGAATTAAGAAAATTATTTTATTCTTTTAACCCAGTTAAATTAACTAAAAAAGGAAAAGATGTTTTGCTTAATCAAGTGAATTTTTATGGCCAAATAAGAAATGATATTTCTTATCTTGGTGGCTCAAAAAAATACAGCTTTTTATACCATAATCAATCTGAGAAGTTGTTTCAAATAACCTCATAAATGCCTATTCAAAATTCTGAACTTATTTTAAATCCTGATGGTAGTATATATCATCTAAATCTAAAACCTAAACATATTGCGCCTACCATAATATTTGTAGGCGATCAAGATAGGGTTAATAAAGTAACACAACATTTTGATTCTATTGAGTTTTCTACGCAAAAAAGAGAATTTAAAACTACAACTGGTACTTTTAAAGGAAAAAGAATTTCTGTAATTTCTACAGGAATTGGTCCAGATAACATAGATATTGTACTCAATGAATTAGATGCTTTGGTTAATATTGATTTAGATTCTAGAAGCGTAAAAAAAGAGTTAACCTCTTTAAATATTGTTAGAATTGGAACTTCTGGGTCTTTACAAAAAGATATTCCTGTAGATTCTTTTGTAGTGAGTTCCCATGGTTTAGATTTAAATGGAATGTTACACTACTATCAAATTGAAAATATTAGAAATACTGATATTGAAAATGCCTTTCTAACACATACTAATTGGAGTTCTAACAAAGCTAAACCTCTTATTATTGACAATAGCAAACATTTAGAAGATAAACTATCTTCACATAAAACATACACTGGAATTACTGCAACTGCGGGTGGTTTTTATGGACCACAAGGCCGAATTTTAAGATTAGCCATTCAAGACAATAACTTAAACCATAAAATTGATAGTTTTAGATATAAAAAACATCGAATTACAAATTTAGAAATGGAAACTTCAGCAATTTATGGTTTATCCAAATTAATGGGGCATCATGCGTGTTCTATAAACGCTATAATTGCAAATAGAGCGAATGGAACATTTAGTGAAAACCCAAAGAAAGTTATTGCTAACTTAATTGAATATACATTGCAGAAATTGGTAGAATAATGACAAACTTAAAAGTTGGTGGAGTCCCAGAACATTTCAATTATCCATGGTACATCACTCTAAAAAACAAAGAATACAACAAACACAATATTAATTTACGCTGGCAAGATTATCCTGGAGGTACAGGCCAAATGTGCAAGGCTTTAAGAGATGGTTCTGTAGATATTGCTATTGTACTTACAGAAGGAATCATTAAAGATATAGGAGCAGGAAACCCTTCTAAAATTGTACAAACCTTTGTAAAAACACCTTTAATTTGGGGCATTCATGTTGGCGCTAAATCATCATTTAAAAAAATTGAAGACCTTAAAAATGCAACAATTGCCATCAGTAGATTTGGTTCTGGATCGCATTTAATGGCCATTGTAAATGCTTACAATCAAGGTTGGGATATCAATAATCTAAAATTTAAGGTGATAAAAAACCTTAAAGGTGGTATTGATGCGCTTACTCATGAAGAGGCTGATTATTTTATGTGGGAACATTTTACTACCAAGCCTTTAGTAGACAATGGTACTTTTAGAAGAATTGGCGATTGCCCTACGCCTTGGCCATGTTTTGTTATTGCTGTAAGAAATGAAGTTTTAGAAAATAATTTTGATGAAGTAAAAAAAGTTTTGGAAATTATTAATAATCAAACCAAAGACTTTAAAAAAAATCCTACTATTGATGAAATTCTAGCAAAAAGATACGAACAAAAATTAGAAGATATTCAAGAGTGGTTAAAAATTACAGATTGGAATGCTGGAAAACCAATTACTAAAAATTTAATTACACGTATTCAAAATAAAATGGTACGCTTTAACGTTATTGAAAAGAAGAAAAATTCGGGTGATTTCATAAAAAATATGTATTTTTAGCTCATAAAAAAGTAACCAATGAAAAAAGCAGTATTTATTGCAGTTTGTATTTTAGGAATTATTTGTTTTTCATCTTGTAGAAGTACATCTCAATCTTGTGGTTTAGCCGACAACCAAACAACAATAAACCAAGTTGATGTTGTATAGCATTAATTTGTTTCTTAATTTCGAATTCAATGAATCCACTTTTTAAGTGGATTTTTTATTTTGAGCGTTAAAAAGTTTAAGGAGAATAAAAATCAAGTGTTTTTTAAAATTGCCTTATTTATTTTTTTTACCAAACTTGGCCCTTCGTAGATAAAGCCTGTATATATTTGAACCAAATCTGCACCTGCTTCTAATTTCTCTAAAGCATCTTCCGCTGAATGAATACCTCCCACTCCTATAATTGGAAAAGCTTTATTCGATTTTTTAGCTAAATATTCAATTACTTTGGTACTTTGATTTTTAATCGGCTGTCCGCTTACACCTCCATTACCAATTTCTTGCAAACGTTCTGGAGTAGCTTTTAGATTATTTCTTGAAGTAGACGTATTAGAAGCAATTACCCCGTCAATTTTTGTTTCAGCAACCAATTCTATAATTTCATCTAACTGAGTATTATTTAAATCTGGCGCAATTTTTAAAAGAATTGGTTTTTGTTGTTCTTTTTGAAGGTTTAATTTTTGACATGCTGTAATTAACTCAACCAAATATTCTTTATCATTTAATTTAGCATGACTGCCAACATTTGGACAACTCACGTTTAATACAAAATAATCTACATAAGGATGCAAACCTTTAAAGCATTCTAAATAATCTGCTGTATAATTTTCTGGTAAAGTTTGTGTGTTTTTCCCAATATTACCACCAATAATTACTCTGCCTTTGTTGTTTTTTAACTTTTCTATTGCAGTTGATAAACCTTCGTTATTAAAACCCATTCTATTGATGATACCTTGATCATCTTTTAAACGAAATAATCTTTTTTTAGGATTACCTGCTTGCCCTTTTGGGGTTACTGTACCTATTTCTATAAAACCAAATCCGAAGTTAGCTAACTCATTATATAGTACCGCATTTTTATCAAAACCAGCAGCCAAACCAACAGGATTTTTAAACGTTAAGCCAAATAAATTACGTTCTAACTTTTTATTATTAACTTGATAAATACTTCTAAAAATACCAGAAACAAAAGGAATTTTACATAAAACTCGAATTAAAGAAAAGGTAAAATAGTGTATTTTTTCTGGATCGAAAAGAAAGAAGATCGGTCTAATTATTAGTTTATACATTTTGTGTGTTGCTATTCACTAAAAAATAAGATTCTTTTGTCATTTCCACCTTGTGGAGAAATCTATATAACTGTATTTTTTAGATTTCTCGGTTTCGTTTTACTCCACTCGAAATGACAATATAATATTCAAATTATTCAGTTTTACTTAGTTATGATTTTATTTTAATTTTAATAGATTCCTGCTTTCGCAGGAATAACAACCTAAAAAAAGCTCCAAAAAGGAGCTTTTGTTTATCGTAAAACAGCTTCTAAATTTTTCTCAAAACTTTGCTGTAATTTCTGCATAATTTTATCAATTTGTTTGTCTTCTAAAGTTTTGGTTTCGTCTTGTAAAACAAAACTTACTGCATACGATTTTTTACCTTCGGGTAAATTATCGCCTTCATAAACATCAAATAAATCAACTTCCTTTAACAACTTTCGTTCAGATTGAAATGCTAAATTATAAACTTCCTTAAATGCTATTGATGTATTTAATAATAATGCCAAATCTCTTTTAACCGAAGGAAATTTTGCTAAATTAGAAACTTTAACATTTTTTTTGCCTGAGAATTTCTGTACAGTATCCCAATTGATATCAGCAAATAATACCTCTTGTTTAATTCCGAATTCTTTTAATAAAGTACGTTTTACAACACCGAATTCTACTAACTTTATTTTTCCTAAACCTAAAGTAATTCCTTCTGAAAATACATCATTTTTAACAGGTGATGCTTTTAATTTTTGAATTCCTAATCGTTCTAAAACTGAAATTAATACACCTTTTAGGTAAAAGAAATCAGAATTTGTAGGGTTTGTTTTCCAAGAATCTTTAGTTCTACTACCTGTTACAAATAAGGTTAAATGCTTATCTTCTTGATACTTGCCATTGTATTTATGATAGGTTTTACCAAACTCATAAAACTTTAACGCGTTATTTTTTCTATTGATATTATAGGCAACAGATTCTAAACCACTAAATAACATCGATTGACGCATTACTGCCAAATCATTGCTTAATGGGTTTAACATTTCTACTTTGTCATCATCATTAATATGGTCTGAAAACGTATTATATTCTGGTTTTGTTAATGAATTTGCCATGGTTTCATTAAAACCTAAAGCACTTAATTGATTGGCAACAACGTTTTCTATTTTGGTTTGTTTATTTTCATCAAATGTTATTGACGAATTTAATTTATTAGAAAACTCGATATTATTGTAACCATATACACGTAAAATTTCTTCAATTATATCTGCTTCTCTTTGCACATCTGTTCTGTAAGAAGGTATGGTTAAACCTAAGCCTCCAGCAGTTTCGCTATTAATTTTAATTTCTAAAGAAGCTAAAATATTTTTAATTTTTTCTTTCGGAATCTCTTGACCAATTAATCGATATGCATTTTCATAAGACAAAAATACTTGAAAATCCTCCATTTTAATTGGGTAAAAATCCGAAATATCTGATGCCATTTTTCCTCCAGCATACTCTTCAATTAATAACGCTGCTCTTTTTAATGCGTATTTGGTACAATTGATGTCTATACCTCTTTCAAAACGAAAAGAAGCATCTGTATTTAAGCCATGTCTTTTTGCTGTTTTTCTAACAGATACAGGGTTAAAATAAGCACTTTCTAAAAAGATTGAGGTTGTATTTTCGGTAACACCAGATTTTAATCCGCCAAACACTCCACCAATACAAAGTGGATTTTCATCGGCATCACAAATTATAATATCATCTGCAGATAAAGATCTTTCTACTTCATCTAAGGTGGTAAATTTAGTACCTTCTTCTAAAGTTTTTACTATAATTTTATTTCCTTTTATTTTTTGAGCATCAAAAGCATGTAAAGGTTGCCCAAGTTCATGGAGCACGTAATTGGTAATATCTACAATATTATTTTTAGGCGTAATTCCAATAACTTTCAAACGGTTTTTAATCCACTCAGGAGATTCTTTTACTTCGATATCTGTGATAGTAATTCCACAATAACGAGGCACTAAATCCTTGTCTTCTACTTCAACATCAAAACGTAAGGTTCTTTCATCTACATGAAAATCGCTAACAGAAGGTGATATCAATTCTAATTTTAAATCTTTTTGAATTAGTCCTGCTCTTAAATCTCTAGCCACTCCATAATGGCTCATAGCATCAGATCTGTTGGGTGTTAAACCAATTTCGAATACAAAATCAGTTTCTATCTCAAAAACTTCGGCTGCTGGAGTACCTGGTTCTATTTTATCGTCTAAAACTAAAATTCCATCATGGCTGTTCCCTAAACCTAGTTCGTCTTCGGCACAAATCATTCCAAAACTTTCTTCGCCTCTTATTTTTCCTTTTTTAATTCTAAAGCCTTCACCTTTATCATCATATAAAGTTGTACCAACTGTAGCTACTAACACCTTTTGGCCTGCTGCAACATTTGGTGCTCCACATACAATTTGTACAGGCTCTCCATCACCTAAATCTACAGTAGTTACCTTTAGTCTGTCTGCATTTGTATGTTGCACACAAGTTAACACTTTACCTGTAACTACTCCTTTTAAACTTCCTTTTATCGATTCTTTGGTTTCAATTCCTTCAACTTCTAAACCTAAATCTGTTAATAACTCACCAGTTTTAGTTACTTCCCAATCTACTTGCAAAAATTGTTTTAACCAATTGTATGATATTTTCATATTTTTTTCTAATCAATTTGAGGATACAAATTTAACCATTTTTAAAGATTACGATATACTTATTTCGTAGAAATTAATTGCAAAAAAAATAAGCAAATTATTGTAAATTTGCACCTGATTAATAATTAAAACGATGAGATTTTTAATACTGATATTCAGTGTATTACTTTTGTTTTCTTGTAAAAATAAATCTATAAAAACCCTGGATAAAGGAACCTATAGAGCAATTTTAAAAGTACAAGACCAGCAAGAATTACCTTTTATTTTTAAAGTAGAAAATGATTCTTTGATCACAATTTTTAATGCTGATGAACAAATTATAGTTGACGAAATAACGTATAAAAATGATTCTGTTACCATTAAACTGCCTGCTTTTGAAGGTTATCTTGTTGCAAAAATTAACAAAAGTGGCTTGCTAGGTAGTTTTATTAAACCTAGTTTAGATAGAGTTGTACCTTTTAAAGCTACAAAAAATAGTGTTCGTTTTTTGTCTAATGAAAATGCAAATGTGAATATAACAGGAAATTGGGAAACCGTTTTTAGTGCAAATTCGGAGACTGATAGCTATATAGCAAAAGGTATTTTTAATCAAAAAGAAAATAAAGTAACAGGCACCTTTAGAACCACTACAGGAGATTATAGATATCTAGAAGGGATTATGGATGGAGACTCTTTAAAAATATCTACTTTTGATGGTGCCCATGCTTTTTTATTTACTGCAAAAGCTTCGGATTCTACCTTAAACGGATTCTTCTATTCTGATAATCACTGGAAAGAGCCCTTTACTGCAAAACTAAATAACGACTACAAATTGCCAAAAGAAGACGATTTAACCTTTATTAAAGAAGGATATGAATATTTTGATTTCTCTTTTCCGGATACTAGAGGAAGGGTGATTTCTTTAAGTGATACTGAGTTTAAAGACAAGGTGATTATCATTCAAATTATGGGAACTTGGTGCCCAAATTGTTTGGACGAAAGTAAATATTTGGTTAATTATTTTAAAGAAAATCCGAATAATAACTTACAAATTATTGCTTTAGCATTTGAGGTTGCAAAAACGAGATCTACTGCTTATCAAAGAATTAATCGTTTTAAAGAAAGAGTTGGTATTGAATACCCCATTTTATTAGCTCAGTTTGGTAATGAGGCAAATAAAAATCTAGCGGCTAAAAAATTGCCAATGTTAAATCGTGTAATTTCTTATCCCACCACAATTTTTTTAGATAAAAACAAAAAAGTACGTAAAATTCATACTGGTTTTAATGGACCAGCAACAGGAGAAAAATATACTGAATTTACAGATGATTTTGAACATTTTGTGGATTCGTTACTAAATGAAGACTAATTTGGTTAATAAAATTTACTCTAAAAGTTGATTTTACAAAATTCATTACTATTAGAATATCTGAAATAAAATAAATGAATCCGTTTTAATTCTTTTCAACGATAATAAATACCTTTGCTTTAAATTAAAACCAATGTTGAGAAAAATTCCTAATTACATCAAGTATATTTTCAGTAATTTTTTGTTGTTGCTCGTATTCAGCGTTATTTTTAGAATTATTTTTTATTATTTTTTTGCAGAATTAGAAACTGCAAGTATTTTTCAAAAACAAACTGCATTTTTGTTGGGCATACGCTTTGACATTAAACTTGCTTCAATTGCTATATTTCCTTTGGCTATTTTAATTTTAATTGTAAACAACCGCTTTTTTAAGTGTGCATTTTACAAAAAACTAGCCAACATTTATCTTGTACTCGTTTATACAATTCTTGCACTCTTTTATCTAACCGATTTTGGCTATTATGATTATTTGTCTGTTAGATTAGATGCAGCCTCTTTACGTTTTCTTGAAGATTTACAAATTTCATCACAAGTACTGTTAGAAAGTTACCCTGTTTTTAAAGGGCTTTTGGGACTATTGATTTTGGGTTTGTTAATCTATAAAACCTCTAAATACCTATATCAAAAATACAACAACAATCAAATTAACCTGAATAAAAAAATAAAAACTGTTTATTTTATAGCTACATTTTTAGTGTTAGCTTTTAGTATTTATAACAGTTTTACTCATTATCCATTACGTTGGAGTGAAGCTTTTTTCTCTAAAAACAGTAAGGTGAATCAGTTTGCCTTGAACCCTGTGTTGTATTTTTTTGATAGCTTTAAATTTAGAAGCGAAGGTGTAAATATGGAGGAGTTTAAAAAATATTATCCTGTTATTGCCAAAGATTTAAATTTAAAAAAAGATAGTGTTTCCTTTACACGTAAAGTTATTTTTAAAGATACTTTACAAACGAAACCCAATGTTGTTTTTGTAATGTTAGAATCTGTGGGTGTAAAACCATTAAGTTACTACGGAAACCCCATTAATTCATCGCCAAAAATTGATTCTTTAATTCCGAAAAGTTTAAGTTTTAACAAATTTTATGTGCATAGATCTGGCACAGCCGCTAGCGTGTTTGCAAGTGTTACTGGTTTACCAGATATTAATGATGTAAAAACTGCTTCTAGAAACCCTTTAATTATAGACCAACGTATTTTATTTGATCAATTTAAAGGATATGAAAAATTGTATTTTTTAGGAGGAAGTGCAAATTGGGCTAATATTAGAGGCGTTTTTCAAGCAAATATAAAAGGGCTTAAAATTTTTGAAGAAGGTAGTTACAGCACAGAAAACAGAGCAGATGTTTGGGGAATTGATGACTACGATTTGTTTAAAGAATCTGATAAGGAACTTAGAAAATTACACCAACAAAAAAAACCTTTTGTTGCCTATATACAAACAGCTTCTAATCATATTCCTTTTACAGTTCCTGATCAAAAAGAAAGTTTTACTCCACTTACAGATGATGAAATTTCTAGTAATTTATTGAAAAAATCTGGATTTAAATCTGTTGCTCAATTAAATGCGTTACGTTATTTAGATTTTAATATTGGTCGTTTTTTAGAAAGAGCTAAAACTTCTGGTTATTATGATGATACTGTTTTTGTGTTTTTTGGAGATCATAATACTATGATGAACAGAAATAAACAATACACAAACGAGCATGATTTAAATATCAACTTGCAACATGCTTTGCTTTTTATTCACGCACCAAAATTTGTAGAGCCAAAGGTATATACTAAAAATGCGAAATTAGTAGATCTTTTTCCTACAGTAATGAGTATTTTAAAAATAAACCATACAAATTATACTTTAGGTAGAAATCTTTTAGATACCGTTTCTTATAAAAACCCTTCTTCTTTTGTGTATTTAAGAATGAAAGGAGAACCAACAGTTGGAATTCTTCAAGATAGCTTGTATTACTATAAAACAAACATTTCTAAAACTAAAGGTTTGTTCAATTTAAAAAGTGAAAAGTTGGTAAATATAAAAGAAAAATATCCGTATAAAACTTTTCAGATGGATAGTCTTTTAAATGCTTACTATCATGCTACAAAGTATTTGTATTTTAACAATAAAAAATCAGGCAAATAATTTTTGGTCTAATTTTTTAAAGAAAAAATAATAAATATTTGCTAGCACTACTCCTGTTAAAATTCCTAATAAAATATCAATAGGAAAATGAACCCCTAAATACAATCTACTATAGGCAAATAGTAAAGGAAAAAGTAAGATTAAGTAAATACGTTTGTACTTTTTTCTTAACAATAAAACCACAAATACTGAAAAAAAAGTAGATGTTGTTGCATGACCTGAGATAAAACTATAACTCTGTGGCCTAATTAAAGTTCTCAGAGAATCTTTAATTTGCGGATCGTTATTTGGGCGCAATCGTGCAGTGTAATCTTTAATTATGTTAACAAATTGGTCTGAAAAAGCAACAAGTAAAATCATGGCCAAAATCATAAAACCCCCTCTTTTCCAACCAAAAGATTTTATAATTAAATAAAAGATTAAAACAAACAACGGGGCCCAATGCAATTGATTGGTAATTGCCAACCAAAATGGGTCCCATTGTTCGCTTCCTAAATTATTTAAAAAAACTAATAGTTCTTTGTCTTTTTGTATGATAGATTCGAACAAATTATTTTCCTATTTCTAAAATTTCTACTTCAAAAACTAAATCAGACTTTGCAGGAAAAGGTCCGTATTTATCTGGTCCAAAACCAATATGATAAGGAATAAATAATCTTGCTTTTTCGCCAACTCTCATGTCTTTAACTCCTTCTTTAAAACCGGTAATCATTGGTCTTTGTTCATCATCTAATTGAAACACAAAAGGTTGTCCTGTTTCTTCAGTAGATTGAATTTTTTTACCATCTGCAATATATAAAGTAAAATGGGCTTTTATAGGTTTATTACTTACTACTTTTTTACCAGAAGGGTTGCTTTTTAACATTAAAATACTTAAGCCTTTGTCTGTTTTTAAAGCTTTTTCTTCATCCATTTTCGCTAAAAAATCAGCTTTATCCATTAAATATTTTTCATATCTTAAGGCTTCTGCTTTAGCTTCCTCTTTTTTTCTGTCTTCTTTGCTAGCAGCATATTTTATCAGCTCATCGTTAAAAATTTCGTCTGCTTTAAATGATTTTGCGGCATTACCTAATCTTATAATTTTAATCGTTTTTATGGTATCAAACTGCGCAATACTATTTACAACTGCCATTCTTGTAGAATCAATTGCTTTGGCAAGAGCTACAGAATCTTTGATATTCATTTTTAAACTTTCTAATTGTTTAGAGTTTAGTACCGTTTTTCCAAAAACGGTATGTTTACCATCTAAATTGGGTATTGGTCTGTACGTAATAAAAAACTGACTTCCATTTGATTCTGGTCCTCCATTTGCCATTGATAAAATACCTGCATCATCATGTTTGTACAATAAGTTACCATTTTTATCTCTGGTAAATTCATCGCCAAATCGATAACCAGGCGTTCCTCTGCCTGTTTCTGTAGGATCACCTGCTTGAATTACAAAATTATTCACAACCCTATGAAAACGAATTCCATCATAAAATTTATTGGTTCTAATAGAGTCTGGTACTTTGGTATTGGTACCGTCTGCTAAAGACACAAAATTTGCGACAGTCATTGGTGCTGCATCAGCGTATAATTCCACTAAAATATCACCTTTATTGGTTTGTATTTCTGCATACAAACCATCGCTCAAATCTTTATATTTAGCAGATGTGCAACCTACAAGAATTAAAGAAAAAATAAAAATGTATAAAGCTTTCTTCATTTATGATTTGGTAATATCTAAAATTTCTATTTCGAAAATTAAAGCAGAAAAAGGCAGAATTAATTGACCTCTTTGTTGTGCTCCATAAGCCAATTCTTGAGGAATAAATACTTTGTATTTAGATCCTTTTTTCATTAAAGCCAATGCCTCATTAAAACCTGGTACAAAAATATTTGCTGCAGATTCGTAAGGTTGATTTCTATCTACTGTACTATCAAAAACTTTACCATCGATAGTAGTTCCATGATAATGTATTTTTACTTTATCGGTTGGTTGTACATTTTCTCCTTTACCTTCCTTTAAAACAATATATTGCAACCCACTTTCTGTACTTTGTACATTTTCTTTTACTTTATTTAAGGCTAAGAATTCTTCACCAGCTTTTTTAACGTGCCCGTATTTTTCTTCTGCTTCTTTAGCTGCTTTTTCTTGAGCTTCTTTCATTTTTTCTGCTTGTTGCTTTTGAAAAAATGCTCTTAGGAAATTATTTAACTCTTTTTGCTCTATTAACAAGTTGGTAGAGTCCATTCCGTTTCTATATCCTTGTAAAAATAAATCGGTGTCTGCTTCATTAAAGTTGGCTTTTACTTTTATAGCCATATCCATACCCAAAGCATAACTAGCTGAATCTATTTCAGTTTCTAAAGAACTTACATCTGGTTTTTGATTTCCACAAGAAACCATTATTGTTAAAACTGCAATAATTGCTAAACTTTTTAATACCCTCATTTTTCTATTTATTTATATTTATTAATGTTACTGTACTTTTAATTGATTGGTTGAGTCCAATTTTATTATTATCACCTGCAATACCATAAGCACTGTAAGATGGTAGCACAAATGTAATGGTTTCTCCTATTTTCATCAACTTTATTCCTTTTTGTAATCCAGAAATAAAATCTTCTTTATCTACTATGTAATTTTTAATTCCTAAAGCTTCTTTACTATAAATAATTGAATCATTTAAATCGGTAATTTCATATTCTAAAACTACTTCATCTCCTTTTTTTGGTGTTGGTAAATCTTCTTCTATTTTGTTAATATAAGTGTACCAAAAACCACTTGATGATTGTATATACCTATTTGTTGAATCTTTTTCTATTAATGCCAAAATTTTGTCATCTTCTATTTTATTCAATCTTTTGTTTTGCTGCATCGCTTCAAAATACAAAGTAGTAGAAGGTTTGGGGTTGACAGGTTTTCTTGGTTGTATTTTAGTACAAGAGTATCCTATAAACATCCATAAAACTAAAAAACTATATTTCATAAGAGGTTTCTAATTCTTGTTGATATTGGTTTAACAAACTTGTGAATTTGGTTACTGTTTTTGGCATTGATAAATCAGACCTTCCTCCTGCTGCGTTATCGTGTCCTCCGCCATCAAAATGATTTCTTGCAAACTGGTTTACAGAAAATTTTCCTTTAGATCTAAAAGAAATTTTTATAATTTCTTGCTCTTTATCTTCAATAAAAATGGCTGCAAAAATAATACCTTTTAAAGATAAAGCGTAATTTACAACACCTTCTGTGTCTCCTTTTTGAAAATCGAATCGTTTTTTTTCATCATCTGTTAGAGTAATATATGCCGTTTTGTAAGATGGTAAAATTTGCAAATTACTTAATGCTTGCCCTAATAATAACAATCTATTATACGAATTTGCATCATATACATTATTATGAATGATATCATTTTTTGCTCCTTTATCAATTAAATCGGCAATAATTCTATGCGTTTTACTTGTTGTAGATCTAAATCTAAAAGAACCCGTATCTGTCATTATTCCTGTGTATAAACAGGTTGCAATATCTGCATCAATTAATTGTAAATCATTATTCATTTCTATAAATTGATACACCATTTGGCATGTAGAACAAATATCGGTATCTGAATACATGTATTTTACATCATCTGGTTGTTGATGATGGTCTATCATAGCAAAATCATTTGGATATTTTTCTAATGTTTTTTGCATATCAGTGCCAACTCTGTGCAAGGTATTAAAATCTAATAGAAAAATAATATCAGAATTATGAATTGCTTTTTGCGATTGTTTGTTTTGCCAATCGAATCTACAAGTTGTATTTGATCCTGGTAACCAATGTAAAAAATCAGGATAATCATTTGGCATAACAACCTTACAAGTATGCCCTTTTTTATCTAAATAATGTTTTAAAGCTAATGTAGCACCAACAGCATCTCCATCTGGGTTTCTATGCCCAACAATTACTATTTTTCTTGGTGTTGTTAAAAACACTTTTAAGTCCTCTAATCCTTTTAAAATCATAGTGTGCGAATATACAATTTAATAACATTGTTTAAAATTTATTTTCTCTTACTTTTGACAATAAATACTGTTAAAAATGATAAAAATATTCTTAGCTAGCCTCTCTTTTTTGGCTTTAGTTTCTTGCAACACCCAAAAAACAACTTCCCAAAAAATAAACACTAACAAAACAGACTTTACAATTGCCTTTGGATCTTGTAACAAACAATATAAAACCAATATTTTATGGAAAGAAGTAATTAAAAACAAACCTAATCTTTGGATTTGGGGTGGTGATAATATTTATGCAGACACCTATGATATGGATGAATTGAAACAACATTATAGAACACAAATGAATCAAAAAGGATATAAAAGCTTGTTAAAAAAAATGCCGATTCTTGCCACTTGGGATGATCATGATTATGGCGTAAATGATAGTGGCGCTGAATATGAGAAAAAAAAAGAAGCTCAACAATTATTTTTAGATTTTATAGGAGTTAGTGCCAATAGTAGTAGAAGAAAACAAGAAGGAATATACCATTCTCAAATTTTTAAAACCAATAAAGGATCAATTAAAGTAATAGTTTTAGACACAAGATATTTTAGAACAAGCATCACCAAAGCTTTAAAAGATGATAAAAAAAGATATACTCCAAATACTTCTAAAAAAGGTACTATTTTAGGTGAAACTCAATGGAATTGGTTACAGAATGAGTTATCTACTACAACAGCAGATTTTAATATTATTGTAAGTAGTATTCAAGTTTTGTCGTCAGAACACGGTTTTGAAACTTGGGGCAATTTCCCTCATGAAGTTGAAAAACTAAAAAAAATACTTACAACATCTAAAGCAAAAAATGTATTACTGCTTTCTGGTGATCGACATATTTCTGAATTTTCTAAAACAATGGTAAACGGCCTTTCTTATCCTCTTATAGATTTTACTTCAAGTGGATTGACACATTCTTACACAAGTTATTCTGGAGAGCCAAATACATATAGAATTAAAAATGTGATTTCTGAAATTAGCTTCGGATTGCTAAAATTCAATTTTAAAAATCAAACCATTACCATGGAAATGCGCGGAAAAGACAATATTTTACAACAAAAGTTAACACAAATGTACGATTAACTTGCTATTAACATTAAAAACTGTATTTTTGCCAAAAATTAAGAAAATGGCAACAAACAGAACATTTACAATGATTAAACCAGATGCAGTTGAAAACGGTCATACTGGGGCTATATTAGAAAAAATTAATGCTGCAGGTTTTAGAATTGTAGCGTTAAAGAAAACACAAATGACAAAAGCTGACGCAGAAACTTTTTATGCTGTACATAAAGAGCGCCCATTTTTTGGAGAATTGGTTACTTTTATGACTCGTGGGCCAATTGTAGCTGCAATTTTAGAAAAAGATAATGCAGTAAGCGATTTTAGAACCTTAATTGGTGCTACAAATCCTGCTGATGCTGCTGAAGGAACCATTAGAAAATTATACGCTACTTCTATGGGAGAAAATGCTGTTCATGGTTCTGATTCTGATGAAAATGCTGCTATTGAAGGAAATTTTCACTTCTCAGGAAGAGAGCAATTTTAAGCTTAAACAATTTTTAGTATAAATTAAGAATTTTAGTGATTCTTTAGTCTAATATATTAGAAAACTCGCAACGTTACTGTTGCGAGTTTTTTTTTGAATATTAATCAATAATTTTTTTAAGAATACTAAACACCTTTTTTTCGATAACATCAACAGAGCCATCAGCAAAAAAAACATTTTTAATATCTTTTATTAAATCGTCTTTTTCAGCTTGTGTAAATTTATTTTCTGATAAATATTGCTGAATTTTATTCAAATTATGCTCGTCTGAATCTACAACAACCTCATTGTGAATTTTATAATACGTTTTTTGATTTACTCTTGATAAAATATACGCTTCCTCTTCTTCAGATTCAAAGTAGTTACAATGTGCAGCGTACAATAACACATACGCTTCAAACTCTTTTTTTGTCCAATTCATTATCTTTATATTATTTTTCTATTGGTAAACCTTTTGTAGCACCCCATTCTGTCCAAGAACCATCGTAAACCGCATTATTTTTAAAACCGGCTATTTCTGCTGCTAAAGCTAGAATAGAGGCTGTAATACCTGTTCCACAAGAAAAAATAAAATCTTTATTTTTTGGGTTAATCGCATTAAAAATACTTTCTAATTCTTCTGTCGATTTTAATTTTCCATCAACAAGAACATTAGAAAAAGCTAAACTTACGGAATTCGGAATATGACCACCTTTTATATCTGCTCTTGGTTCTGGAGCTGTAGCATAAAACCGACCTTTAGATCGTGCATCTGCAATTATAGTGTTATTATTTTCGATAGCAGATAAAACATCATTTGTATATTTTATTTTTTCAGCTTGATAATTCACTTTAAAATTACCTTTTACAATTTCACTTTCCATTGGTTTTTCAATTGGATATCCTTTTGATTTCCATTCAGGCAGACCACCATCTAAAACTGCAATATTAGTAAAACCCATCAACTGAAATAACCACCAAACTCTTGGTGATGAATAAACACCTAAATCATCATAAACAACAATACAACTGTTAGTATGAATTCCTATATCTTGTGCTTTTTTTTCAAATTCTTCAGCAGATAAAACTGTATTCGGAAAAGGTGCACTTGTATCTGAAAACACATTTTTAATATCAAAAAAAACGGCATTTTTAATCTGCATTTTGTCTTCTATAATATTGTTCTTTTTAGCAGTAACTTTTGGTAAAGTTGCATCTAAAATAATTAGGTTTTCATCATTTATATGATGATGTAACCAATCTGCAGACACTACTGGATGTATAATTTTTAGTGACATTATTTATTTTACATTTTCGTAGTTATCGTCCCAATTTTTAGGTTTTGGATCGTGTAATTTGTCTAATGACTTTGCAACCATCATAGACACTGTAGCATCACCTGTAACATTTACGGTAGTTCTACACATATCTAAAGGCCTGTCTACTGCAAAGATTAGAGCCAAACCAATTGGCAGTAATTCTGCAGGAAAACCAATAGATTCTAAAACTATTACCAGCATTACCATTCCAGCACTTGGTACAGCTGCAGAACCAATTGAGGCCAATAAAGCAGTGGCTACAATAACCACTTGATTTGAAAAAGTTAATCCTTCTGGCCAAATAACTTGCATAATAAAAACAGCTGCAATGGCTTGATACAAGCTGGTTCCATCCATATTTATAGTGGCACCTACTGGTAAAACAAAACTAGCAACTTCTTTATCAACTCCTATATGCTCTTCTACTCTTTCCATAGTTACAGGTAATGTAGCAGCACTTGAACTTGTTGAAAAGGCTAATAGTTGAGCCGGACTAATTTGTTGTAAAAACCAAATTGGAGACTTTTTTGTGTAAACGCTTACCAACAATAGGTAAAAAGCAATCATTAATAATAAACCACCAACTACACATAAAGCATAGACCAATAATTTTAAAAGTATTTCTGTATCATCAAAAGCAATAATTACGTTTGCTAATAAAGCAAAAACAGCATAAGGTGCAAATAACATGATTAAATCTACCATTTTCATTACCACCTCGTTTAAAGAATCGAAAAAATCCATTAACGGTCTGGCTTTTTTTTCTGGTATTAAGAGTAATGAAATTCCAACAAATAAAGCAAAAAAGATGATTTGCAACATACTTGCGTCTCCTAACGCTGTAAAAATATTGCTTGGAAAAATATCTACCAAAGCCTGTAAAGGTCCTGCATCATTTTGGGCTGAAGCTTTTGATATTTTATCTACAACACCAGTTGAAGTTTCATATTTTGCTTTAATTTTATCTATAGTATCTGAAGGCATACCTGTTCCTGGTTGTACCAAATTAACGATTCCTAAACCAATAATAATGGCTACTAATGTTGTACCCATATAAATTAACATTGTGCGTAACCCCATTTTTTTAATTTTAGAAATATCTTTTAAATCTGAAATCCCTTTTATTAAAGATGCTAAAATTAAAGGAACTGCAATTAATTTTAAAAGATTAATAAATATGGTTCCAAAGGGTTTGATCCAATCCGTTACAAAGTCTTTACCTCCATCCACAGAATTCATTATAAAACCAAAAATGATTCCAAGAATCATTCCTATTAAAATCTTCCAATGTAAAGCGAGTTTTTTCATTCCGTAGTTTATAAATTTTTAATGAAATTGAAAGATAAAAAAATAGTTTAAATTAAAGTGACTTTATTGCTATATTGTGTCATAATTTTAACGAATACAAATTTTAAAAACAAGACATGTCAGGAATTTTAGATTTATTAAATAGTGATTTAGGAAAACAAATAGTATCTGGTGTAGCTGGGGCAACTGGTAACGATTCAAATAAAACAAGTAGTGTACTAACAATGGCGTTGCCGGTTTTAATGAAAGGTATGGAAAGAAATGCAACTTCTCCAGATGGAGCAGCTGGTTTAATGAGTGCTTTATCTGGTAAACACAATGGCAGTATTTTAAATAATTTAAGCGGTTTGTTTAATGGTGGTGTTGATGAGGCTGTAAAGAAAGATGGTGCAGGAATTTTAGGGCATATTCTTGGTAATAAACAAGAAGGTGTTCAGCAGGTTATTGGTCAAAAAGCAGGAATTGATGCTAGCTCTGTTGCCAATATTCTAAAAATTGCAGCACCAATTTTAATGGGATATTTAGGAAAGAAAAAAAACGAACAAAATGTGAATTCTTCTGGCGATATTGTTGGTTTACTTGGTGGATTATTGGGTGGAAGCTCTGCTTCTTCAGAACAAAATTTTTTAGAAAAAGTTTTAGATGCTGATGGCGATGGTAGTGTTGTTGATGATGTAGCTGGAATGTTTTTAGGAGGCGATAAAAAGGAATCTGGTGGAATTGGAGGTTTGATTGGTGGTCTTTTTGGAAAATAATATTTTACCTAAATTATTTTAGGTATGTAAAACAAAAAAACTCGTTATTTCTAACGAGTTTTTTTGTTTTAAAAAGTAAGTAATTTATTCAGCAACTACTTCAAAAGAAATATCTACTACTACTTCTCTATGTAATCTTACAGAAGCTTCATACTTTCCTAATCTTTTTACAGAGCCACCAACAACTTTAATAAATTTCTTGTCGATTTCTGTACCTGCTTTTAATAAAGCTGCAGCTAAATCTATGTTGTTTACAGAACCAAATAATTTGTCTCCTGAACCTGTTTTAGATGCAATTTTAATTTCGTATCCTTTAATTGTTTCAGCTAACTCATTAGCATCAGCAATTAATTTAGCTTCTTTATAAGCACGTTGTTTTAAATTCTCTGCTAAAACTTTTTTTGCAGAAGAAGTTGCTAAAACTGCTTGTCCTGTTGGTATTAAAAAGTTTCTACCATATCCGTTTTTCACTTCAACGATATCGTCTTTAAATCCTAAATTTTCTACGTCTTGTCTTAATATCAATTCCATGTCTCTACGTATTTATTATTTTAATAAATCTCCAACGTAAGGCATTAACGCTAAATGACGCGCTCTTTTGATTGCTTGCGCAACTTTACGTTGATATTTAAGTGAAGTACCTGTTAAACGTCTTGGTAAAATTTTACCTTGTTCATTTACTAAATACATTAAGAAATCAGCATCTTTATAATCAATATATTTGATACCTTTTTTCTTAAATCTACAGTATTTAGCTTCTTTTTTTGTTTCTATATCTAATGGCGTTAAATATCTAACGTCAGCAGATTTACCACCTTTTGCTTGTTGTTCTATTGATGCCATACCTTATTTTTTTGTAGATTTAACACGTTCTCTTCTTTTCTCTGCCCAAGCAGCTGCATGTTTATCTAACTTAACAGTTAAATAACGCATAACGCTATCATCTCTTCTAAACTCTAGTTCAAAAGCGCTAATTTCTTCGCCAGCAACTTTAAATTCGAATAAGTGATAAAAACCACTTTTTTTCTTTTGGATTGGATATGCTAATTTTTTTAAGCCCCAATCTTCTTTTGAAATCATTTCGGCACCTTTAGAAACCAAATAGTCATTAAACTTTTGTACTGTTTCCTTTATCTGAGTATCAGATAAAACGGGATTCAAAATGAAAACAGTTTCGTAATGATTCATAATTAATAATTTATTGTTAATTTTAAGCGTGCAAATTTAGTGTTTTTTTTCCAATAAAATATCTATATCGATTAAAAAAGTTATGCCCTTGTTGTTTCACATCAAAAAAAATAAAAAATGAGAAGAAAAAAGAGACTGTTTCAAAATTAAGGCCTTCCATATTGTGTTATGTATATACTTACTTGCAACAGGAATTTTTGATTTCTCAGTAACCTATTTGTTCAAAAAAAAATCAATATTATTCATCAAAAATACCTTCTAATTCTTTGTAAACAATCTCTCCTTTTACAATATTTAATCCTTTTGCTAAAGATTTATCAACTTCACATGCCTTTTGCCAACCTAAATTAGCTAATTTTAAAATATAATTTAATGTTACATTAGTTAGTGCCATTGTAGATGTGTAAGGTACAGCACCAGGCATATTAGCTACACAGTAATGTACAACGTCATCAATAATATATGTTGGATGCTGGTGTGTAGTAGCTTTTGTAGTTTCAAAACAACCACCTTGATCTACAGCAACATCAACAATAACAGTTCCAGGTCGCATTTCTTTTAACATATCTTTGGTAATTAATTTAGGTGCCTTTCCTCCTTTTACCAGAACACCACCAACTATTAAATCGTGTGTTTTAATATATTCGCGAATGCTATATTCACTTGAAAAACCTGTAACAACATGGTTAGGCAAAACATCATTTACGTAACGCAATCGTTTCATGTTAATATCTAAAATTGTTACATGAGCTCCTAATCCTGCTGCCATTTTTGCTGCTTGAACACCAACAACTCCAGCTCCTAAAACCAAAACTTTTCCTGGTTGTACTCCTGGTACACCACCTAATTGAATTCCACGACCTTTAATTGGTTTTTCTAAATATTTTGCTCCTTGTTGTATAGACATTCTACCTGCCACTTCAGACATTGGAGTTAATAACGGTAAGGTACCTTCTTCATCTTCTACAGTTTCGTAAGCAATACATATGGCTTTACTGGCAATCATTGCTTTTGTTAATGGAACACTAGAAGCAAAATGAAAGTAAGTAAAAACAATTTGATTTTCTTGTATTAAAGAATACTCTTCTTCAATAGGTTCTTTTACCTTAACAATCATATCGCTTTTTGCGTAAACATCTTCAATAGATGGTAAAATAGTAGCCCCAACTCTTACATAGTCCTTATCAAAAAAACCACTTCCATCTCCTGCTGTAGATTGCACATATACAGTGTGATTGTGTTTGGTTAAAGCAAACACACCTGCTGGTGTCATACCTACTCTACTTTCGTTGTTTTTTATCTCTTTAGGGATACCAATTACCATGCTATTTGTATTAAAATTTCACGGTTTAAAAGTAAAACCTTTTTGTTATAATTATAACAAAAAGGTTTTAATATGTTATTTTTACGATTGCTTTATTTTTTTAATAAGTAAATTACGATAAAGCAATTTTTACTTACATTTTTTTAATATAAATAGGGTAATTTATAAAATTTGTAATCAAATAAATTGATTTTTTGAGTGTTTTAATCAAAATCGAAACGTATTCCCATCGAAATGTTTCTCGTTTCAGTATTTTGGAACAGTGGATTTAAATCATATTTTACATAAAAGCTGGTGTCTCTATAGCCGATATAAGTACTTAAACCGTAATTAAAAATATTCATGTTAAAATTATCATATTGCACTTCTTCAATTTCTATATTATTTACATCTCTATACTCTAAATATTGTCTTGTACCTAATTTAAAACCTGCAAAACCACCAACACCAATTCGCAAAGATCTGTTTGTTCTATCTCTTACATTGCCATTTTTGTATTTTTTGTTTTTAGACAAATCCCATTCTAAATGAACTGGAAAATTCATTTGTACATGGCGTAATCTACTATCTGACAATTGATCTGAAAACTCTTGGATTTCTGTCATATCGCCATTTTTAATATGAGTTCTATTACCTTCTAAACGTAAATTATTCCATAAAAATGAAATTCCATATTTAAAATATAGTTGAGAAGGTTTGTTAGAAAGCCGCGTTTTCCAAGAGAATCCTAATTCGTAAAAACGTGATCTCCAGAATTGATATTCAGAATTATTTAAAGTTGATAAATTATTATCATTCAATACATTATTAACTCCCATTGCAAAAATAAATTGTGTAGTTGTGCTTCTTTGATACTTGTTTTTGCGTTCCCAACGTTTTGTCTTTCTCTCTTCATTTTCCTCTTTGTCTCCTTCAGAAATATTGAATCTAAAGGTTTTATTACCTATTGTAAATGTATTATCATCATCATAACTATCCATTGGTTTTTTAGAGCTCTCGTCGTTACTTGCTATTTTTCCATTAGTTTTATCTTGCACCAATAATTGCAACAAACGTTCTTGTTCGCCTACTAATTTTTCTATTTGTCTTGCATGATATGCAGCTACTTCTTTCTTTAATGTTTTAGAAGTGACTTCTGTAATTTCTCCTTTTTCTAATTGCTTGTCTATAGCAATAACTTTTGCCTTTAAAGAATCTTTTTGCTGTTTGGTAATTTTTTCTATTCTTTTAGATATTTTACTTACTTCTCTCTCAAAAGTTTTTTCTTGAGATTGAACAATAGTTGTACATAACAACACTAGTATTAATAGTATTCTTTTCATTTTTAATGGTTTTAAAATTGTTGTTTTTAATTATAGATTTAGAATTAAGTAACGATTTTTAATCGTTTCTAGCAGCAATAGCAACTGCAATATCAGACACTCTTCTTTTAAGAGATTTCATGAAACTATTTTCAAAATAATCATCATCTATACTGCGTTCTACTTCTGCTAAAATAGTATTCGGATTTACTTTTAAATTCGATTTTTTGAGCTCACCTTTAATCGTATTTAGTACATCTTCTCTACTTAAATTATATTTTGCATAGTATGCTTGTACTTCTACAGGCTTGTGCGTAACTGCATACAATAAATCATCAGCATTTATTTTAATTGCGCTATTAGGGTTTTGTTTGAGTATTTTTTTTGATGAAAATTGGTCTTTAAACTCTTCTATTTCCTTTGCTATGGCAATAGCCTTATCATCAACCTTCGTATTTATGCTTTTATTTTTACCTCTTTTTTTGATGATATTTTTCTTATCAACTACTATTTTTTTACGATTTTTTGCTATTACTAGAGAATGATTAATATCTTTTGTTACTTCTAATGCTTCTTTTATCACTATATCCTTAGGAACTGGAACTTCATTAATCAATTGATCAATTTTTTTATCGATTACTTTTTTATCACTTGGTGTAATAACAATTTTATTTTTAGGCACAACAGTTTGTACATCATCAGAAAAAAAACTTACACCTATAGTAACCAATACTAAAATACTGGCTGCTGCACTGATATAAAAAAACCAACCAAATTTCTTTTGCTTTGGCTGTTCATCTAATTGTACAGACAAACGTTCCCAGGCAGAAGCTGATGGTGTAAAAGTTCTATTTTCTAACTTTTCTTTGATGCTTTTATCTAGTTTATTTAGTTTCATAAACTGCCTTATTCATTTTTAAATAATTACTTTGCAATAACTTACGTGCTTTAAATAATTGCGATTTTGATGTACTTTCAGAAATACCTAATTGATTGGCAATTTCTGAATGCTTATACCCTTCAATGGCAAATAAATTAAACACCATTTTATAACCTTCTGGTAATTGATCTATGAGTTTTTGAATATCTTCTACAGCTGTGTTTTCTAAACTTTCTGTAGCTGCATCATCAAATACATAATCTTTGTCAGATACATCAATCACATTTTTTTTACGGAGGTAAGAAATACAAGTATTTACCATAATTCTGCGTATCCAACCTTCAAAACTACCTTCGTTTTTAAACTTGTGTAAGTTGGTAAAAACTTTAAAAAACCCTTGTAACATTAAATCTTCTGCATGATGTAAATCTTTTACATATTGCCTACAAACCCCCAACATTTTAGGTGAGTGCTGCTCAAACAATTGTTGTTGCGCTTCTCTATTGTTGGTAATCGCTTTTTTTATGAGCGATTTTTCTCGGTTATGCAATTTTATAATTTTCAAGCCTTTTGGTTCTGTTTTAACTGCCTTACAAATATATAGACTACATCAATTTAAAAAAGGTTGCTTCACCAATTATTTTTTTTGGTTACCTTAGCTACAACCCAACAAAATCAAACACAAATATGCAAAACTCAAGAAGAAAATTTATAAAAAAAGGATTAGTTGCCACTGCCGCAATTCCTTTAATTAGTAGTGGTTTACTGTCATGTAAAACCAAAACATCCAATTCTTTATCTATTTTAATTTTGGGTGGTACTAGTTTTTTAGGTCCTCATCAAATAAAATACGCCTTAGAAAGAGGTCACAAAGTTGCAATTTTTACAAGAGGAAAAACCAAACCCAATGTTAATAAAACTGTTTTTGATAGCGTTGAACATCTTGTAGGTGACCGAGAAAATAATTTAAAAGCTTTAGAAAATAGAAAGTGGGATGTAGTGATTGATAATTCTGGACACAAAGCAACATGGACAAAAAAAACAGCAGAATTATTAAAAGATACTTGTGGTTTATACCTTTACACATCGTCTACAGGTGTTTACTTTCCTTACAAAACAGACAACATTAAAGAAAATCAAAAACTTGTTTTAAAAGTACCTGAAATTCTGGAGGATGAGGTTTTGAAAATGGAGTACGATTATGGAGTAATGAAAGCTAATTCAGAAATTGAAGCTATAAATGCCTTTGGCAAAGAACGTACAATAATTGTGAGACCCACTTATATGTTTGGTCCTGGAGATAAAACAGATCGTTTTATTCATTGGCCAATTCGTTTGGCGAAAGGTGGCGAAATTTTAGTACCTGGTAAAACTAATGATCCTGTGCAGTATATTGATGTTAGAGATGTTGCTGAATTTATGATTCGTTTGGCAGAAGATAAAATTGTGGGTACCTATAACGTTGTTGGGCCTTCTGAACAAGAAACCATGTTGGCATTTGTAAACAAAACGAAAGACACTTTTAATGCTGAAAATTCGATTATTCAAATTGATGATTATAATTTTTTAAAAGAACACAGTATCTATTATTTAATTCCTTGGATTATGCAAGATGAGTATAATTATGGGTCTGCACGAATTAATAATCAATTGGCACTTAAAACTGGTCTTACTTTTAGAGATACAAAAACCTCTATTAAAGACACTCATAATTGGTGGTATTCAGACAATTTAACAGATAAAAGAAGGGCTGAAGTAGAAACCAATAAAGCTTCTGTTTTAGTCCGTGAAAAAGAATTAATTAAACTATGGAAAAAACAAAAAATTTAATATTACAATTTATGATTTTTAAATTTAAACAAATATTAGGCATAAAATTTGATGCATTTAGTCTAAAATAACCCATGACAAACAAACTATTTTTACTAATACTTCTTAGTCCTTTACTTTTTTTTGCCCAGAACTCAGAAAACAACAACTACAAAACTATTTCCGGATTTATAAAATACAACAATAAACCTCTTGAAAACGTAACAATATTTGTAGAAAACACAACGCAATTTTCAGTTTCTAATGCTAAAGGTTATTATAGCATTAAAGCAAAAACTGGCGATAAGTTAAGTTTTAGCTACGTTGGTTTAGACAGCGTAGAAATATTGGTTGAAGACGTTACTAGTATTTTAAATGTAGTAATGAACATTAAAAGCAGCATTACAGAATTAAATTACAAAAAAGTAAAAAAACTTGGTGAAACGAATATTGGAGAACATTTAGAAATTCCTTTAGCAATTAAAATTGATGGCAATACTTTAAACAAAAACAGTGTGTCATTAACAAAAGCCATCCAAGAAAAGGCTCCTTATTTGTTAATACGTTATAATGATTTTGGTGAGGAGATTACCTATATAAAAGGTAAGGAAATGAATGGATCTGTACTTTGGAATATAGATGACGTTTACTTTGATATTCCTTTTGATATTTTTATTGATGAAGTTAAAGCCGTTTACATTATTAATCACCTTTATAAAAATCCAGAAATTAAAGTTTATACCAATATAGATTATAAAAAAATAAAAGGTATAAACTTCGATAATTATTATTTTAATGAAGATGAATATTATAATTATGATGCCATTGCTTACAGAAAAATTAAAACTAATTATCCATTTTTAAAAAAGTACAAAAAATTAAAAATCAATGAAGCTATTGATGTATTTACCAAAACCAATACTTTAGATAAAAACACAACCAACTTTCATTTTGCTTTATTCAATCACTTTAAAAAAGAAAAAAACAGCACCCCTTTTTTACTGCAAATTTTAGCGGATTATGAAAAAATGTTTGCTGACAACCCAGAAGGCTTAAAAGCATTGGCTTACAAATACCAAGAAATTAACCAAACACAAGAAGCATTAAGCATTTATAAAAAAATAATTGAATTAAGACCAAAACATCTACAATCTTACAGAGATTTGGCCAATTTATTTTTAGAATTGAAACAGTATAGAGATTTTTGGTTAACCTATAAAGTTTATTTTAAAAATGATTTTCATATTGATGAAAGTGATATTGGTGAAATTATTACTTCTGAAATTATAGCTACTTATAATTTAGATACAATTGAGAGAACTCACCTTCAAAAAATTAAAGTTGAAAATCCTACAAAAAATATTGAAAGTGATGTTAGAATTGTTTTTGAATGGAATACTACTGAAGCTGAGTTTAAAATTGAGTTTGTAAACCCAAATTTAGAAGTTTTTGAACTAGAAAATTCACTCGCTCAAAATCAAGGGTTAATTGAAGATCAAAAGCAAAAAGGGTACACCTCTAAAGAAATTTTTATTGATCATTTAAATTATGGTAATTATTTGGTAAATCTCACTTATTTAGGCAATAAACAATACAAGCCAACATCTTTTAAAGTAACGACGTATTACAATTGGGGACGACCAAATCAAACACAAAAAACTGCTGTTTTTGATTTTACTGAAAAAGATAAAAAAGTACAGCTGTTAAGGTTAAATCGTCGATTTTTGAGGTAAATATTATTAATTTAAAAAATTAAAATGTGTTCATTTTTATAACTAAATAATATATCCTGATAAAAAATCAAGATTATTTCAACTGGCATTTTTATTTTCGATTTTAATCTTGATAAATTGTTTTGCACTAATACGCGTCCACATCAATAATAAAACGAATGGGTCTAAAATCTTTTACAGCTTCAAACGTATTTCTAATCTTGATAACTTGATTTTTTGTATTCGCTAAACTTTGTTTTGGCGGAATTTTTATGACTAAATTTTTTATATACTGATTTCGAATTCTTGCAATTGCAGGTGCAGTCGGCCCTAAAACGTGTTCACCAAAAGAAGTATACAACGCTTTAAACAACCAATTGATTCCTGTATCTACTTTATTATAATCTCTATGTTTTAAAGTGATTTTTATCAATCTATAATAAGGAGGATATTTATATTGCCAACGTTCTTGCAATTGCTCTTTATACATTTCTGTATAATTTGTAGTAGAAACTTGCTGTAATATTTGATGATAAGGATTGTAGGTTTGAATGGCTACATTTCCTTGCTTTTTACTTCTACCTGCTCTACCAGAAACTTGCACCATCATTTGATAAGCTCTTTCATGTGCTCTAAAATCAGGAAAATTTAACATGGTGTCTGCATTTAAAATACCTACCAAAGAAACATTATCAAAATCTAATCCTTTAGACAACATTTGTGTACCCACTAAAACATCGATTTCTCTGGCTTCGAAAGCACCAATTATTTTTTGATAACCGAATTTACCACGAGTGGTATCTAAATCCATTCTCCCAATTTTATAATCCGAAAACAATTCTTTAAGCTTTAATTCTATTTGTTCTGTACCAAAACCTTTGGTGTCTAACGTATTGCTACCACAAGCTGAGCAAGAATTTGGCATGGCTCTTTGATAACTGCAATAATGGCAACGTAATTCGTGTTTGAATTTATGAAAGGTTAAACTAACATCGCAATTAGGACATTGAGGTGCCACTCCACAAGTTTTACATTCTACAACAGGTGAATAACCTCGTCTATTTTGAAACAAGATTACTTGTTCTTTTTCGTCTAAAGCCTCTTGAATTAATTTTAACAAACGATCAGAAAAATGCCCTTTCATTTCTTTTTTCTTTTGTTTGTCTTTTACGTCTATCAACTCAATTTTTGGTAATTGTACATTTCCATGACGTCTATTTAATGCTACAAAACCATATTTATTTTGTTGTGCATTAAAATAACTTTCTAAAGACGGAGTTGCAGAACCTAATAATATTTTTGCTTGATGCATTTTTGCCAAAACAATAGCAGCATCTCTTGCATTATATCTTGGTGAAGGCTCAAATTGTTTGTAAGAAGTTTCATGTTCTTCATCAACAACAATCAATCCTAAATTAGAAAAAGGAAGAAAAATTGATGATCTTGCTCCTAAAATAATTTGTGCTTTTGTTTTGTTCTCTAATACATTATTCCACACTTCTACTCTTTCGTTCATAGAATATTTAGAATGAAAAACAGAAATTTGTTCTCCGAAATAAAACTGCAAACGAGTTATAATTTGAGTAGTTAAAGCAATTTCTGGAAGTAAAAATAAAACCTGTTTACCCGTATCTAAAACCTCTTGAATTAATTTGGTGTAAATTTCAGTTTTACCAGAACTCGTAATTCCGTGTAAAAGTGTAACATCTTTTTTGGTAAAAGTTTCTTTAATTTCTTTAAAGGCCTTTTGTTGAAACTCATTTAAGGTTTTAAGTGAATTTGTATCGCCTTTAAAATTAATTCTATCTGTTTGAATTTCGTAAAACTCAAAGATATTTTTATCTACCAAAGATTTTAAAACTGCTGATGAAACGTTTGCTTTTGTTTCTAAATCTTTAGCTTTTATCGGTTTTTTTGTTGTTGCTAATTGAAAAAAAGTTAAAACTGCTTGACGTTGTTTTTTGGCTCTAGATAAATCTTCTAATAAAGAATTTAAAGCATCATCAGAAGTATAAGCTGCATGTAAACGAACATATTTTACCAATTTGGGTTTGTATTGTTCGTAAATTTTTTCTTGAATGTAAATGGCCGATTTTTTTATCAACTCATTTACTGTGGGCATCACTTTTTTCTTACCTAAAATGTCTGCAACCTGATGAATGGTTAATTGAGATTGATGTTGTAAAGCTTCAAAAATTAAAAACTCGTCATCTTCTAATTCACTATCATCATTAAAAGCTTCGTTTTTATAAACAATTGTTTCACTTTCTAATAAAAATGCAGAAGGCAAAGAAGCTCTATAAACATCACCCAAACTACACATATAATAATTTGCAATCCATTGCCAATGTTTTAATTGCAATTCATTTACCAAAGGTGTATCATCTAAAATTTGATGAATCTGTTTAGCTTCGTATAAGGTGGGTGGGTTTTGGTGAATTTCAAAAACCAAACCTGTAAACAATTTGGTTTTGCCAAAAGACACTGCTACTCGCATTCCTTTTTGCAAATAGTTAGCTTCCTGATCAGTAACACTATAGGTAAATGTTTTCTGAATTGGTATGGGTAATATGACGTTTATAAAATAAATATTCTTAAATGTTTAACATTAAAAAACTCAAAGCTAACTAAAAATTACTATCTTTATCTAAAATATTTAGCAATTAATCCCCCAAACGTATGACTGCTGAAAACTGGAAAGACAAAGGTAAATTTGTTACCATAGACGACAAAAAAGTTTTTGTTATAGATATTAACCAACAAAATCATGCTGGCACTTTAGTAATTATTCATGGATATCCTACATCTTCTTACGATTATTATAGAATTATACCAGAACTTTCGCACTACTTTAGAATTGTAATTCATGATCACTTAGGCTTTGGCTTTTCTGATAAGCCAGATTCTTTAACCTATTCTTTAATAGATCAAGCCGATATTGCTTTACGACTCTGGACCAAATTAGGTTTAAAAAGTGTTTCTATACTAGCACATGATTATGGTACCTCTATTGCTCAAGAAATCTTATCTCGTAAAAATCATAATTTAATTCCGTTGCGAATTAATAAAATATACCTGTGTAGTAGTAGCATGAGGTTAGAGTATTTGCACTTAAGAAATATAGATAAACTTTTAAAAGATAAAAAAATAGGACGTTACATTTATAGGCTTACAAGTTATGGCTATCGTAAAATTAAAAGAAAGTTAAAGAGAGAAGACATTAACTACAACATTCAAAAAGATTACGATATAAAACAAATGTGGAATCGAATGAATTCTACTGAAGGCCAAAAAGAAGTACATTTTCTAAGTAATTTTATCAATGAACGTTATACCTATTGGCACAGATGGACCAATGCTTTAAAAGAAGCTTCTGTACCTGTTCGAATCTTTTGGGAAAAAACCGATCCAGTTGCCGTAAAAGAAATCGCTATTGTTTTAGCTACAGAAGATGTGAGTAAACATCTTGTTTGGATTGAAAATGTAAAACATTACTCTATTATAGAAACTCCAAACAGTTGGATAAAGTTGGTTTTTGAACATCAAAATAGAGCAAAACCTGTTTTTTAAACACATACTTATGAAACTAAAAGAATGGGCTGAAAAAGGACAAATGGTTTCTGTTTTAGGTAGAGATGTATTTGTAATTGATATAGGAAAAAGCAATAATACACTTGTAATTTTGCATGGCTATGGAACATCTTCTATAGACTATCATAAAGTTTTACCTAAATTAATAGAAAACTACAGAGTAATTATTCAAGATTTTGTTGGTTTTGGTTTTTCTGAAAAACCTGTTAATTATTATTTTAATATTCTAGAACAAGCAGATGTTACCTTAGAATTATGGAGGCTATTAGAACTTCAAAATATTACACTTTTATCTCATAACTATGGAAGTCTCGTTGGTTTAGAGATTTTAAAAAGAATAAAAATTAGGTTTACTGAAATAAAAATTCAAAAATTGGTATTTTTAAATAATACCATTTCTTTTAATTATAAAAATAACTCTACTGATAATGTTCAGCCTTTAGAAGAATTTTCTAAAATTACGCGTTTAATGTCTTGTACATTTTCATTATACAGAAAAAAGATGAAGGCATTTTTCTTTGACGAAACAAAAATATCAGATGAAGAAATTAAAGTAAAATGGAACTTATTACACCACAATAATGGCGATAGAACTATTAATTTTTTGTATGATTATAATACTGAAAGTAAATTATTGTGGAACAGATGGTTTAGTTATTTAAAACAAAATAAGATACCCACAAAAATAATCTCTGGCAAAAACGATACTATTTTTATGGAAAATGAGGCTAAACTTTTAGCTGAAGAGTTTCAAAACAGTACTTTGAACTTTATTAACAACTGTGGCCATTATCCTATGTTAGAACAACCAGAAGAATTTTTAACGTTAGTTTTAGAGGAATAATAAAAGTGTAAATAAATTGATAAAAAAGATGAAATTTTAAACTCATAAAAAACATGAGTTAAACCATAACTTTATGTTTTTTAAAGCATAAATTTATGTATTAAATTTAAGTCAAATTATTGTGTTATGCACTTAATTTTAATCTTATTTTCTTTATTAACTGCCCACAAATTATTTATAATTGTAAAAAAAGAAAAAAAAGCAATCGTTAATAAGGTATAATCTATAAATTGATCAACAAAAGTGTTTAAGGAAATTGTATTTAAAAGCTCTAATAACATGATAATTATATTTAGTATTACCCAAAAGTAATTATAATCCTTGTTTAATTTTTTTTTATTATTCGAATGGTATTTATAGTTCGTTATACTGTTTTTTTTATCCGATTAAAGAAAATGTAAACTTTAAAATGTTATTAAAAACATTGTACTTTCTGTCCTTTTTTATTCATACATCCACCTAAAATAAGTACTAATTTTAAACATATTATCTTTTAATTTACAAACTATTTAACAAAATCGTAATTTTACTATCTTGTTGTAACATTTAATCCAAAAATGTATAAAATTTCGCATAAATCGTTTTCTATTATTGTCTCTTTAATTGTATTACTGTATTCTTGCAATCAAAGTAGAAACATGAAAAACACAAATAAAGTATATCAATTAGTTTGGGAAGATAATTTTAAGAGAAAAAAATTAGACACTACAAAATGGAATAGACAGGTAGAACCTGCAGGAAGGTTTAATAAAGAGTGGCAAAGATACACAGATAGTGAAAAAAACGCCTACATAGAAAATGAACAACTTGTTCTTAAAGCCATTCATAAAAGTGATATTCATGCAGAAAATGAATATACTTCTGCTCGATTAAATACAGCTGGAAAGTTTGATTTTACCTATGGTAAAATTGTTGCAAAAATAAAATTACCAAGTGGTAAAGCTATATGGCCAGCATTTTGGATGTTGGGTTCTAATATTGATGAAAATGGAGGTGATACACTTTGGCCATTTACAGGCGAAATAGACATCTTAGAACTTTGGGGATCTGACAGTGCTAGTATTGTGGAAGCAAACGTACATTATGCTGATGCATCTGGTAAACACACACAAATGGGCGCTGAAGGGTACCATTTAAAAAATGGTAGCTTTTCTGAAGATTTTCATGAGTTTGAATTGGAATGGACCGAGGAAGAAATGATTTGGCGTGTAGATGGAGAAAGTTATCATACTTTAACAATTACAGACAAAAAGTATTATGCATTTCACAAAGATTTTTTTCTACTTCTAAATATTGCGGTTGGAGGCGAAATTGCAGGATACCCAGATGAAACTACTCCTTTACCACAAAAAATGATTGTAGATTGGATTAAAGTATATCAGAAACAATAAAATCAGGTACTAAACCAAAAAGTGTGTAAGTAAAGTTATTCTGAAATTTTTCTAGAGCAATATTTCAATTGCTCAATGAGGAAAAATTTCGGAAATAACTTTACGATAAAATAATCATTAAATTTATAAACACACTTTTATTTATGAAACCAGAAGATTTATTAAACGACAAAGACTTTTTAAAACAATTTAAAACAGGTTCAGAACTGACCAGTTTTATAGAACAGCTTCACAAACGAGGAGTTGAAAAAATATTAGAAGGAGAGTTAGATGCTCATTTAGATTATGATAGGCATCAAAAAAGTAACAACTCTAACTCACGTAATGGTTATGGAACTAAGACTATCAAAACCAATTTAGGAGAAACACAAATCCAAGTTCCAAGAGATAGAGACGCTTCTTTTAATCCAATGCTTATTAAGAAACGAGAAAGCACAGCTGATGGCGTTGAGAATTTGATTATTTCTTTGTACGCCAAAGGAATGAGTACCACAGACATCGAAGAACAAATAAGAGAATTATATGATTTTAATATCTCTAGTTCAGCTATTTCAAGAATTACAGATAAAATTACAGCAGATATTATCGCTTGGAAAAACAGGCCTTTAGAGGCTCTATATTTGATAGTTTGGATGGATGGTATCGTTTTTAAGGTTCGTGAAAACTCCAAAGTGATTAGTAAAACCATCTATATTGCTGTTGGGTTACGTGTTGATGGTAAAAAAGAAGTGTTAGGGCTTTGGCTGGGTAAAAACGAATCTTCCTCTTTTTGGATGACCGTTTTAACCGATATAAAAGCGCGTGGAAC